>NZ_JBIVLO010000002.1:0-301729 GCF_044751305.1 Streptomyces sp. NPDC088725
CAGACACATCACAAGAGCGGAACCACCGATCGGAATAAGACCGGTGATTCACAGCGTCCTCGCTGTGTTTACTACAAAGGAACCTCAACCCACCCATGCGGGTAGGTCGGGGTATCAACATATCTGGCGTTGATTTTTGGCACGCTGTTGAGTTCTCAAGGAACGGACGCTTCCTTCGGTTCCCTCTCGGGCCCCTCCGGGCTTTCCCTTCGGTACTTCTTTGTGTTTTTCGCTGTGCTGTACTTCGTGTTCCCGACTCTATCAGATGCTTTCCGTATCCGATCCCCAGTCAGCGGGGCTTGCTTTCCAGGTCCTCGCTTTCGCGTTTCCCTTTCCGGCGTTTCCGACTCTATCAGATTCCGTTGGGCTGTTCTGCCCGGTGAAATCCGATGGCCTTTGGATTGGCCTTTCGCCTTTCGGCTGTTCACTACTTTAACCGATTTCCCACCCGGCTCATAATTGAGTCGTCGGGCTTATATTCCGGCATGCCGAAATACGCACCCGTTGGGGTTCGTCGTCAAGGTAGTGGATGGCCGCTTCGGAAGCTGCTGAACAGCAGGACCCGTGTCAAGCGGCTCGGGCTACGTTAGGCGGATGAACGGTATGAGTCAAGTTCGTCGACGCCGGGGAACGTGGGCACGGTAAGGACTCACCGACGGATCGCCGTCGATCCAGAACCGCCAGGGGTGCAGCGCGCCGTCGCCGCCCACTCCCGTACGCGGACCGCTGCGGATCCGGCCGGCCGGTACCGGCGTCCCCGTCAGTACGGACAGCGGTTCGCCGGGACCCGCGCACACATCCGCACCGTCCAGGGCCCGGTCGACGCCCAGGGCCGTCGCCAGCCGTGCCGGACCCCTGGCCAGTTCCCTGTCGTGGCGGGCCGAGTGCCGGCGCTTCCTGGCGTGTTCCACACCTGCCCCGATCTCGCCTCCCCGCAGCAGGACCCCGCTCGGACGGCCTTCCGGGCCGCACACCAGGTTCAAGCAGTGCCACATGCCATACGTGAAGTAGACGTAGGCGTGTCCGGGCGGACCGAACATCACACCGTTGCGGGCCGTGCGTCCGCGGAAGGCGTGGGAGGCGGGGTCGGTCTCGCCCGCGTACGCCTCGACTTCGGTGAGGCGCAGCTCGATCGGACCCTCGTCAGTGGTGCGTACCAGCGTGCGGCCCAGGAGATCCGGGGCGACGTCGAGGACGGGCCGGTCGAAGAACTCCCGGGGCAGCGGCACGTGGTCGGGGTTCTCGGTCATGGCGTCCGAGCGTAGCGGGGAACCGACTACGGTCGTGGCGCGTATGTAGAGGTCAGGACCTAGGAGGAGTGAACATGGGCTTCAAGAGACTGCTCGCGAGCATGGGCGCCGGTGGTGCGACTGTGGAGACCGAGCTGACCGAGTCGAATGTCGTACCGGGCGGGGTCGTTCAGGGCGAGGTGCGGATCCAGGGCGGATCCGTGAGCCAGCAGATCGAGGGGCTGACCGTCGGCCTCCAGGCCCGCGTCGAGGTCGAGACCACCGACCAGGAACTGAAGCAGACCATCAATTTCGGCCAGCAGCAGCTCGGCGGCGCCTTCGAGGTGCAGCCCGGCGCGGTGCATGTGGTGCCGTTCGGTCTGGAGATCCCGTGGGAGACGCCCGTCACGGCCATCGACGGGCAGCAACTGCGCGGGATGGACATCGGTCTGACGACGGAGCTGGGCATCGCGAGGGCGCTGGACTCCGGTGACCTGGACCCGGTCAACGTCCACCCGCTGCCGGCCCAGCAGGCGATCCTCGACGCGTTCATCCACCTGGGTTTCCGCTTCAAGTCCGCGGACATGGAGCGCGGGCACATCCGCGGGACGCGTCAGCAGCTGCCGTTCTACCAGGAGATCGAGTTCTTCGCGCCGCCGCAGTACCGCGGCCTCAACCAGGTCGAGCTGAGCTTCATCGCGGACGACCGCGAGATGGACGTCATCCTGGAGATGGACAAGAAGCCGGGCATCTTCAGCGAGGGCAGCGACTCCTTCAGGTCCTTCGCGGTGGGCCTCAACGACTTCCACGCCACGGACTGGCCCGGATTCCTCAACGAGTGGCTCGCCAAAGAAGGCGGCCGCCGCAACTGGTTCTAGCCCGAAGATCCATTCCACCCTCCCGCCAGTAGGCTCGGTCCGGCAAGCACGACAGCCGGACAGCAAGACAGCCGATCGGAAGGTTCAGACGTGACCGACGGAAAGAGGGCTCCGCTCCCTCATGACTTCCATCCGCAGGTGCCCTCGTTCACCGTGGTGAGCGAAGACGTCGCGCCGGGTGCGGTACTGAAGGACGCCCAGGTCTACGCCGCCGGGAACACCTCGCCGCAGCTGCGGTGGGAGGGTTTTCCCCCGGAGACCAAGAGCTTCGCCGTGACGTGCTTCGACCCCGACGCGCCCACCGGCAGCGGTTTCTGGCACTGGGTGCTCTTCGACATCCCGGCGTCGGTCACGGAGCTTCCCGTGGCCGCGGGCACCGGGGCGTTCGACGGACTGCCCACGGGCGCCGTTCAGGCACGTAACGACTACGGGACGAAGGACTTCGGCGGCGCCGCGCCGCCCGCCGGGGACCCCGCGCACCGCTACGTGTTCACCGTGTACGCGGTGGACACGGAACAGCTGGGCCCCGACAGCGAAGCGACGCCCGCTTTCGTCGGCTTCAACCTGCGGTTCCACACACTGGCGCGCGCACAGCTCATCGGGGAGTACGCGGCTCCCGCGGAGAGCTGAGCGTTCGCCGGTTGTTTGCCCTGCCCTGGTCTTGGAGAGATCAGAGCAGGGCATTTTTTATTGTGTTGTCCCTCTCGGCGCGCCCGGCCACAGTTGATCCAAGCCCAGAGCCCGCCGTGAGGACCTGGGCCGGCACACGGGAGGTGGGCGGGATGCGGGACACACTGGTGCTGAATGCGAGCTTCGAGCCGCTGTCGACGGTGACTCTCAACCGCGCGGTGGTGCTGGTGCTGCAGGCCAAGGCCGTCGTCGAGCAGGCTCATCCCGATCTCCGTGTCCGCGCGGCCGCGGTGGAGTTGCCGGTGCCCCGGGTGATCAGGCTCTGCCGGTTCGTCAGGGTTCCGTTCCGAAGACAAGCGCCGTGGTCGAGGCGGGGCGTTCTGATACGGGACCAGTACAGGTGCGCCTACTGCGGCAGGCGGGCGACGACGGTGGACCATGTGGTGCCCAGGTCGCGCGGAGGTGCCGACAGTTGGCTGAATACCGTCGCTTCCTGCGCGGAGGACAACCACCGCAAGGCGGACCGTACGCCGGAGCAGGCGGGAATGCCGCTGTTGAGCGAGCCGTACGTACCGTCCCCCGCGGACGCCATGCTGCTCGCGCTGCGGTCGGACGAGCGGTCGGATCTGCCTCCGTGGCTGGCGGGCGTGCAGCCGGCCGCGTGAGCGGACGTCCGCAGTAGGTCCGTGCGGTGACGTCCGTACCGCCGGCCGCCGCCGTCGGCGTGCGGCTCAGCGGAGCAGCAGCTGCACGATGGCAGCCGTGCCGACCACCACGATCAGGACGCGCAGCGCCTTCGGCGGGAGGCGGCGGCCGGCCCTGGCCCCGATCTGGCCGCCGAGCGCGGAGCCGACGGCGATGAGCAGGACGACGGTCCAGTCGAAGTCGGCGACGAAGAGGAAGAAGAGCGCCGCGATGCTGTTCACGATGGCGGCGAGGACGTTCTTGACGGCGTTGAGGCGCTGCATCGAGTCGTCGAGCAGCATGCCCATCAGGGAGAGGTAGATGATCCCCTGGGCCGCGGTGAAGTAGCCGCCGTAGACGCTGGCGAGCAGCAGTCCGGTGAACAGGAGCGGACCGCCGTCGGGGCGGCTCCGGGTGCCTTTCTTCTCGCGCCTGGCCTGGACGACCCTGGCGAGTCTCGGCTGCAGGATCACGAGGACGAGCGCGAGGCCGACCAGGATCGGGACGATCGTCTCGAACGCCGTCGAGGGCAGGGTGAGCAGCAGTACCGCTCCGCTGAGACCTCCGACGACGGCCGCACCGCCCAGGCGCAGGATGCGGCGGCGCTGACCCGCGAGTTCCGCGCGGTAGCCGATGGCTCCGCTGACGGCGCCCGGTATCAGGCCGAGCGCGTTGGAGACGGTGGCGGTGACGGGTGGGAGGCCCGTCGCCAGCAGCACCGGGAAGGTGATCAGCGTGCCGGAACCGACGATGGTGTTGATCGTGCCGGCGCTGACACCCGCCGCGAAGACGGCGAGCATCTCCCAGATGGTCACGGTGAGCCCTTCGTGCGTGGATCGGTGCCGTAGACGCCTCGATCATGCACGAAGGGCCCGGTGTGTCAGTCGAGCGGGGTGTCCTGGCGCTGTTCCTTGGCGGTGTTGAATCCCGGTACTCCGGTGCCGAGGTTGTCGAAGGCCCCGCTGAGACCCTTGAGGGCGTCGCCGATCTCGCTGGGCACGATCCAGAGCTTGTTGGCGTCGCCTTCGGCGATCTTGGGGAGCATCTGGAGGTACTGGTAGGCGAGGAGCTTCTGGTCCGGGTCGCCCGCGTGGATCGACTCGAAGACCGTACGGATCGCCTGGGCCTCGCCCTCCGCGCGCAGCGCCGCGGCCTTGGACTCACCTTCGGCGCGGAGGATCGCGGACTGCTTCTCGCCCTCCGCGGTGAGGATCTGTGACTGCCGGATGCCTTCCGCGGTGAGGATCGCGGCGCGCTTGTCACGGTCGGCGCGCATCTGCTTCTCCATCGAGTCCTGGATGGAGGTGGGCGGCTCGATGGCCTTCAGCTCGACGCGGTTGACGCGGATGCCCCACTTGCCGGTGGCCTCGTCGAGGACGCCGCGCAGGGCCGCGTTGATCTCCTCGCGGGAGGTGAGGGTCCGCTCCAGGTCCATGCCGCCGATGATGTTGCGCAGGGTGGTGACGGTCAGCTGCTCGATCGCCTGGATGTAGCTGGCGACCTCGTAGGTGGCCGCCCTGGCGTCGGTCACCTGGTAGTAGATGACGGTGTCGATGTTGACGACCAGGTTGTCCTGCGTGATCACCGGCTGGGGCGGGAACGGGACGACCTGTTCTCGCAGGTCGATGCGGTTGCGGATGGAGTCTATGAACGGGACCACGATGTTCAGGCCCGCGTTGAGCGTGCGGGTGTAGCGGCCGAACCGTTCGACGATGGCGGCACTTGCCTGCGGGATCACCTGGATCGTTTTGATCAGGGCGATGAATACAAGCACCACCAGAATGACCAGGACGATGATGATTGATGGCATCGCGTTCCTTCGGGCCCTTCGCTGCCGGATGTTGTGATGATCGAGTTTCCCAGAACTGAGGTGTGTTCGGGGGCCGTTCGCCGAGGTTGGCTCACATGACGACAGCCGTCGCGCCGTCGATCTCCACGACGTCGACCTCCTGGCCGGGCTCGAACGCCTGATCCGCGTCGTACGAGCGGGCGGACCAGATCTCTCCGGCCAGCTTGATCCGGCCGTCGCCGCTTCGGTCGACTCGCTCCAGGACGACGGCCTGGCGGCCTCTGAGCGCGTCAATTCCCGTGGTGGCACCGGGGGTTTTGCTTCTCTGCCGCGCCGCTATGGGACGCACGACGGCGATGAGTGCGACGGACACCACGGCGAAGACGAGGACTTGGGCCACGACTCCGCCGCCGAGCGCCGCGACGACGGCTCCCGCGACCGCCCCGACGGCGAACATCCCGAACTCGGGCATCGCCGTCACGACGAGCGGGATACCAAGACCGACCGCGCCGATCAGCCACCACACCCATGCGTCGATTTCCACACGGTCATGGTAGGTCCGGCGGTCCCGGTCGGGACAGGGGCGAGATCAGGACACTTGTGGTTCGGGGCACTTGGGGACGTGAGGGTTTGAACGGCGGGACACCGGTGAGGGATCAGCTCACTTGAGAGGCAGGCCCTGCGCGGTCCAGCGCTGGCCGGTGCGTTCGACGACGAGCGGGAGGCCGAAGCAGAGGGAGAGGTTGCGTGAGGTCAGTTCCGTCTCCATCGGTCCTGCGGCGAGCACCTTGCCCTGGCGGATCATCAGGACGTGGGTGAAGCCGGGAGCGATCTCCTCGACGTGGTGCGTGACCATGATCATGGACGGGGCGTACTCGTCACGGGCGAGACGGCCGAGGCGGCGTACGAGGTCCTCGCGGCCGCCGAGGTCGAGTCCCGCGGCGGGCTCGTCCAGGAGCAGCAGCTCGGGGTCGGTCATCATCGCGCGGGCGATCAGGGTGCGCTTGCGCTCACCCTCGGAGAGCGTGCCGAACTTGCGGTCGAGGAACTCGGTCATGCCGAGCCGGTCGAGGAACGCGCGGGCGCGCTGCTCGTCGACCTCGTCGTAGTCCTCGTTCCAGGTCGCGGTCATGCCGTACGCGGCCGTGAGCACGGTCTGGAAGACCGTCTGGCGCTTGGGCAGCTTCTCGGACATGGCGACGCCCGCCACGCCGATACGGGGGCGGAGGTCGAAGACGTCCACCTTGCCCAGCTGCTCGCCGAGGATGCTCACCTTGCCGGTGGTCGGGTAGAGGTAGCTGGACGCGAGATTGAGGAGAGTGGTCTTGCCGGCGCCGTTGGGGCCGAGGATCACCCAGCGTTCCCCCTCCTTGACCGACCAGGAGACATCGTCCACCAGAGCACGTCCGTCGCGGACCACGGATACGTCCACCAGCTCCAGTACATCGCTCATGAGCGCGTTGTCTCCCCATGCAATCGGCTTGAGTTTCGGGAGCGCCTGTAGGCGCGGGTCCCGGATAAAACCTACGCCACCGGCGGAGTGGTCCGGCCCTGAGGTCCGTTCCCTAGGCTGGTGCCA
The DNA here is from genome assembly GCF_044751305.1 of Streptomyces sp. NPDC088725. Lineage (NCBI taxonomy): Bacteria > Bacillati > Actinomycetota > Actinomycetes > Kitasatosporales > Streptomycetaceae > Streptomyces > Streptomyces sp. NPDC088725. The sequence continues at coordinate 6,790 of NZ_JBIVLO010000002.1, forward strand.
TGCTTTCGCAACCACGTTCAGGACTGTTGGCCGCTTGGGGAAATGCCCTGTTGGCCGGGTTTGTATCGCCGGACGACGCCGTGATCGCCATAGTCGGTGACGACGCGGTGCACCGGGTGGAGGGGCTGCCGGGCGAGGCGGGGCCCGTGGGGCTCACGCTGGCGCTGGGGCGGCTGCGGACGCTCGGGGTGACCGGCTACCGGATCGCGCTGCCCGCACCCGGCCATCCGCTGGGCCTCAGCGGTCCTCCTGAGTTCAACGCCAGGGCGCTGGAGGCCGAGGAGGCCGTGGTCGCCGCGGGGGCGCCGTACGGCCTGGTCCCTGAGGTGTCGGAGGTGGGCCCGGACGGCGATCTGCACGTCGAGGTGGTCTGGCACTGCCTGCCGGTACGGGAGGCGCCGCCGGCCGACGTGCCGTCACTCGGGGAGGCCGAACGGGAACTCGCCGAGGCACTGCGGGACGCGACGGAAGTGCTGTCGAGGCTGGACGTCGCGGGTTCGGGCCCGGTGGCCGCGGCGGCGCTGGACGCGTACCGGGCGAGGTCGGAGCGCGGGCGCGAGGTGCTGGCGCCGGGCTATCCGCCCCGGGCGGTACGGGTGCTGGAACTGGCGCAGCGCGTGGGGCTGCTGATCTCACTGGCGTACGAGCACGGGCACGGCGGCGCGGTGAGCGCGTCGGAGATGGCGGCTCGGGGCGAGGCGCTGCGGCCGGTGGAGCGCGTGGCACGGCGTGCGCAGGTGGCGTCGTACAACGCGTACGTGGAGGAACGCGAGCGCGGGCTCCGGTAGGGCGGGTCCGACGTGGCGCACCTCACGCCCCCGGCGAATGAGCCGTGGCGCGTGAGGTGGCACACCGGCCGGCGGCTGCGTGTCGTACAACACGTAGCCGCCGGCCGGGGCTCCGCCAGAACCGGCCCCGCCTCACACTCCTCGGCGAGTGAGCCGACGGGCGTGAGGCGGCGCGGCAGGTGCGGGCCGGAGCGCACAACGCGTACGTGGAGGGACGCGAGCGCGGTCACCGACAGAGTCCTCCGGAGCGCCCCGGACGACTCGACGCGGGCCGCCCCACGCCCCCGGCGAGTGAACCGAAGGGGCGCGTCGGCGCCGAAAAGGAGAGCGCGCGGAGGCCGCGAGGAACGAGCGGCCGAGCACGGTCGGCTGTCGGCGCCGACACAAAGCGCTCCGGAGACGAACCGAGCCCCAAGAAAAGGGGCGGCTGTGGCGCCGGCCACAAAGCACCCCGGAGGCGAACCGAGCCTCTAAAAAATCAGTGGTTCACGGAGTGGTTGCCGAAGGCCGGGTTCAGCAGGCCGATCACGTTCACCGTGTTGCCGGTCACGTTGACCGGGACGTGGACCGGGGCCTGGATCGTGTTGCCGGAGACGATGCCCGGGGAGTGGACGGCCTGGCCCTCGGCCAGGGCGCTCGGGCCGGTGGTGGCGGACGCGGCGCCGGCTCCGGCGGCGACGATGCCACCGGCGATCATCGTGAGGGCAGCGGCCTTCTTAAGGTTGTTCATTTCTCATCCTCTTCACAAGGGCCTTGGCGGTGCGCCGCAGCTCGCCCTGAAGAACGCCCGGGCAGCGTTCAGGATGCGCCGTGTGGGTGACATACACCCGACGGTATGAATCTCAGACCGGAAGACGACGTTCCGTTTCCACCTGCCCAGTCGGGCGCCTTCCGTCGGGTCCGGCCGGTTCGGGCAGGTCAGCCGGTCAGCAGGTCAGTCCGCGATCCCGTGCCGTACGGCCCACAGCGCGGCCTGCGTGCGGTCCGCGAGGTCCAGTTTCATCAGGATGTTCGAGACGTGTGTCTTGACCGTCTTCTCGGAGAGGACCAGGGCCCGGGCGATCTCCCGGTTGGAGCGCCCGTCGGCGATCAGGCTGAGCACTTCCCGCTCCCGCTCGGTGAGCGACGTACCGCCGCTCCTGCCGGAGGTGGGGACGTCCTGGGCCAGCAGGGCGCCCGCGACCTCCGGCTGGAGGAGAACGTGCCCGGCGTGGACGGAGCGGATGGCACCGGCCAGCGCCTCGGGGTCGATGTCCTTGTATACGTATCCGGACGCGCCGGCGCGCAGCGCGGGCACCACTGTGCGCTGTTCCGTGAAGCTGGTCACGATCAGCACCTTCGCCGGGTTGGCGAGTTCACGGAGCCTGCGCAGCGCCTCGATGCCGTCGGTGCCCGGCATCTTGATGTCCATCAGGACGACGTCGGGGCGCAGCTCCTCGGCGCGGGCCACGCCCTCTTCCCCGTCGGACGCCTCTCCCACGACCTCGATGTCGCCCTGGACCTCCAGGAACGTCCGCAGGCCGCGCCTCACCACCTGGTGATCGTCCACCAACAGCACACGGATGGTCTTGTCAGCCACCGGGCACCTCCATCTCGATCGTGGTGCCCGCTCCGGGCGCCGAGGTGACGTCGAGGCTGCCGCCGACGCCGTTCGCGCGGTCGCGCATGGAGACCAGGCCGAGGTGGCGGCCGGCGCGGCGGACCGTGCGGGGTTCGAAGCCCTTGCCGTTGTCAGTGACGCTGAGGACCGCGCCCTGGCCGCGGCGGGCGAGTGTGACGTCGACGCGGTCGCCGCCGGAGTGGCGGAGCGCGTTGTGCAGCGCCTCCTGGGCCACGCGCAGCAGCGCTTCCTCCTGGGCGGCGGGGAGGGCCCGTATCCCGCAGCTGTCGAAGGTGACGCGCGCGGTGTGCGCGCGGTCGAGGACCTGGAGGTGGGTGCGGAGCGTGTTGACGAGGCCGTCCTCGTCGAGGGCGGCGGGGCGCAGCTCCACCACCGCGGCGCGCAGCTCGTCCGCGGCCTCGGCCGCCAGCTCGGCGACCTGCTGGAGTTCGTCCTTGGCGCGGACCGGGTCGCGGTCGACGAGGGCGGCCGCCGCCTGGGCCGTCAGCCGCAGGGAGAAGAGCTTCTGGCTGACGGAGTCGTGCAGCTCATGGGCGAGGCGTGAGCGTTCCTCGGCGATGGTGAGTTCCCGGCTGCGTTCGTACAGCCGGGCGTTGGTGAGGGCGATCGCGGCGTGCTGGGCGAGGATCGAGAGGAGTTCTTCGTCCTCCTCACTGAAGCCGCAGCCGGCTCCGCGCGCGGACGGCGGCCCGGGGCAGCGTTTGTTCGCGAGGAAGAGCGTGGCGATGGTCTCGTCGCCGTCTCGGACGGGCACGCCCAGGAAGTCGGACATCTCGGGGTGGGCGGACGGCCAGCCCCCGAAGCGCGGGTCCTCGCGTACGTCCGCGAGGCGCTGGGGCTTCTCGTCGTGGAGCATCGCGGCGAGGATGCCGTGCTGGCGGGGCAGCGGACCGATGGCCTTCCACTGTTCGTCGCTGACGCCGTCCACGACGAACTGGGCGAAGCCGCCGTGGTCGTCCGGGACGCCGAGCGCCGCGTACTCGGCGTCGAGCAGCTCGCGGGCCGAGGCGACGATCGTCTTGAGGACGTCGCGCACCTCCAGTCGCCTGCTCATCGCGAGCAGCGCGGTGCTCACGGCCGCGAGGCCGGAACTCGGTCGGTGGCTCATGAGCGCCACCGTACCGGCGGGCGCGGTGCGCGGTATCGGCCCAGGGATGGCCACGACCAGGACCGATGGGCCTAGGCCCAAGGCGTCGTACGGCGTCCACCCTCACGCGCCCGGCGGCGATCCCCGAGCCACGCGGCGGTTCGGAACCTCGCGTCCGTCGGCAGGTGCGCTGACCTGCGACAACAGGTTCAGATCAACCTAAACCACCCATCAGCCATCAAACGCAATAATTCGGTCACCCTATGCATTGCACAAGCAACACATGGTGAGTCTGTTACCTCCCCGATGTGAGCCCGGGCATAGGACCTTCGTCATCTACGAAGGCGCCTAGTCGATCGGACACAACGGTGTGATCACCGCATAAGGGGGTGGCAAAGTGCCCATATCGCTCCCCGCGCCACTACCTGAGGTCGTACGTCACACCTTTGCCTCAGGATTTTGCGAGAGCTAAGAATTGCGATGTCGCCGCCGAGAGGCACCCGCCACCCGGCACTCGCGACTCCCGCTATTCGAAGAGGTACGTCTCTATGTTCGCGTCACGCACCCCTGGTTTCCGTCTGAACAAGACTCACAAGGTTTCGATCATCGGCGCCACCGCCGCAGTCGCCACCGCGTCCCTCGCGTTCTCCCTGACTCCGGGCAGCAGCGCGTCCGCCGAAGCAAAGCCGCACACCACCGCCGCGACCGCCCCGGTTGCTTTCACCACCGCCGCGGGCAGCCCGGCGCAGGCCGCTCACAAGAGCGTCGCCAAGCAGTTCACCACCGCTGAGGTCTCCTCCAAGGCGCACTCCGCCGCCGTCGCGAAGGCCGCCAAGGCCAGCGTCGCCGCGAAGGCCGCCAAGAAGGCCGAGACGGCCGCCGAGGCCAAGGCCAAGGCCGCCTCCGCCGCCACCGCGCAGGCCAAGGCGAAGGCCGCCGAGAAGGCCCAGGCCGTCGCGAAGGCCAAGGCCGCCGCTGCCGCGAAGGAGCGCGCGAAGGCCAAGGCCACCGTGAGCCGCGCCGCCCACCGCGCGCCGGTATACGCGAACAACCTCGACGGCTGGATCCGCGAGTCCCTCAGCATCATGAAGAAGCACGGCATCCCGGGTTCCTACGAGGGCCTGCACCGCAACATCATCCGCGAGTCCTCCGGCAACCCGAACGCCATCAACAACTGGGACATCAACGCCAAGAACGGCATCCCGTCGAAGGGCCTGCTCCAGGTCATACCGCCGACGTTCGCCACGTACCACGTTGCCGGAACGTCGCACAACATCTACGACCCGGTCGCCAACATCGTCGCCGCGTGCAACTACGCCGCCGACAAGTACGGCTCCATGGACAACGTCAACAGCGCCTACTGAGCCGGCACGTCCGAACGCCGGAGGGCGGCACCCCACTCGGGGTGCCGCCCTCCGGCGTTCGCGCCTGTCGTGCCGTTACTTGCGCATGACCTCGGGCTCGTGGCGGCGCAGCAGCCGGGCCACGACGAAGCCGCAGAGCACGCCGATCACGATCAGTACGAGCATGTCCACGCCCCACTGGCCCGCGGTGTGCGTCCAGAGCGGGTCGAGCGTGTCCGGCTTCTCCTGGTCCCACGGCGGCATGAGGTGCGCCAGGTCGAGTGTCGCGCCCGTCGCGCCGAGGGCCCAGCGGGACGGCATCAGCCAGGCGAACTGCTCAAGGCCGGGCTTGCCGAAGACCTGGAAGAGCGTGCCGGTGAACACCAGCTGGATGATCGCGAACATCACGAGGAGCGGCATGGTCTTCTCGGCGGTCCTGACCAGCGAGGAGATGATCAGGCCGAACATCATCGCCGTGAAGCCCATGGCGATGACCGCCAGGCACAGCTCGACGGCCGGCTGGGTGATCAGCCCCTCTTCCGGCAGCTCGCGGACGGAGAAGGCGATGGCGCAGATGATGACCGACTGGAAGGCCGTGATCACGGCGAGCACGATCACCTTGGACATCAGGTACGCGGTGCGGGAGAGGCCGGTGGCCCGTTCCCGTTCGTAGATCACCCGCTCCTTGATCAGCTCACGTACGGAGTTGGCCGAGCCGGCGAAGCAGATGCCGACCACCAGGACCATCATGATCATTCCGGCGCTGCTGTTGAAGCGGTTGGGCGGGTCCGGCTCGACGAGTCCGAACTTCGCCGGGATGACCGCGCTGACACCGCCGAGGATCGCGGGCAGCAGCAGCATGAGGCCGAGGAAACCCTTGTCGGAGGCGATCACCGAGACGTAGCGGCGGATCAGCGTCAGCAGCTGGTTGCCCCAGCTCTGCGGCTTCGTCCGCATCTGCCGGGGGGTCGGCATCGTGACGGACTGCGGCGCGACGGAGTCGATGTCCGCGGCGTACATCTGGTAGTGCTGCGAGCCGCGCCAGCGGCCCGCCCAGTCGTAGTCGCGGTAGTTCTCGAAGGCCGAGAAGACATCCGCCCAGCTGGTGTAGCCGAAGAAGTTCAGCGCCTCCCCCGGCGGGCCGAAGTACGCCACGGAGCCGCCGGGGGCCATCACGAGCAGCTTGTCGCAGATCGCCAGCTCCGCCACGGAGTGGGTGACGACCAGGACGGTGCGTCCGTCGTCGGCCAGGACGCGCAGCAGCTGCATGACATCGCGGTCCATCCCGGGGTCGAGGCCGGAGGTCGGCTCGTCCAGGAAGATCAGCGACGGCTTGGTCAGCAGCTCCAGGGCCACGGAGACGCGTTTGCGCTGGCCGCCGGAGAGGGAGGAGACCTTCTTGTCCTTGTGGACGTCGAGCTTCAGCTCGCGCAGCACCTCGTCGATCCGTGACTCGCGCTCGGTCTCCGCGGTGTCGCCGGGGAAGCGGAGTTTGGCCGCGTACCTGAGCGCTTTCCTGACGGTCAGCTCCTTGTGCAGGATGTCGTCCTGCGGAACCAGACCGATGCGCTGGCGCAGCTCGGCGAACTGCTTGTACAGATTCCTGTTGTCGTAGAGGACATCGCCCTGGTCGGCGGGACGGTATCCGGTGAGCGCCTTGAGCAGCGTCGACTTCCCGGATCCCGACGGGCCGATGACACCTATCAGCGACTTCTCCGGGACGCCGAAGGAGACGTCCTTGAGGATCTGCTTGCCGCCGTCGACCGTCACCGTGAGGTGGCGGGCGGAGAACGTGACCTCGCCGGTGTCGACGAACTCTTCGAGCCGGTCGCCGACGAGGCGGAAGGTCGAGTGGCCGACGCCGACGATGTCGCCGGGGCCGATGAGCGCGGTGCCCGACTTGGCGATCGCCTGGCCGTTGACGTACGTGCCGTTGTGGGATCCGAGGTCCCGGATCTCGAAGCGGCCGTCGGGCGTGGCCGTGAACTCGGCGTGGTTGCGCGAGACCTGGAGATCGGAGACCACCAGCTCGTTCTCGAGCGCGCGGCCGATGCGCATCATGCGGCCGAGGGACATCTGATGGAACGTGGTAGGACTGCGGTCGCTGTACACGGACGGAGCACCGGCAGCCCCCGCGCCGCCCGCGCCCGGACCACCCGCACCCGCACCGCCCGCGCCCTGGTCGACGAAGCCGGGACCCGCCTGCTGGTGAGGTACGTACGGCTGCTGGTGCGGCTCCTGTACGTACGGCCGGTGCGGCTCCTGTACCTGCTGCGGCCAGTCCTGCCGTGGAGGGGCGGACGCCTGCCGGTCCTGGGCGGCCGCCTGGTACGAGGCGGCCTGCTGCTGGACAGTGCCCTGCTGCGGCCCGGCGCCCTGCGCGCTGTACGCGCCGGTGCTCGCGCCCGAGAAGCTCAAACGGGGACCGTCGGTCGCGTTGCCCAGATACACCGCGGTGCCGGCGGCGATGTCCGTCCGCTGGACCCGCTGGCCCCGCACATAGGTGCCGTTGGTGCTGCCGTGGTCCTCGATGATCCAACTACCGCCGCTCCAGGTGACGGTGGCGTGACGCCACGACACCCGGGCGTCGTCGATCACCAGATCGCCCTGCGGATCGCGTCCCAGGCTGTACGACCTGGACGGATCGAGCGCCCAGGTTCTTCCGTTCAATTCCAGTACGAATTCCGGCACTTCGCGCCCCACTAGTTTTCCCCCGAGGTACCCCCGGCGAAGGGAGTCTAGGGATGGCGAACATCGGGGGGCACTATTTCAGGCCCGCCCCCTCCACGGAAAATCGAACCCGGCTCCGATAACGGCCGAAGCGGGACACGGCCGACAGGGCCGGCTGAGGACACCGGACGACGCGTCCGGTACGCGGTACGGGCGACCTGTCGACGGGCGCCGCCCGATACGGTGGAATCACCATGAGCGCATCGCAGCCCCCTCAGCCCCCTGAGTCCCCTCAGAGCGCGGCCGTCCCCACTCTCCTCGTCAAGATCTTCGGTAAGGACCGTCCCGGGATCACCGCCGGGCTCTTCGACACTCTCGCCGCCTACTCCGTCGATGTGATCGACATCGAGCAGGTCGTCACCCGTGGCCGTATTGTCCTGTGCGTGCTCGTGACCGCGCCGACCGCGGACGGTGCCGGCGAGGGCGCGCTGCGGGCGACCGTGCACAGCTGGACCGAATCGCTCAAGCTCCAGGCCGAGATCATCTCGGGCACGGGCGACAACCGGCCGCGCGGCAGCGGGCGTTCGCATGTCACCGTGCTGGGAAACCCGCTGACGGCGGAGTCGACGGCGACCATAGCGGCGAGCATCACCTCGACCGGCGGGAACATCGACCGGATCTTCCGGCTCGCGAAGTACCCCGTCACGGCGGTGGAGTTCGCGGTGTCCGGCGTGGAGACCGAACCGCTGCGCACCGCGCTGGCGACCACCGCCGCCGAGATCGCGGTGGACGTGGCGGTCGTCTCCGCCGGGCTCCAGCGCAGGGCCAGGCGGCTGGTCGTCATGGACGTCGACTCGACGCTGATCCAGGACGAGGTCATCGAACTCTTCGCGGCCCACGCGGGCTGTGAGGCGGAGGTCGCCGAGGTGACGTCCCGGGCGATGCGCGGCGAGCTGGACTTCGAGCAGTCGCTGCACGCGCGGGTGGCGCTGCTCGCCGGACTCGACGCGTCCGTTGTGGACAAGGTGCGCGCGGACGTACGGCTCACTCCCGGCGCCCGCACGCTGATCCGTACGCTCAAGCGGCTCGGCTATCAAGTGGGCGTCGTCTCCGGCGGGTTCACTCAGGTCACCGATGCCCTGCGGGAGCAGCTGGGGCTCGACTTCGCCGCCGCCAACACCCTGGAGGTCGTGGACGGCAAGCTCACCGGGCGGGTGGTGGGCGAGATCGTGGACCGCGCGGGCAAGGCCAGGCTGCTGCGCAGGTTCGCCGCGGAGGCCGGGGTGCCGCTGGCGCAGACCGTCGCGATCGGCGACGGCGCGAACGACCTCGACATGCTGAACGCGGCGGGCCTCGGCGTGGCCTTCAACGCCAAGCCGGTCGTGCGCGAGGCCGCGCACACGGCGGTGAACGTGCCGTTCCTCGACACCGTTCTCTATCTGCTGGGCATCACGCGCGACGAGGTCGAGGCGGCGGACACCGAGGACGACGGTTACGAGGAGTCCGACGACCACTGACCGGGCCGACGGCGATCGGTTCGGAGATCGCTCGGGGGATCGCTCGGAGATCGCTGGGCGTGACGCGAGCCGATCCCGGCACACGAAGAGGTCCCGGCACAACACGGTGCCGGGACCTTCCTCATGTCTCATGAACGTTGCGGGTCAGTCGTGCGGCGCCCAGTAGTCGACGAGCCTGCCCACCTTGTGCTCCACCGACTTCCAGCCGCCTTCGAAGCCGACGATCGCGAACGCGGCGGTGGGGAATCCGCCCTGCGTCATGCGGGCCAGCGCGTCACCTTCCGCCGCACCGGAGAGGGCGTCGGCGAGCGTGTGCATACCGGGGTTGTGGCCGATGAGGAGAAGATCGTTCACCTCGTCGGGCGTCTCGTTGATCAGCGCGAGAAGGTCGCCGAGGGAGGCGTCGTAAAGCCGCTCCTCGTAGACGGTCCTGGGGCGGGTCGGCAGCTCGTGCACGGCCAGTTTCCAGGTTTCGCGGGTTCTGGCCGAGGTGGAGCAGAGAGCCAGGTCAAAGGCGATACCGGTCTCGGCGAGCCGGCGGCCGGCCACGGGGGCATCCATACGGCCTCGATCGGCGAGCGGCCGCTCGTGGTCGGACACCTCGGGCCAGTCGGCCTTCGCATGCCGGAGTAGGGCGATCCTGCGGGGTGTATCGACGCTCATACGTTCCAGCTTCGCATGAAACGCGGCATCGGGCGCAGGGGGTTGGCGGTCTTCTCCGACGTCCGGCCCCGGCAAAGCCGCCGGTCGCGGCGCTGGTCCGGAAGGAGGGCCCTCACCTGGCCAGAGTCCGCTGAACCTGCTCGGCTATCCGGCCGACGCCGGGGCCTCCCGTCGCGGCGTGAGCGCGGGAAGGATGTACGACGAGCAGGAGCAGCGCGGCGAAGGCGAGTGAGGGCAGCACGACGGCCCACCACGGCAACCGGACCTCGGCACGGCCGCTGGACTGCGGGTGGAACCGGGTACGCGCTGGGGCCGCCATGGCCGCCTCCGTGGGTCTGAGGTTCGGTGTGCCTCAAACTTAGTGATCTCCGTTCGCCGTTCCCATCCGGTAACCCACCCACGTAACCCTGAGGTGAACCCCCTAAGGGCAGGGACGGACCGTCCCCACAATCACGCGTGAGTCACCGCCCTCCACCTCCGCACCCCCCGGCGAGTGAGCCGAAGGGGCGCGTCGGCGCCGAAAAGGAGAGCGCGCGGAGGCCGTGAGGAACGAGCGGCCGAGCACGGTCGGCTGTCGGCGCCGGCACGAAGCGCCCCGGAGGCGAACCGAGCCCCAAGAATTACGGACTGGCGAGGGAGGCGATGATGCTGATGATCACCAGGATGCCGATGATCGTGCCGAACACGATGAGCAGCTTCTGCTGGCCGTTCTGGGGATTCGGTTCAAGGACTGGCATGCGCTCAGTTTCGCATCTCCGGCGCGTCCTCGATCGTCCGGTCCCGTCCCGCGATGATGCCCGCGACCGTCTGCGGCACCAGCAGCGCGGCCATGAACGCGAGCGGCAGTCCCCAGCCGCCGCTGTGCTGGTAGAGCACGCCGACCAGCAGGGGTCCCGGGATCGAGATCAGGTAGCCGGTGCTCTGGGCGAAGGCGGAGAGGCGTGCGACGCCCGCGCCGGTGCTCGACCGCAGGCTGATCATGGTGAGGGCCAGCGGGAACGCGCAGTTGGAGATGCCGAGCAGGACGGCCCAGATCCAGGCGCCGCCGGCGGGTGCGGCGTACAGGCCGCCGATGGCGACCAGTCCGCACAGCGCGAGCACGAGGGCGATCGGCCCCTGCGTCTTCATGCGGGTGGCGACCCGCGGGATGACGAAGGCCAGCGGTACGCCCATCACCATGGTCACGGCGAGCAGCAGTCCCGCGGTGCCGGCGGAGATCCCCGCGTCACGGAACCTCTGGGGCATCCAGCCCATGGTGATGTAGGCGCCGGTGGCCTGGAGGCCGAAGAAACAGGCGAGTGCCCAGGCGGTGCCGTTGCGGATGAGACCACGCGCGGGGGCCGCGGAGACGGCCGGGGCCGCGGTGACGGCGGACGTCTGCGGCGTCCGTTCGTCCGCTCCGCTGCGGTCGCGTACGAGTCCGAGCCACGGAAGTACGGCGACGGCGGCGAGCACCGCCCAGACGCCGAGGCCCGTCCGCCAACTGCCGCCCAGCGCCTCGGTCATGGGGACGGTCACCGCGGCCGCGGCGGCGGTGCCGAGGGCCAGAGCCATGGAGTAGAGGCCGGTCATGGTGCCGACGCGGTCGGGGAAGTAACGCTTGACGATCACCGGCATCAGTACGTTGCTGACGGCGATGCCCGCGAGCGCGAGCGCGCTCGCGGCCAGGAAGCCGACGGTGCCGTTCATGAAGGGCCGGATCAGCAGCCCGGCCGTGATGGCGAGCATGCCCGCGAAGACGATGGCGCCGGGGCCGAAGCGCCGGGCCAGCCGGGGCGCCGCGTAGCCGAAGAGGGCGAAGCAGAACGGCGGGACGGAGGTGAGGACCCCGGCGACGCTGCCGCTCATGTGGAGGCCGCCGCGTACCTCTTCGAGCAGGGCGCCGAGGCTGGTGATGGCGGGGCGGAGGTTGAGGGCGGCGAGGACGAGCCCCGCGACGAGGAACCGGGTGAGCCACACCGAGCGGCGCGGCGCCGGAGAATCGGCGGGTATCGGCTCGGTGTCGGCGGCCTGGCTCAGGATCTGGGTCTCGTCGGACATAGCATCATCATAGAATCATGGGATGATTGGTTGTCCAATCGTCGTCGGTTCTTTCCGTTCCACACCCTCTTCCGCCCCGCTCTTCTCTGTTCTCGCCCTCCCTCGCCCCTTTCTGTTCTTCCAGGAGCCATCATGGCGCTGTCCTCACCCCGGCGTTCCGCGCTCTCCGATCAGGTGATCACCGAGCTGCGGAACCAGATCACGTCCGGCGAATGGGCGGTCGGTTCGCGTATCCCCACGGAACCCGAGCTGGTCGAGCAGCTGGGCGTGGCCCGGAACACCGTGCGCGAGGCGGTGCGCGCGCTCGCACACAACGGGCTGCTGGACATCCGGCAGGGATCGGGCACGTACGTCGTCGCGACGAGCGAGCTGGCCGGCGTGATGCACCGCAGGTTCGCGGGCGCCGCCGACCGGGACATCGCGGAGGTGCGCTCCACGCTGGAGTCCTCGGCGGCCAGGATGGCGGCGGAGCGCCGTACGGAGCGGGATCTGCGGCAGCTGGAAGCGCTGCTCGCGCGGCGTGAGGAGGCGTGGGCCACCGGCAGCGCGGACCTGTTCGTCGCGGCGGACGCGGCCCTGCATCTCGCGGTGGTGTCGGCCTCGCACAACGACGTCCTGACCGCGCTCTACGCGGACCTCGGCGGTCTGCTGATCGACAGGCTCCGCGACGACGTCGGCCATGAGCTGCGGCCCGAGGACCACATGGACCACGCGAGGCTGGTGGCGGCGATCCGGGAGGGCGACGCCGGAACCGCGGGGGCCGAGGCCGCGGGCCATGCCCTCAATTGCCTGGTCGAACGGGCCTGAGCGGATCGTGGCCGACCCACGCGGAGTGGATCTCCATCCAGCACCGGTCGGTGAGTTCGACGTATCCGGCGGGCGGGACCTCGACGGGCGCGGTGTCGGCGTCGACGTCCCACCAGCGCGCGCACTCGATGTGCAGCGCGACCCGGTCGGTCACGGGATACGGGTTGTGGCAGAAGGCGGTGGCGTGCGAGCGCTTGATCTTCACGCGGCAGGAGGCCAGGAAGCGGCGGTCGGTGTGATCGCTGTTGTCGTCGCCCACCGCGCGCCCCGACGCGGACGCCGGAGTGGTGGACCGTACCTCCCAGGTGGCCGCGAGGCTCGTCGTGATCAGCGCGGTCGCCAGGAGCGCTGCCGCACGGCGGCGCAGCGTGCGCATACCCACACCTCCTCCCCCGTGGTGACCGGAATGCTCCGGTGAGTTCAGTGTGCGGGGGATCGCCGCGCTTTTCGACTCGGACGAACACGTACGGTGACGTCGCCGGGCACGGTGACGTCCGCGGGAACGAAAAAGCCGCGCCATCGTCCAGGAGACGATGACGCGGCTTCTCCGCGTACGCGGGGTTCAGGCGCCCATCATGTGCACGCCGCCGTCGACGTGCACGATCTCGCCGGTGGTCTTCGGGAAGAAGTCCGAGAGAAGCGCGACGACACCGAGGCCGGCCGGCTCCGGGTCGGCCATGTCCCACTCCAGCGGGGAGCGGTTGTCCCACACCTGGGCCAGGTCCGAGAAGCCGGGGATGGACTTGGCGGCCATCGAGCCGATCGGTCCTGCCGAGATCAGGTTGCAGCGGATGTTCTGCTTGCCCAGGTCACGGGCGAGGTAGCGGGACGTGGCCTCCAGCGCGGCCTTGGCCGGGCCCATCCAGTCGTACTGCGGCCAGGCGAACTGCGCGTCGAAGGTGAGGCCGACGACCGAGCCGCCCTCGCTCATCAGCGGCAGGCAGGCCATGGTGAGCGACTTCAGCGAGAACGCCGACACGTGCATCGCCGTGGCGACCGACTCGAACGGGGTGTTGAGGAAGTTCCCGCCGAGCGCGTCCTGCGGCGCGAAGCCGATGGAGTGGACGACGCCGTCGAGGCTGCCCAGCTCCTCACGTACCAGTTCTTCGAGCCGGTTCAGGTGCTCGGTGCTGGTCACGTCCAGCTCGATGACCTTGGCGGGCTTGGGCAGCTTCTTGGCGATGCGCTCGGTCAGCGTGGGGCGGGGGAAGGCGGTCAGGATGACTTCGGCACCCTGCTCCTGGGCCACCTTGGCGGCCTGGAACGCGATGGAGGACTCCATCAGCACACCCGTGATGAGGATGCGCTTGCCCTCGAGAATTCCGCTCATGTGATCAGTGACCCATGCCCAATCCGCCGTCAACGGGAATGACGGCTCCAGTGATGTATGAGGCGTCCTCGGAGGCGAGGAACCGCACCGTCGCGGCGATCTCCTCCGGCTTCGCGTAGCGGCCGAGCGGCACCTGCGAGACGATCCCCGCGCGCTGCTCGTCGCTGAGCACCTTGGTCATGTCGGTGTCGACAAAGCCGGGTGCGACAACGTTGAAGGTGAGGTTGCGTGAACCCAGCTCACGGGCGAGGGAGCGCGCGAACCCGACGAGTCCGGCCTTCGACGCGGCGTAGTTCGCCTGCCCCGCGGAGCCGAGCAGCCCGACGACGGACGAGATGAGGACGACGCGGCCCTTCCTGGCGCGCAGCATGCCGCGGTTGGCACGCTTGACCACACGGAAGGTGCCGGTGAGGTTGGTGTCGAGGACGGACGTGAAGTCCTCTTCCGACATCCGCATCAGCAACTGGTCCTTGGTGACGCCGGCGTTGGCCACCAGCACCTCCACGGGACCGTGCTTCTCCTCGATCTCCTTGTAGGCCTGCTCCACCTGTTCGCTGTCGGTGATGTCGCAGCGGACCGCCAGGCAGCCCAGCTTGGCGAGTTCCTCCGGCGGCTCCCCCGAGCGGTAGGTGACGGCGACCTTGTCGCCGTCCTCGGCGAACGCGCGGGCGATGGCGAGGCCGATGCCCCGGTTTCCTCCGGTGACGAGAACCGAGCGGCTCAACGGATCACCCTTTCCTCAGCGGTCTGGCACCTCTGGATACCTCCGGAGGCCTCTGAAAACCTATAGGTACGGCCGCGTTCGTGGGGAATCGGCCTCTGACAGCGCCTCGGTACGGTCCCTGTCGGGTCCCTACAGAACCGTTCGGGGCGTCGACGGTAAATCATGACGCCCCCGGGGCGTCCACCGCGCATGATTCACTGCGATCGCATGTGCAGGCAGGGTGAACAGGGTGTGAGAAGGGGAGGCCGACGTGCCCCATGAGGTGGATCAGTCATTTCTGGCACTGCCGCTGCGGGCGCTCGCCGACGCGGCGCTCGCCAGGGCCCGCGCGCTCGGCGCCGACCACGCCGACTTCCGGCTGGAGCGGGTGCGCGACGCGTCCCTGCGGCTGCGGGACGCCAAGCCCGCGGGCTCTTCGGACAGTACGGATCTCGGGTACGCGGTCCGGGTCGTGCACGGCGGGTCGTGGGGGTTCGCGTCCGGTGTCGATCTGACGATGGACGCGGCGGCGCGGGTGGCGGGCCAGGCGGTGGCCATGGCCAGGCTGTCCGCGAAGGTCATCGCGGCGGCCGGGTCCGACGAGCGGGTGGAGCTGGCGGCGGAGCCGGTGCACGCGGAGAAGACCTGGGTGTCGGCGTACGAGATCGACCCGTTCACGGTGCCCGACGAGGAGAAGAGCGGGCTGCTCGCCGACTGGAGCGCGCGGCTGCTGCGCGCGGACGGGGTGGCGCACGCGGACGCCTCGCTGCACACCGTTCACGAGAACAAGTTCTACGCGGACACCGCGGGCACCGTCACCACTCAGCAGCGGGTCAGGCTGCATCCGCAGCTGACCGCTGTCGCCGTGGACGCGGCGTCCGGCGAGTTCGACTCGATGCGCACGCTCGCGCCGCCGGCCGGGCGTGGCTGGGAGTACCTGACGGGCACCGGCTGGGACTGGGACTCCGAGCTGGAGCGCATCCCCGGCCTGCTCGCGGAGAAGATGCGCGCGCCGGGCGTCGAGGCGGGAACGTACGACCTGGTGGTCGACCCGTCCAACCTCTGGCTGACGATCCACGAGTCGATCGGCCACGCCACCGAGCTGGACCGCGCTCTGGGGTACGAGGCGGCGTACGCGGGCACGTCGTTCGCGACCTTCGACCAGCTGGGGAAGCTGGCGTACGGCTCGTCGGTGATGAACGTGACGGGTGACAGGACGGCGGAGCACGGCCTCGCCACGATCGGGTACGACGACGAGGGCGTCGAGGCCCAGTCGTGGGACCTCGTCAGGGACGGCACGCTCGTCGGCTACCAGCTGGACCGCAGGATCGCGAAGCTGACCGGCCTCGGCCGCTCCAACGGCTGCGCCTACGCGGACTCGCCGGGCCGTGTGCCCGTGCAGCGGATGGCGAACGTGTCACTGCGGCCCGATCCCGGCGGGCTCACGACGGACGATCTGATCGGCGGAGTGGAGCGCGGGATCTATGTGGTCGGCGACCGGTCGTGGTCGATCGACATGCAGCGCTACAACTTCCAGTTCACCGGCCAGCGGTTCTTCCGGATCGAGAACGGCAGGCTGGCGGGTCAGCTGCGCGATGTCGCGTACCAGGCGACGACCACCGACTTCTGGGGCTCCATGGAGGCGGTCGGCGGTCCTCAGACGTATGTGCTCGGCGGCGCCTTCAACTGTGGCAAGGCGCAGCCCGGCCAGATCGCGGCGGTCTCCCACGGCTGCCCGTCCGCGCTGTTCCGCGGAGTGAACATCCTCAACACGACGCAGGAGGCCGGACGATGACGAGGATCACGGGCGGACGCACCGCCAGGCCGCACGAGATCGTCGAGCGCGCGCTGGAACTGTCCACCGCCGACGGCTGTGTGGTCATCGCCGACGAGCACTCCTCCGCCAATCTGCGCTGGGCCGGTAACGCGCTCACCACCAACGGTGTGACGCGCGGCCGGACGCTCACCGTCATCGCGACGGTAGACGGCGCGCAGGGCACGGCCTCCGGGGTCATGTCGCGCTCGGCCGTCACGCCCGGCGATCTGGAGCCGCTGGTACGGGAGGCCGAGGCGGCCGCGCGGGGCGCGGGTCCGGCCGAGGACGCGCAGCCGCTGGTGGCGGCCGGGCACGCGTCCGGCGACTTCACGGACGCGCCGCTGGAGACCGGTTCCGCCGTGTTCGGTGACTTCGCGCCGGCCCTGGGCGAGTCCTTCGCGCGCGCCCGGGCCGGCGGCCGTGAGCTGTACGGTTTCGCCCACCACGAGATGACCTCGACGTATCTCGGCACGTCGACGGGCGTACGGCTGCGCCACGACCAGCCGAACGGCACACTGGAGCTGAACGCCAAGTCCCCGGACCGCACCCGCTCCGCGTGGTACGGGCAGGCCACGCGCGACTTCAAGGACGTGGACCCGGCGGCTCTCGACGCGGAGCTGGCGCGGCGGCTCGCGTGGGCCGAGCGCAGGATCGAGCTGCCGGCCGGCCGGTACGAGACGCTGCTGCCGCCGACGGCCGTGGCCGACCTGCTGATCTACCAGTTGTGGTCCTCGGCGGCCCGGGACGCGGCGGAGGGCCGTACGGTCTTCTCCCGCCCCGGTGGCGGCACGCGCGTCGGCGAGAAGCTGGCGCGGCTGCCGCTGACGCTGCGCAGCGATCCGGCGGAACCGGGCCTGGAGTCGGCGCCGTTCGTGATCGCGCGCTCCTCGGGCGACGACGCGTCCGTCTTCGACAACGGCCTGCCGCTGGCGAGGACGGAGTGGCTGCGGGACGGCACGCTGGAGCGGCTGGTCACCACCCGGCACAGCGCGGCGCTGACCGGTCTGCCGGTCGCGCCCGGCATCGGCAATCTGGTGCTGGACGGCGGGGGCTCCCGTTCGCTGGAGGAGATGGTGGCGGCCACCGAGCGCGGTCTGCTGCTGACGTCGCTCTGGTACATCCGCGAGGTAGATCCGGCGTCGCTGCTGCTGACGGGGCTGACCAGGGACGGCGTCTATCTCGTGGAGAACGGCGAGGTGGTCGGTGAGGTGAACAACTTCCGCTTCAACGAGTCGCCCGTCGGTCTGCTGTCGCGGGCCTCGGAGGCGGGCCGTACGGAGCAGACCCTGCCGCGCGAGTGGGGCGACTACTTCACCCGGGCCGCGATGCCCGTCCTGCGGATCCCCGACTACCACATGAGCTCGGTCAGCCAGGGCGTATGACCCCCATAGACTGACGGAAAGCATCCACACACCGACCGAGGAGAGACCCGGACGTGACGGACATCGTCGACGAGCTGAAGTGGCGAGGGCTGTTCGCCCAGTCCACTGACGAGGACGCTTTGCGCAAGGCGCTCGCGGACGGTCCCGTCACGTTCTATTGCGGCTTCGACCCGACCGCCGCCAGCCTGCACGTGGGTCACCTCGTGCAGGTGCTGACCGTACGCCGGCTCCAGCAGGCCGGGCACCGGCCGCTGGCGCTGGTGGGCGGGGCCACCGGGCAGATCGGTGACCCGCGGCCCACGGCGGAGCGCACGCTCAACGACCCGGAGACGGTCGGGGCGTGGGTGACGCGGCTGCGGTCCCAGATCGAGCCGTTCCTGTCCTTCGAGGGCGCCAACGCGGCGACGATGGTGAACAACCTCGACTGGACGGCGGGTCTGTCCGCGATCGAGTTCCTGCGGGACATCGGCAAGCACTTCCGGGTCAACAAGATGCTCGCGAAGGAGTCGATCTCCCGGCGGCTGGAGTCCGACGAGGGCATCAGCTACACCGAGTTCAGCTACCAGCTGCTCCAGAGCATGGACTTCCTCGAGCTGTACCGGCGCTACGGCTGTGTCCTCCAGCAGGGCGGCAGCGACCAGTGGGGCAACCTCACCGCCGGGCTGGACCTGATCCACCGCCTGGAGCCGGGCGCCACCGTGCACGCGCTGGCCACGCCGCTGATGACGAAGGCGGACGGGACGAAGTTCGGCAAGACCGAGGGCGGCGCGGTCTGGCTGGACCCGGAGATGACGACGCCGTACGCGTTCTACCAGTTCTGGCTGAACGTGGACGACCGGGACATCTCCGCGTACAGCCGCATCCTCAGCTTCAGGAGCCGTACGGAGCTGGAGGAGCTGGAGCAGGCCACCGCGGAGCGACCGCAGGCCCGCGCGGCCCAGCGCGCGCTGGCGGAGGAGCTGACGACGCTGGTCCACGGCGCCGCGCAGTGCGAGGCGGTCGTCGCGGCCTCACGGGCGCTGTTCGGCCAGGGCGAGCTGACGGGTCTTGACGAGGCGACGCTGAGCGCGGCGCTCTCCGAGGTGCCGCGCGCCGAAGTCGGTGAGCTGCGTTCCGTGGTGGACCTCTTCACGGAGGCGGGCCTGGCGCCGAGCAAGTCGGCGGCGCGCAGGAACGTCAACGAGGGCGGGGCGTACGTGAACAACGTCAAGGTCACCGACCCGGAGACCGTGCCCGGCCGTACGGAGCTGCTGCACGGCCGCTGGCTGGTGCTGCGCAGGGGCAAGAAGAACCTGGCCGCGATCGAGGTCACGGCGGGCTGATCCGCCGCCGCGCCGGGAGACGCCCGGACGGATCCGCTCAGGCGGGTGCGTCCGGGCGTTTCCGCGCGGGGGCCTTCGTACGGGTGCTCCCGCGGGGCATCCGTACGCGTGCTGCCGCGGGGCTGCGGCGTGGGGGCGGGCGGCTGCGGGGGCTTCCGCGTGGGGGCGGCTGCGGGGCGGCTGTGTCAGATCCGGTGTCTTCTCCTGCGGCCGCGGACCGCACTCCAGATCATGTCGCCGACGAAGACCACGAGAATGGCGCCGAGCAGCTGAAGAACATGGCGGGTCCAGTCGATGCCCCGGGTATGGGCCACGCCGAACCAGCCGGCGACCGCGTTGCCGAGAACGCTGCCCACGATGCCCAGCACGACCGTCAGCCACAGGGGAATCCGCTGCCTGCCCGGGATGATCGCCCTGGCCAGCGTTCCCAGCACCAGACCCACGATGATTACCCACAGCCAGTTCAAGGTCGCCTCCTCATGGGCACGGCACGCGCACGTCGGCCCCAGTCTGTGGCGACCTTCCGTACGCCGCATGCCGGACGGCTCCGTACGGGGCGGGACGAGACATATACGTCCGGATTGGGTGTGCCCCGCTCTCGTGGCGGGCCGAGGCCCGGCGTACCGTAAGGCCCGTCAGGTCGTGGGTCCTGTCCGGTGGGTCCGGTGCGGTCGTTCGGGGTGGTGAGGCGTGAAGCGGAAGCGGAACGACGCCGAGGTCTTCCGTATCACGGGGGCCAGGCAGGGGCTCACGGACGATGTGCGCGGCCGGCAGCGGCGCTATGTGATCTCGATGCTGATCCGGACGGTGTCGGTTCTCCTGACCGTCATCCTCTGGAACATCGAGCGGATCGTGGCGATCGGGACACTGGCCCTGGGGCTGCTCCTGCCGTACGTGGCCGTCGTGATCGCCAACGCGGGCCGGGAGAACGCGCCTTCGCTGCCGTCGACGTTCGTCCCCGCGCCGAGCCGCCCCGCGCTCGCGCCGCCGTCGGGAGCCGTCGTAACGGAACCCGGGACGGACGCGCCGGACGATGAACGGCCGGGGCCCTCGCGCGAGCGGCCCTGACGGGCGGTTCCCCGTGAACCGGCCGGAGCCGCCGCACACCTTCGTCGCGACCCGGTCCGGACCAACTTCCCAGTGGTCCGCAAAGCTCATGGAAAGCTCAGATCAATCGTGAAGTTCCGGTGCCGGACACCCGGTCCCCCGTGACATACTTCGTAGGCGCTCCGCATCCCCCGTCGGAGCGACAGACCGACGCCGGGCAGCTCCCCCCGTGGCTGCCCGGCGTCGTCCTTGTCCCAGGACTTTCCGCGGCTTTCTCCGACGATTTTCCGGCGGCTTCGTGAGGATTTTCCGGAGCTTTCCGGGGGCCTTCCGGGGGTTTTCCGGGAGCGACGGCGCCGCAAGGGCAGTCCGGTCGGCGCACTAGGGTTGACGGGTGAACTTCCCCCACGATCCCGATTCCGCCCGCCCCGCTTCGCCGGACGCGGCACCCGTCTGCTCCGCGAAGGGCTGCCGCACCGCCGCCGTGTGGGTCATCGCCTGGAACAACCCCAGGCTGCACACCCCTGAGCGCCGCAAGACCTGGCTCGCCTGTGACGAGCACCGCGAGCACCTGTCCTCGTTCCTCGGCGTGCGCGGCTTTCTCAAGGACGTCGTCACGCTGAAGGAATGGCAGCGCGACTCAGCCGCCGATCGCTGACATCGGCCGCTCGGGCTGGAGAAAAGCGGGGTCGTCGAGGCCGGACCCCGCCTTCTTGCCCCACATCGCCCGGCGCCAGATGCGGCCGATCTCTTCGTCGGGCGCGCCGGACCGCAAAGCCGCCCGCAGGTCCGTCTCCTCGGTGGCGAAGAGGCAGGAGCGTATCTGCCCGTCGGCGGTCAGCCGGGTGCGGTCGCAGGCGGCGCAGAACGGGCGGGTGACGGAGGCGATGACACCGACGCGGTGCGGGCCGCCGTCCACGATCCAGCGCTCGGCGGGGGCCGCGCCGCGCGCCTCCCGGCCTTCGGGCGTGAGCGTGAAACGCGTACGCAGCGAGTCCAGGATGTCACCGGCCGCGATCATCCCGTCGCGCTTCCAGCCGTGCTGGGCGTCGAGCGGCATCTGCTCGATGAACCGCAGCTCGTAGTCGTTCTCCACCGCCCAGGCGAGCAGGTCGGGCGCCTCGTCCCCGTTGAGCCCCGGCATCAGGACGGCGTTGACCTTGACCGGGGTCAGCCCCGACGCACGGGCCGCGGCCAGACCGGCCAGTACGTCCGCGTGCCGGCCCCGGCGGGTGAGCGTCTTGAAGACCTCGGGACGCAGGGTGTCGAGCGAGACATTGACGCGGTCGAGTCCAGCCGCCTTGAGCGCGGCGGCCGTGCGCCCGAGTCCTATGCCGTTGGTCGTCAGCGACATCCGGGGGCGCGGTTCGAGCGCCGCGCACCGCTCGACGATCCCGGTGAGTCCGGGCCGCAGCAGCGGCTCCCCGCCGGTGAAGCGGATGTCGGTGACGCCGAGGCCGGTCACGGCGATACGGATCAGCCGGACGATCTCGTCGTCGCTCAGCAGCGCGGACTTGCCGAGCCATTCCAGGCCCTCTTCCGGCATGCAGTACGTACAGCGCAGATTGCAGCGGTCGGTGAGTGAGACGCGCAGGTCGGTGGCGATCCGGCCATAGGTGTCGATCAGCATTCCGGGCCCCCTCCCTGGTCGCCGACGTGTCAGCGGATCTTGCGTCGCCGGCTCTCCGAGCGTACGTCACCCCACCGGCGCCGGCCCCGCCGCTGACACCGGCAGCGGCGGGATCGCCCGCAGGACGGCAGTGGCACGCACGGCGGCCGCGCCCCAGTCCGCACTGCGGCGCGGCCGTCTTGTACCGCTCAGGGCGGCCGTCCTGCACCGCTCAGGTCAGTGCGCCCCTGTGCCGGTGAGGGACTTGACCTCCAGTTCGGCGTACTTGCCCTTGTCCGGCTCCTCCTTGGAGAAGAGCGTGCCGAGCCAGCCGAGCAGGAAGCCCAGCGGGATCGAGATCAGCCCCGGGTTCTCCAGCGGGAAGAAGTGGAAGTCGACACCGGGGAACATCGACGTCGGCTTGCCCGAGACGACCGGCGAGAACAGCACCAGCAGGACGGACGAGGCCAGGCCTCCGTAGATCGACCACAGGGCGCCCTGCGTGGTGAACCTCTTCCAGAACAGGCTGTAGAGGAGCGTCGGCAGGTTCGCCGAGGCCGCGACGGCGAAGGCGAGCGCGACGAGTCCCGCCACGTTCAGGTCGCGGGCGAACGCGCCGAGCCCGATGGAGACGATGCCGATGGCGACGGTCGCCCAGCGCGCCGCGCGGATCTCCTCCTTCTCGGTGGCGCCGCCCTTGCGGATGACGTTGGCGTAGATGTCGTGCGCGAACGACGACGAGGACGCCAGGGTCAGGCCCGCGACCACCGCGAGGATCGTGGCGAAGGCCACGGCCGAGATCACCGAGAGCAGGATCGCGCCGCCGGTCGAGTCGCCTCCGCCACCGATCTCCAGGGCGGCGAGCGGGGCCGCCGTGTTGCCGGCCGGGTTGGAGGCGATGATCTCCCCGGGCTTGAGCAGGGCCGCGGCGCCGAAGCCGAGCACGATGGTCATCAGGTAGAAGGCGCCGATGATGCCGATGGCCCAGATGACCGACTTACGGGCGGCCTTGGCGGTCGGCACCGTGTAGAAGCGGATCAGGATGTGCGGAAGTCCGGCCGTGCCGAGGACCAGCGCGATACCGAGCGAGAGGAAGTCCAGCTTCGAGGTCCCGGTAGCGCCGTACTTGAGCCCCGGTTCCAGGAACGCGGATCCCTTGCCGCTGTTCTCGGACGCGGATCCGAGCAGGTCGGAGACGTTGAAATGGAACTTCCACAGGATCAGGAAGGTGATGAGGATGGTGCCCGCGATGAGCAGGACCGCCTTGACCATCTGGACCCAGGTGGTGCCCTTCATTCCGCCGATGGTGACGTACACGATCATCAGGATGCCGACCAGCGCGACGATGGCGATCTTCCCGCCGTCGCTGGTGATGCCGAGCAGCAGGGAGACCAGTACGCCGGCGCCCGCCATCTGCGCGAGCAGGTAGAAGATCGAGACGACGATGGTCGAGACGCCCGCGGCGGTACGGACGGGGCGCTGCCGCATCCGGTACGCGAGGACGTCGCCCATCGTGTACCGGCCCGAGTTGCGCAGCGGCTCCGCGACGAGCAGCAGCGCGACCAGCCAGGCGACGAGGAAGCCGATGGAGTAGAGGAAGCCGTCGTAGCCGAAGAGGGCGATGGCGCCCGCGATGCCGAGGAAGGACGCGGCCGACATGTAGTCACCGGAGACCGCGAGGCCGTTCTGGAAGCCGGAGAACTGGCGGCCGCCCGCGTAGAAGTCGGCGGCGCTGCGGGTCTGGCGGCCCGCCCATACCGTGATGACGAGGGTCGCGAGCACGAAGATCGCGAAGAGCGTGATGATCAGCGGCCGGTGTGCGCCGGCGTCGGAGGAAGCCGCGAGAGGCAGCTGTCCCAGCTGGGCTGCGGTGCTCACAGGTCGGCCTCCATACGGGACTTGATGACGGCTGCCTTCGGGTCGAGCGTGCGGGTGGCGCGCCGCGAGTAGAGCCAGGCGATGAGGAAGGTGCTGAGGAACTGGGCGAGGCCGAAGGCCAGGGCGATGTTGATGTTTCCGACGACCTTGGTGCCCATGAAGCCGCCCGCGTAGTTGGACAGCAGGACGTACAGCAGGTACCAGGCGACGAAGCCGATGGTCAGGGGGAAGGCGAAGGAGCGGTGCGCGCGGCGCAGTTCGCCGAATTCAGCGCTCTCCTGCGTCTGGACGAACTGGTCGGTCGTGGGCTGGGTGGGGCTGGTGTGCGTGCCGACTTCGGGCGGCGCTGCATCGGTAGCCACGGAATCTCCTCGTGACGCGGGCGTGGTGGGGACGGGCGGGCGCTTCTCGTACGGGGTGACGTTGCTCACCCTCTGACAACGGCACGGAAGGAGAGGCGAAGCGGTTCAACGCAGGTGACTTTCTTCCGGAAATGATTGATCCGCAGGTGTGTTCGGGGATAACTTCGCTCGTCATGTACCCGTCCACGCGCGCCCGCGCTGGAGCGGCCCACCCGGATGATGTGGAGAACCCATGGCTCATCTGCGATCCAGACGGCGGCGCGTCCTGGCGCTGCCCGTAGGTCTGGCGCTCACCGTCTCGCTCGGTTTCCTGCCGTCCGGGACGGCCGCGGCCGCTCCGGGTGGTGGTACCGCTCCCGCCGCGGTCCCGGCGGACGGCCCGGCGCTGTCGTACGTCGTCAACACGAAGGTGGGCCACCCGGCGCCCGCTTCGGTGCGCAAGGCGAT
The DNA here is from genome assembly GCF_044751305.1 of Streptomyces sp. NPDC088725. Classification (NCBI taxonomy): domain Bacteria; kingdom Bacillati; phylum Actinomycetota; class Actinomycetes; order Kitasatosporales; family Streptomycetaceae; genus Streptomyces; species Streptomyces sp. NPDC088725. The sequence goes on from NZ_JBIVLO010000002.1 coordinate 31,222, forward strand.
CGCCGACGCCGGCGGCACGGTGGTGACCGCGTACGACCAGATAGGCGTCACCGTCGTCTCGTCGAGGAATCCCGCCTTCGGCACGACGGTCCGTAAGGTCAGGGGCGTCGACTCGGCGGGCGCGACGCGTACCGCGCCGCTCCCCACCCAGTCCACGGCCGACGAGGGGAAGCCGAAGGCGCTCACCGCCGGAGAGCTGGCGGCGGCGGCGAAGAAGCAGGCCGACGGCCAGGATCCGCTGGAACCCCTGCAGTGGGACCTGCCCGCCATCAAGGCGGACAAGGCGCACAAGAAGTCGCTCGGCAGCCGCGATGTGACAGTGGCCGTCATCGACACGGGTGTGGACGACACCCACCCGGACATCGCGCCGAACTTCGACCGCGCCGCCTCCGTCAACTGCGTGAGCGGCAAGCCCGACACGACGGACGGCGCGTGGCGTCCGACCTCCGAGGAAAGCCCGCACGGCACGCATGTCGCGGGCGAGATCGCGGGGGCGAAGAACGGGGTCGGCATCACCGGCGTGGCGCCGGGCGTGAAGGTGTCCGGCATCAAGGTCGGTACGACGGACGGGTTCTTCTACACCGAAGCGGTCGTCTGCGGATTCGTGTGGGCGGCCGAGCACGGCGTCGACGTGACCAACAACAGCTATTACACCGACCCCTGGTACTTCAACTGCACGGACGACCCGGACCAGAAGGCGCTGGTCGACGCGGTCACCCGGGCGACCGGGTACGCGGAGAAGAAGGGCACCGTCAACGTGGCGGCGGCCGGCAACGAGGGCTACGACCTCGCGGCGCGCTCACTCACCGACACGTCGAGCCCCAACGACACCACTCCGGCGGGACGTGACATCGACACGTCCAAGTGCTTCGACATTCCGACCGAGTTGCCCGGTGTGGTCACCGTCGCGGCCACCGGTGCCAGGGGGTTGAAGTCCTCGTTCTCCAACTACGGTCTCGGTGTGATCGATGTGGCGGCCCCGGGCGGCGACAGCACCGCGTACCAGGCCCCGCAGGCCCCCGCGAACAACGGACAGATCCTCGGCCCGCTGCCGGGCGGTTCCTGGGGCTACATGGCGGGTACGTCGATGGCTTCCCCGCATGTCGCGGGTGTCGCGGCACTGATCAAGTCGAGGCATCCGCACGCCTCGCCGCTGATCGTCAAGGCGCTGCTCGCGGCCGAGGCGGACGGGACGGCCTGCGGCAACCCGTACGACATCGACAGTGACGGCGCGGTGGACGCGGTGTGCAAGGGCGCCAAGCTCTACAACGGCTTCTACGGCGCCGGTCTGGTCGACGCGCTGGACGCGGTGAGCAAGTAACGGTGAGCACGTAACACCACGAGCGCGCGGTGGGCCGCCCCCTTCGGACTTCGGGGGCGGCCCACCGTGCGTTCACCGGGCCAGGATCACGGCTTGATGAGCACCTTCAGCGCGGCGCGGTCGTTCATCGCCTTGTAACCACCGGGTACTTCGTCGAGGCCGACCGTCAGGTCGAAGACCGGCGAGGGGTCGATCGTGCCGTCCAGCACGTCGGGAAGCAGCTCCGGTATGTAGGCGCGGACCGGCGCGACCCCGCCGCGCAGAGCGATGTTCGCGTCGAACATGGTGCGCAGGTTCACCCCGTCACCACTGCCGTGCGGCGCTCCCACGTAGCCGATCGCGCCACCGGCGCGGGCGATGCCGAGGGCCGTGGTCATCGACTGTTCGGTGCCGACCGCCTCGATCACCGCGTGCGCGCCCTGCCCGCCCGTCAGTTCCCGTACGGCCGCGACGGCCGCGTCACCGCGTTCGGCGACGATGTCGGTGGCACCGAAGGACGTGGCGATGTCGGTGCGGGCCCGGTGCCGGCCGAGCATGATGATCCGCTCTGCGCCGAGCCTGCGGGCGGCCAGCACACCGCAGAGCCCGACCGCGCCGTCGCCGACGACGGCGACCGTGCTGCCGGGCCGCACACCGGCGCCGACCGCCGCGTGGTGGCCGGTGCCCATGACGTCGGAGAGGGACAGCAGCGCGGTCAACAGCCGGTCGTCCGAGGCCGCTTCGGCCGGGAGCTTGACGAGCGTGCCGTCCGCGAAGGGCACCCGTACGGCCTCGCCCTGCCCGCCGTCCACCTCGGGACTGCCCCAGCCGCCACCGCGCACACAGGACGTCTGCAGGCCCTCCTGGCAGAAGTCGCAGACACCGTCGGACCACAGGAAGGGCGCGACGACGAGATCCCCGGCCGCGAAGCCGGTCACCTCGGAGCCCGCGTCCGTGACCACACCGAGGAACTCGTGCCCGATGCGGGCACCGGGCTCCGGCTTCCTGGCGACCTCACCCCGGTAGGGCCAGAGATCACTGCCGCAGATGCAGGAGCGCAACACCCGCACGAGTACATCGGTGGGCTGCCGGATGATCGGGTCCGGTACCTCTTCCACTCGGATGTCGTACGGGGCGTGGATGACGGTGGCGCGCATACTTCATGTCCTCGCTGGTCAGCCGGTAGTTCAGCAGTTCCGGTCTCGCACTGGTCTCGTACCTGTCAACGCTACGCCCGGAGTCCGCGTCCCCGCGACCGTTCACCACCCGGTGCGGCCGGTGCGGGACGGTGGGTCACCGCGGCTGCCATCCGGGCCCGCCCAGCACGCGTCCCGCGCGTTCCCGCCAGGTGTGCGCGGCCCGCAGGTCGCGGGCGATCGCGGCGTACTCGTGGGTGGCGACCCGCAGGGGGTTGTAGGTTCCGATGTTCTTGGTGAGGCCGTAGACGGGGCGGTCGGTCTCGGGCACCCAGGAGCCGAACAGGCGGTCCCAGACGATCAGGATCCCGCCGAAGTTCCTGTCCAGGTAGCCGCCTTGGGAGGCGTGGTGGACGCGGTGGTGCGAGGGCGTGTTGAAGAGATACTCAACCGGCCCCGGCAGCTTGCCTATGCGCTCGGTGTGCACCCAGAACTGATACACGAGGTTGGCCGACGAGCAGAACGCGAGAGCGGCGGGATGCACACCGCACACGATGAGCGGGACGTAGAAAGGCCAGACGGTGAGCGAGGTCCAGGGCTGGCGGAGCGCGGTCGTGAAGTTGAACCTGCGGCTGGAGTGGTGGACCACATGACAGGCCCAGAGGATCCGTACGACGTGATGGCCGCGGTGGGACCAGTAGTAGAAGAAGTCCTGCGCGAGCAGCATCAGCGGAACCGTCCACCAGAGCACGGGCACCCGCAGCGGGGTCAGGGCGTGAACAGCGGTGTAAATGGCGAGGATCGGCAGCTTCCAGAAGAAGTCGAAGACCAGACTGCCGAGGCCCATGGTGACGCTGGTGGCGGCGTCCCTGGAGTCGTAGCCGGACGCGTCGTCGTCGGGATGGAACCGGTAACTCACCAGCTCGACCACGGTGAGCAGGACGAAGGCGGGTATCGACCACAGCACGACATCGGGCAGATTCGGCTCCATGCGAGCACGGTAGGGGCCGGTTCGCGGGTGCGGCCAGGGGTTGTTACCGACAAGCATGAGTGCCGGTTCACCGGCGTATTCACCGGCCGGGGTCACCGGACGCGGCGACGAAGTGTCCGTTCCCAGCCGTATCGTGCGGGTACAGCCAGGAACGTCGTCACACCCCCGCCGCCCCCAGGAGAGCCCCCGCTCCGTACGTCACCGCCATCGCGATCGCTCCCCCGCCGACATTGCGTGCCAATGCCCGCCCCACCGGCGCCGCTCCGAGCCTGGCGCTCCACCAGCCCGTCACCGACAGGGTCGCCAGGACGGCGAGGACCGTCACCCACAGCCGCAGGGACAGCGGCGGCAGCACGATCGCCAGGAGGGGCAGCAGCGCGCCCGCCGTGAAGGCCAGGAAGCTCGCGGCCGCCGCGTGCCAGGGGTTGGTGAGTGCGTCGGGGTCGATGCCCAGTTCCTCGCTCGCGTGGGCGCGCAGGGCGTCGCGGGCCGTGAGCTGTTCCGCCGCTTCGCGGGCCACGTCCGGTGAGAGGCCGCGCTCCGCCAGGAGGTTGGTGAGTTCGGCGAGTTCGGCCTGCGGCTGCTCGCGCAGTTCGCGGCGCTCCAGGGCCAGTGCCGCTTTCTGCGAGTCCCGTTGGGTGGAGACCGACACGTACTCGCCCGCCGCCATGGACATCGAGCCGGCCAGCAGTCCCGCGAGGCCCGCCGTGATCAGGGCCGCGCGGGAGTCCGTGGCGCCCGCGACGCCGACGACGAGGCCGGCCGTGGAGACGATGCCGTCGTTGGCGCCGAGGACCGCGGCGCGCAGCCAGTTGAGGCGGGGGCCGAGGGAGGGGCCGTGCGGCTCCTCGTGGGCGGGGACGCCGGTGGTGTCAGTCACCGGGGCAGCGTCTCACCGGCGCCGCCACCGTGCCCACAGCGACCCGCAATTGACGTGGCGCCCGCTCCGGATGACACCGGGCGGCGCCGTTGTCAGTCGTGGCCCGTATTCTCTGTGACCATGCTCGACGACCATACGACTGCAGTGACGTGGCCGACCGCGTACCCCGGGGGGTACGCGGTGGTCGACGTCGAGACCACCGGACTCGCCCGCGACGACCGGATAGTGTCCGCTGCCGTTTACCGCCTGGACTCCAGAGGCAATGTCGAGGACCACTGGTACACGCTGGTCAACCCGGAGCGCGATCCGGGCCCCGTGTGGATCCATGGGCTGACGACCGATGTCCTGGAGGGCGCCCCGCTGTTCACGGAGATCGCCGGCGAACTGGCGGAGCGGCTCGAGGGCCGGGTGCTCGTCGCGCACAACGCGATCTTCGACTGGCAGATGATCGCCCGCGAGTACGCGCGCGCCGAGCGCACCGCGCCGACCCGGCAGCGGCTGTGCACGATCGCGCTCTCGAAGGAGTTGGGCCTGCCGCTGCCCAACCACAAGCTGGAGTCGCTGGCCGCGCATTTCGGTGTCGTACAGCAGCGCGCGCACCACGCGCTCGATGACGCGCGCGTGCTCGCCGAGGCCTTCCGGCCGAGTCTGCACGCCGCCGCCCGGGACGGCGTACGGCTGCCGCTGCTCGAATGCCGGCCGCTCACCGAATGGTCCGACGCCCCCGCGCGGCCCCGGACCGGCTATCAGCCGTCGCACCGGCAGCAGGGCAGTTGGCGGCCCTCGCGCAAGCGGCCGGCCTGCCCGTATCCGAACCCGGGGCGGTACGTTCCGGGCGGGCAGCTGACGCAGGGGATGCGGGTGGCGTTCTCGGGGGACACCTCCGTCGACCGCGAGCTGCTGGAGGACCGGGTCGCGGAGGCGGGGCTGCATGTGGCGACCAGCGTGTCGCGGCTGACGAGTCTGCTGGTGACCAACGATCCGGGGTCCTCGACGTCCAAGACCGTCAAGGCCGCGTCGTTCGGCACGCCTGTGATCGACGAGGCGGCGTTCACCCAGCTGTTGCGGGACGTGGCCCCGGCCCCGGCCTCCGCCTCGGCTTCGAAGACTCCGAAGGCTGCCGTCCCGGCACAGGCGGCCCCGCAGGAACCCACACCGCCGCCTCCCCCGGTGCCCGCGCCGGGCCCCTCACCCGTGCAGATCTCCGCCCCCACCCTCGACGAAGCCTGAGACAGCGAGACCTGAGACAGCGGGGCCTGAGACAGCGGGGCCTGAGACAGCGGGGCCTCAGACGACAAGGCCTGAAACAGCGGGGCCCGAGACGCGGGCGCGGTCCCCGGGACCACCCAGGACACCCCGGGGACAAAGCCCGCGACAAGATGACAAGGCGGAAATGGCCGCGCCGGGCCACCCGGCGTCCGGCTGCCGTTCCCCGCCGAGTAACGTCGATGGCGTGTACCGCTTCCTGTTGTCCCGGCAGTGGGTGATCCTCACCCTTCTCGCCCTCCTGCTCATCCCCACGATGATCAAGCTGGGTTTCTGGCAGCTCCACCGCCACCAGGCCAAGGTCGCCCAGAACACGCTGATCGCGGACAACCTCAAGGCGAAGCCGGTCCCGGTCACCGAGCTGACCGCGCCTGGCCACACCGTCCCGAAGGCGGACTACTGGCGCCAGGTCACCGCCACCGGCCGGTTCGACACCGCGCACGAGGTCGTCGTACGCCGCAGGACGTCCAACGACGGCAAGGTCGGCTACCACGTCCTCATCCCGCTCGTCCTGAAGGACGGCACCGCGGTCATCGTCAACCGCGGCTGGATCCCCGCCGACGGCGACCAGCACGCCTTCCCGCCGATCCCGGCGGCCCCGCGCGGCGACGTCACCGTCACCGGCCTCCTCCAGGCGGACGAGACGACGGCCGCCAGCGGTATCAAGGACGTGAGCGGGCTCCCGCCGCGCCAGGTCATGCTGATCAGCGGCGAACAGCAGGCGAAGTCCCTCGGCCGCGCGGTCCTCGGCGGCTACATCGCCCAGACCGGGCCCGTACCGGCCGGCGGCAGTCCCGAGCAGATCCAGGATCCCGAGCACAGCTCGATCGGCCCGCACATGGCGTACGCCGTCCAGTGGTGGCTGTTCGTGGGCGGGGTACCCGTCGGCTGGGTGATTCTCGTACGCCGTGAGAAGCGCGACCGTCTGGCCGCCGCCGGGCAGGACACGCCCGCGCACGAGCCCGTCACAGCTCAACCGGCTGCTTAACCGCCCCGTACTGCGGGAACAGGCTCAGGCGTGACACAACGCATTGAGGACTACGCACTCATCGGCGATCTCCAGACCGCTGCCCTGGTCGGCATAAACGGCTCCATCGACTGGCTGTGCCTTCCTCGTTTCGACTCTGCGGCCTGCTTCGCCGCGCTGCTCGGCGACGAGGACAACGGCCACTGGCGCATCGCTCCCAAGGGCGCGGGCAACTGCACGAGCCGCAGCTACGTGGGTGAGTCCCTGGTGCTCGAATCCGTCTGGGAGACCCGCACCGGCACCGTCAGAGTCACCGACTTCATGCCGCAGCGCGATGTGGCCCCCGACATCGTGCGGATCGTGGAGTGCGTCAGCGGTTCCGTGGAGATGAGCGCCACGCTGCGGCTGCGCTTCGACTTCGGTTCGATCGTGCCCTGGATGCGGCGTTCCGACGGCCACCGGGTGGCGGTCGCGGGGCCGGACTCCGTCTGGCTGCGCAGCGAGCCGAAGGTCAAGACGTGGGGGCAGCAGTACAGCACCATCTCGTCGTTCACCGTCAGCGAGGGCGAGAAGGTCGCGTTCGTTCTCACGTGGCACCCCTCGCACGAGCCGCGCCCGCCGCTGGTCGACCCGTACGAGGAGCTGGCGAACAGCCTGGAGGACTGGGAGAAGTGGGCCGTGCACTGCCGGTACCAGGGCCCCCACCGCGCGGCCGTCATGCGCTCCCTCATCACGCTCAAGGCGCTCACCTACGCCCCGACGGGCGGTATCGTCGCCGCGCCCACGACCTCGCTGCCCGAGGAGCTGGGCGGCGTGCGCAACTGGGACTACCGCTACTGCTGGCTGCGTGACTCCACTCTGGCGCTGGGCGCGCTGGTTTCGGCCGGCTATCTCCAGGAGGCGGCGGCGTGGCGCGACTGGCTGCTGCGGGCCGTGGCGGGCGACCCCGCGGATCTTCAGATCATGTACGGGCTCGGCGGCGAGCGGCGGCTGCCCGAGTACGAGCTTCCCTGGCTGAAGGGTTACGCGAATTCCGCCCCTGTCCGCATCGGCAACGACGCGGTCAGTCAGCTCCAGCTCGATGTGTACGGGGAGGTCATCGACTCGCTGCATGTGGCGATGAACGCGGGACTCGCGTCCAAGCCGCACGCCTGGAACCTCCAGCTCACTCTGCTCGGCTTCCTGGAGTCGAAGTGGCGCGAGCCGGACGAGGGGCTGTGGGAAGTGCGCGGCCCGCGCAGGCACTTCGTGCACTCCAAGGTCATGGCGTGGGTCGCCGCCGACCGTGCCGTTCGGACGCTGGAGGCGCATCCGTCGCTGAACGGGGACGTGTCGCGGTGGCGTGCCATGCGCGACGAAGTCCACAAGGAGGTGTGCGAGAAGGGCTACGACCCGGTGCGCAACACCTTCACTCAGTCGTACGGCTCCCAGGAGCTGGACGCGGCGACGCTGCTGATCCCCCGGGTGGGGTTCCTGCCGCCGGACGATCCGCGGGTGGTGGGCACGGTCGACGCGGTGCGTGCGGAGCTGGGCCACGAGGGGCTTCTGAACCGCTACAGCACGCAGGGCAAGAAGACGGACGGCCTCCCGGGCAACGAAGGGACGTTCCTGGCCTGTTCCTTCTGGCTGGCCGACGCGCTGCACGCGACGGGCCGTACGGACGAGGCCAGGGAACTGTTCGAACAGCTGCTGGAACTGCGCAACGACGTCGGGCTGCTCTCGGAGGAGTACGACCCGGCGGCGAAGCGCCAACTCGGCAACTTCCCGCAGGCGTTCAGCCACATCGGCCTGGTCGTCACGGCGCTCGGCCTGTACGGGGAGAACCTGGCGGAGCCGACGGAGTCGGCGGAGACGATGGACTCGTCCGACACCCTGGACACGACGGGGTAGGCCCCCGGCTTCCGCCTGCCCCTGGCCCCACCTGCGAAAATCGGCGCATGGATCTTGGACTGAAGGACCGCGTGTACGTGGTCACGGGTGGCACCCGGGGCCTTGGACTGGCCACGGCGGATGCGCTGGCGGGCGACGGCGCGAAGGTGGTCGTCTCGGGGCGCGACGAGAAGGGCGTGCGGGACGCCGCCGCGTCGCTGGGGCCGGGAGCTGTCGGGGTCGCGGCGGACAACGCCGATCCGGCGGTGGCGGACCGTCTGATCGGCGTCGCCCGCGAGCGGTTCGGCCGCTTCGACGGCGTACTGATCAGCGTCGGCGGGCCCGCCCCGGGGCAGGCGGCGCACTCCACGGACGAGCAGTGGCAGACGGCGTTCGAGACGGTGTTCCTCGGTGCGGTACGGCTGGCCCGCGCGGCGGCGGCGGAGCTGGGCGAGGGCGGGGTCATCGGCTTCGTCCTGTCCGGCTCGGTCCATGAGCCGATCCCGGGCCTCAGCCTCTCCAACGGACTGCGCCCGGGGCTCGCGGGCTTCGCGAAGTCCCTGGCGAACGAACTGGGCCCGCGCGGGATACGGGTGTTCGGCCTGCTGCCGTCGCGTATCGACACGGACCGGGTGCGCGAGCTGGACGCGCTGTCGGGCGACGCGGAGGCCGAGCGGGCGGCGCAGGAGGCACGGATTCCGCTGCGCAGGTACGGGACGCCGGAGGAGTTCGGGAGGACTGCCGCGTTCCTGCTGTCGCCGGCGGCGTCGTATCTGACGGGAGTGATGGTGCCGGTGGACGGCGGAGCGCGGCACGGTTTCTGAGCCGCGGCCAGGCTGTCGGGCCGCCCCCGGCTGTCAGGCGCGGCCCGACGGCCGGGCTCGGCCCGGGCACCAGGCACGGCCCGGGATTCCAGGCTCGGCCAGACAGACCGGCACCGCCGCCCGGCCGAGGCCCAGACAACCCGGCTCAGCCAGGATGCCGGGCGCGGCCCTGATGCCAGGTACCGCCCGGCCGAGGCCCAGACAACCCAGCTCGGCCAAGATGCCGGGCGCGGCCCGAACACTGAGCACCGCCCGGCCGACGCCCAGACAGCCCGGCTCAGCCCGAACGCCCGGCTCAAGCCCGACAGCCCGGCACTCCCGGCCGCCGCCCAGACAACCAGGCTCGGCCCGGATGCCGGGCCCGGCCCGACAGCCCGGCGTGACCGCGCGGCCCGGCACATGCCCGAACCTGTCCGGGTCCGCCGCCCGTTCCCGCCCCACGCCCCGCTGATGCGCGAGCCAAGCACCCGTTCCTGTCCGATCACGCCCGTTCACAGTCCGAGTCTGTTTACTTCCTGGAAATCTCCAGGTAGCCTTCAGCGAAACCACAGGTTCGGGCATGAAATGGACGTAAACACAGATGTACGCACCGGAGCGTCAGCAGGAGATCCTGCGGCTGGCCCGTGAGGGCGGCCGGGTCGACGTGCTGTCGCTCGCCGAGGAGTTCCAGGTCACTCCCGAGACCGTGCGGCGCGACCTCAAGGCCCTCGACCGGGCCGGGCTGGTGCGCCGGGTGCACGGCGGGGCCATACCGGCGGGGCGGCTCGACTTCGAGCCGGACCTCGCCGAGCGTGAGTCCACCGCCGCCGACGAGAAGGACCGCATCGCGCAGGCCGCCCTCGCCGAGCTGCCGCCGGACGGGAGCGTGATCCTCGACGCGGGATCGACCGTCGCCCGGCTCGCGGGCGCCCTTCCGCTGGACTGCGAGCTGACCGTGGTCACCCACGCGCTGCCCGCGGCCGCCCGGCTCGCCGACCACCCTGGGATAGACCTGCATCTGGTCGGCGGCCGGGTCAGGCACCGTACGCGCGCCGCCGTCGACGCCTGGGCGCTGCGGGCGTACGGCGAGATCCGCGCCGATGTCGTCTTCCTCGGCACCAACGGCTTCTCGCCCGACGCCGGCCTCACCACCCCCGACCTCGCCGAGGCCGCCGTCAAGCGTGCCGTCGTCGGCGCGGCCCGGCGCGTGGTGCTGCTCGCCGACTCCGCCAAGTACGGGCAGGAGCACTTCGCCTGCTTCGGCACGCTCGCCGACATCGATCTGGTCATCACCGACAACGGGCTCAGCCCTTCGGACAGAGCCGCGGTCGAGGCCGCGGGCGCCGAAGTGCTGTGTGTTTAGGAGAAGCGCCATGCGCACAGGAAAGCCGTCGGGGATACGCTCATGATCCTCACCGTCACCCCCAATCCCAGCCTCGACCGCACGTACGAGGTCCCGTCCCTCGATCGCGGCGATGTGCTGCGCGCCACCGCCGAACGTGTGGATCCCGGCGGCAAGGGTGTCAACGTCTCGCGCGCGGTCGCCGCGGCCGGGCGGAGCACCGTCGCCGTACTGCCGCTCGGAGGAGCGGCGGGGGCCCTCGTCGCCGCGCTCCTCGCGGAACAGGGCATCGAGGTCGCCCGCGTGGCGCTCTCCGGCACGACCCGTTCCAACATCGCGCTCGCCGAACCCGACGGCACGCTGACGAAGATCAACTCGCCGGGTCCCGAACTGACGGCCGCCGAGTCCGAGTCGCTGCTGACGACGATCCGCGCGCAGTTCAGTGCCCACCCGGGCGGCGAGGGCTGGATCGCCTGCTGCGGCAGCCTGCCGCGCGGGCTCGCGCCCGAGTGGTACGCCGAACTGGTCGCCCACGCCCACCGCGCCGGAGCCAGGATCGCACTGGACACCTCGGGGCCCTCGCTGCTCGCCGGGCTCCGGGAGCGGCCGGACGTCGTGAAGCCGAACGCCGAAGAACTCGCCCAGGCCGTCGGCCGCCCTCTGCTGACGGTCGGTGACGCGGTCAAGGCGGCGGAGGAGCTGCGGACGTACGGCGCCAGGTCGGTGCTCGCCAGCCTCGGCGCGGACGGCCAGCTGCTCGTCTCGGACGCCGGGACCTACTTCGGCTCCGCCGTGGTCGCCGACGTCCGCAGCAACGTCGGGGCGGGCGACGCCTCGCTCGCCGGGTTCCTGGCGGCGGGCGGCGAAGGTCCGAAGGCACTGGCGGCCGCGGTCGCGCACGGCGCGGCGGCCGTAGGGCTGCCGGGCAGCGTGATGCCGTCGCCGGCGGACCTGGACCCGTCGGCCGTCACGGTGACGTCCGACGTACCGCTGGACCGTTCCCTCACGGAGCCCGCCCGATGAACCTTCCGACCCCGATCCACGGACCGGCACCGGTCCGCACCCACATCCCCACCCGCGCGATATCCGAGCAAGGGAGCCCGCGATGAGCGACATGATCACCGCGGACCTGGTCGACCTCGACCTGGCCGCCGAGACGAAAGAGGCAGCGGCCCGGTCGCTGGCCGAACGGATGGTGGCCCTCGGCCGCGTCACCGACCTGGACGGTTTCCTGGCCGACGTGGCCGCGCGCGAGGCGCAGATGCCGACCGGCCTCGACGGCGGCATCGGCATTCCGCACTGCCGCAGCGCCCATGTCACGGAGCCGACGCTGGCCTTCGGCCGCTCGGCGCGGGGCATCGACTTCGGCGCCCCGGACGGCCCGGCCGACCTGATCTTCCTGATCGCGGCGCCGGCCGGCGCGGACGACGCGCACCTGTCGATCCTGTCGGCCCTGGCCCGTCGGCTGATGGACGACAACTTCACCTCCGCGCTCCGTTCGGTGGCGACGCCCGCGGCGGCCGCGTCCCTGGTCAGCGGCGAAGAGAGCGCTCCGGCGCCCGCGCAGGAGAGCCCGGCGCCCGTCGCCGAAGCGCCCGCCGCGGACCGGGACGGCGGAAAGAAGGACGGCGCGAAGAAGGAGGACGGCCTCTTCCGGATCGTCGCCGTCACCTCCTGCCCCACCGGCATCGCGCACACGTACATGGCGGCCGAGTCCCTGGAGCAGGCCGGCCGGGACGCGGGCGTCGAGATCGTCGTCGAGCCGCAGGGCTCCTCCGGGTTCACCCGGATCGACGCCTCCGTCATCGCCGCCGCCGACGCGGTGATCTTCGCGCACGACGTGCCCGTACGGGAGAAGGAGCGGTTCGCCGGGAAGCCCACCGTCGATGTCGGCGTGAAGGCGGGCATCAACCGGCCGGCCGAGCTGATCGCCGAGGCGCGCGGCAAGGCCGAGCGCGGCGAGACCACCGGCTCCTCGGCCGCCACGCCCGTCGACAACGCGGGCGACCCCGGGGACGGCTACGGCACCAAGCTGCGCAAGTGGCTGATGTCCGGCGTGAGTTACATGGTCCCGTTCGTCGCGGCCGGCGGTCTGCTGATCGCGCTCGGCTTCGCCATCGGCGGCTACACGATCGACAAGGCCCCATCGGTCACCGAGCACTTCGTCTGGCTGGACTCCACGAGCTGGGCCGCGCTGCTGTTCCAGGTCGGCGGCCTCGCGTTCAGCTTCCTCGTGCCGGTCCTCGCGGGCTACATCGCGTACGGCATGGCCGACCGCCCGGGTCTGGTACCCGGCTTCGTCGGCGGCGCGATCGCGCTCAGCGTCAACGCCGGCTTCCTCGGCGGTCTGGTGGCCGGTCTGATAGCCGGTGGCACCGTCATGGCCATCCAACGGGTGAAGGTGCATCCCACCTTGCGCGGCATCATGCCGGTGGTGGTGATCCCGCTGATTTCCTCGGCGGTGGTCGGCTTCCTGATGTTCCTGATCGTCGGCAAGCCGATCGCCTCCCTCCAGACGGCCCTGACCGACTGGCTGTCCGGGCTCTCCGGGAGCAACGCGATCATCCTCGGCATCGTCCTCGGCCTGATGATGTGCTTCGACCTCGGCGGCCCGCTGAACAAGGTGGCCTACGCCTTCGCGGTCGGCGGCCTCGCCACCCCCAACGAGGGCAGCCTGAAGGTCATGGCCGCCGTGATGGCCGCGGGCATGGTCCCGCCGCTGGCGATGGCGCTCGCCACGACCGTACGGGGCAGGCTGTTCACCCGTACGGAACGGGAGAACGGCAAGGCCGCCTGGGTGCTCGGCGCGTCCTTCATCACCGAGGGCGCGATCCCCTTCGCCGCGGCGGACCCGCTGCGGGTGATCCCCTCGGCGATGGCGGGAGGCGCGGTCACCGGCGCGCTGTCGATGGCCTTCGGCTCCACCCTCCGGGCCCCGCACGGCGGCATCTTCGTGGTCCCGCTGATCGGCGCTCCGCTGCTCTACCTGGTCGCCATCGCGGCGGGTACGGCCGTCACCGCCGGACTGGTCATCCTCCTCAAGGGGACCCGCCGGACGAACGGTCCCGAGCGGGAGGCAGCGGGCCAGGGCTCCGGAGTGGAGAGCAAGGTGCCGAGCGCCGTCTGAGCCGTAGCTCTCCCCCGGCCCCACGCGACCGCGCGCGAAGCTTCCCGGCTTCGCGCGCGGTCGCGTGCCGGGCTTTCCGCGAGACCGGACAACGGGCGGGCGTCCGCTACGTCACCCGCTCCGCCGAGTGCTTCGCCGCCCGCAGCCTGACCTCCGCCGGCAGCGAGGCGAGGCCCGCCGAGTCGCGCGCGTGCGCCAGTGCCTCGCCGGTGAGGTGGTGCAGGGCGTCTTCCGGCGACACATGCGGTTCCAGGAGCAGGCGTACGCGTGCCGCCGGGGCGTTCCTGCGGCCGGTCAGGTCCGCCTGGGCGCGGGACACGCCCTTCTGGGACTCCGCCTCGCTCTCCAGGACGCTTTCCAGCGCTCGCCCCCGCAACAGCGCGTATTCGCCGTCCCCGCTGTCCACCAGCACCTCCGACAGCCGGGCGCGGCGGAACTGGGCCAGCAGCCACCACACGGTCAGGACGAACAGCACCGCCAGGGCCGCGATGACCACCGGCCACCACCAGCCGTCCTTCCGGAAGTGCTGACGGTTCGCGCGGGTCAGCAGGACGTCGTGCGGGCCGCTGTACGGCCACCAGGACGGCACGGACCAGTGCAGCCCCTGCGCCAGCACCATGCCGCCCGCGCACAGCAACACCAGACCGATGAGGCCGAGCAGCAGGCGGTTGACCAACCGGATCATCCGGTCATCCCTTCTTCTTGGGCCTGCGTACGCGCACGGAGAGCCCCGGTGACCGCGCCAGGCCCAGTTCCGTGATCCCGGTGGAGAGCGCGCCGTCCAGGTCCCGGCGTACGTCGTCGAGGTCCCGGAAGTGCGACTGGGCGTGCACGCGGACCTTCCCGCGGCGCATCCGTACCTTCACGGACCGCACCCCCGACACCTCCATCGCCCGGTCGCGCAGGGTCAGTTTCGCCGCCTTGCGGTCGAGTCCGGCCCGTACGTGCGAGAAGTCCCGCCGCATCGGCAGCAGCGCCCGCAGTCCGGGCGTGAGGACCAGCAGGATCAGCCACACGCCGAGGGCCATCGCGACGCCCGCCGCCACCAGCACCCAGGTCTCGTTCAGCGGCTGGCTGGCCATCTGATCGGCGAGTTGGCGGCGCCAGGACATCGCGGGACGGCCTGCCCGTACGGCCGCGATGTCGTAGAGCATCAGCCCGGCCGCGCCCAGCGCGATCGCGGCCACCAGCGCCGCGGGGACCCGGCGCGCGCTCCAGAAGCGCCCCGCTCTGCCGCCGCTTCCCTCACGGGACGCCGGACTCGCGCCGGGCTCGTACTGCGCGGCGGAGGCCGACTGGTCCAGTTCGGCCACGCGGTCGTCACTCATCGGATCCTCCCCTGGGACGCGTCACGGGAATGGGCGGAGTGGAGCTTTTCGACCCGCACCTCCACCTCGGGCACCTCCATCCCCGCCAACGCCTTTACCCGCCGGGCGACCTGACCACGCACGGCGCCGCACTGGGCGCCGATGTCGGAGGGGTAGTCCAGTTCGAGACCGACCCGCACCCGCGCGCTGTCGTGGTGCACCGTGACCATGGCATGCGGTGCCTCACCGTCCTCCGGTACGTGGCCGAGGGCTTCACGCGCCGCCTGCGCGGCGATCTTGGCGACGACGCGGTCGGCGATGCTGGTCGACCCCCGTCCGGCAGCCGCCACCCGCTCTCCGGCCACCCGGGATCACCGCCGCCAGTCGTCGCGGTCGCGGCGGTCACGGCGGTCGCGGCCGCGGAAGAAGTCGCCGGGTTCCAGGTCGCCGTCGGCGAACCGCCCGACGATGAAACCGATCGCTCCCAACGCGGCCACCAGGACAAATGCTCCGAACCCGCCGAAATATCCGGCGAATCCGAGCGCCATACCGGCCAGCAGGCCGATCACGGCCATGTTCATCGTGCGCTCCTCTGTAGGATGCCGCCGTTACTGGAGCCGTGACTCCGAGTCGTCGTCGTCTTCCTCGTCGGGCAGCTTCACGTCGCTGACCGCGATATTGACCTCGACGACCTC
The DNA here is from genome assembly GCF_044751305.1 of Streptomyces sp. NPDC088725. Classification (NCBI taxonomy): domain Bacteria; kingdom Bacillati; phylum Actinomycetota; class Actinomycetes; order Kitasatosporales; family Streptomycetaceae; genus Streptomyces; species Streptomyces sp. NPDC088725. Next base: position 46,905 of record NZ_JBIVLO010000002.1, read on the forward strand.
AAGACCCGTCATCCGCTCGACCGCCGCGATGACGTTCTCGCGTACGTCGCGCGCGACATCGGCGATCGCCACGCCGTAGTCGACGACGATCTCCAGGTCGATGGCGGTCTGCACCTCTCCGACCTCTGCCTTCACACCCCGGCTGACGGACTTGTTGCCGCCGGGCACCCGGTCGCGCATGGCGCCGAAGGTGCGGGACACGCCGCTGCCCATGGTGTGCACGCCGAAAACGTCGCGGGCCGCGAGGCCGGCGATCTTCTCGACCACTCCGTCGGCGATGGTGGTACGTCCGCGGGAGGCGGGTTCGCCGCCGCCCCGCTTCGTGAGGTGGCTCCGGGCGTCGTCGTCCGACGGCCGGCCACCGGGAGACTCGGACTGATTGCGCGCTGCGGGTTCGGTCATCGCCATTCGTCCCTTTCCGGGCGGTTGACTGCTTTGATCACTTTAGGTGCGCTTGCAGTGACTCGCGCCACGGATACGGCAGGCTGGGGTCATGACGACTGCGCGGGGCACCGACGGATGGACGGCTTCGGTACGGCAGCGGATCGGCCTCGGACGGCTGCTGCCGCTGGGCGAAGCGGCCGACGGCGCCTGGCTCGCCGAACAGGCGGCCGCGGTGGAACTGCGGCGCGCCATGGCTGACGTCGCCGGTGGTACGGGGGTGCGGGGCGCCGTGCTCGGCCGGCTGCGGATCGGGCCCGGCGGCCCGCACACGCCTGAGGAGCCCGCCGTGCCGTCCCCGCCCAGCGCGCTGCCGCCCGGCCTGCTCCATATCGAGGCGGAATTCGCCGCGGTGTCCGGCGAGCCGCTGCCGGTGGTGGCCGACCGGCTGCGCACGGCGCTGTACGTGCATGCGGAGGCCGTGCTCGGGCTGCGGGTGGCGCAGGTGGATCTGCGGGTGACGGCCTTGCTGGCCGGCGCGCCGGAAGCGGCGCGGGAATCGTCGGAGCCCATTGAGCCGTACGAGGGGCATGTGGGCTCTGCGGACGCGGCCTCTCCGCACGCGGCCTCTCCGCACGCGGCCTCTCCGCACGCGGCCTCTCCGGAGGGCCCGGGGGCGCGCGCGGTGGTGGGCGTACCGGGCGTGGCGCATCTGACGGACACGCTGGGCGAGCCGGTGCACACCACCACGCCGGGCCATGTCCGGGTGGAGCTGGCGACGGCGCCGGGGCACCGCCCGCTGGATGTGGCGCGGGCGGTGCGGGCCGCGGTCGCCGTCACGATGCCCGGCACGCCGTCGGTGGCCGTCGTGATCACGGCGGTGGAGGCGGCGGCGCCGGACGGACTGTAGGTGCGGCGGAAGCTCTGGAATTCGGGGCGGGGCCGGACCTTGGTCAGTCGCCGATGCCCGCCAGGTCCCGGAACCTGCGGGCCTGGGCCGCGCGCTCGGCCGCGCGCTGTTCGTCGAAGGTGCGGTCCGCCGCGCCCCGGAGCAGGGCCTTCGTCTCGATCACCGCGTCCCGCGGGGCGGCGAGCAGGGCAGCCGCCAGGTCGCCGACGGCCGCGTCCAGGTCTTCCGCGGGCACGACGAGGTTGGCGAGTCCGGTGCGCTCCGCCTCCTCGGCCCCCACGAAACGGCCCGTGGCGCAGATCTCCAGGGCCCGCGCGTAGCCGACGAGGCCGACCAGCGGGTGGCTGCCCGCGAGATCGGGCACGATGCCGAGGCCGGTCTCGCGCATGGCGAACTGCACGTCCGGGGTGACGACCCGGAGGTCGCAGGCCAGAGCGAGCTGGAATCCGGCGCCGATCGCGTGGCCCTGGACGGCCGCGACCGACACGATGTCGCTGCGGCGCAGCCAGATGAAGCCGTCCTGGTACCCGGCGATGGCCGCGTCCAGGTCCGCGTCGGAGCTTCGCGCGAGGTCGGAGAACGACGGCTCGCCCTCGAAGCCCTCCGGCGTGAACGCCTGCCGGTCGAGCCCGGCGGAGAAGGACTTGCCCTCGCCGCGGACCACGACGATCCGTACGGTGCCGGGCAGGGCACTGCCCGCTTCGGCCAGGGCCCGCCACAGGGCGGGAGACTGGGCGTTGCGTTTGGCCGGATTGGTCAGGGTGATCGTGGCGATCGCGTCCTCGACGGTGAGCCGGACGCCGTCCTTGTCGAGTACGGGGCCGGCTGCCGGGTCGAGCACGGAATCAGGCGACGTCATGGGGAGCCTCCGGTTCGGGCAGTTGCAGAGCTGCGAAGCTAAGTGACTGCACAGTAACCACCCGGGCGATCTCGCGACCGACCGGGTGGCCACCATCCGAACCGGCGGCCGGCAACGGCGTCACGCTCGGCCGTCAGGCTGAAGGAGCCTTCTTGCCTCGCGTGGCCCCGCCGCGTCCCCGCAGCGTTACTCCGGACTCGCTGAGCATCCGGTGGACGAATCCGTAGGAGCGGCCGGTCTCTTCGGCCAGCGCCCGGATGCTCGCGCCGGAGTCGTATTTCTTCTTCAGGTCTGCCGCGAGCTTGTCGCGCGCGGCGCCGGTTACCCGGCTGCCCTTCTTCAGAGTCTCGGCCACCCGTGCCTCCTCGTGGGAAGTGCGCTCTGGTTTCCCGCTATGGGTTCCCTCTATGGAATTCCCATGATCACCCCTAAGCGACCTCCTGGCCACCCATTCAGCGAGGTCCGTGCGACGAGGTTTGCCGCACGGCAACTTTCCGACCGGGCCCGCGGCCCGGATCCCAGAGCCCGGCACAACGCCCCTTGATCCAGAATTCGGGCAAAGCGCCAGGTCAGCGACGTGCGGCCGCGCGGCGGTCCGGGCCGTGCGCGGAAACCGGGATCGGCGGACCGCCACGCCGGGGTACGAGACGCACTCACGCAGATGAAGGATCACCGCTGAGCCGAATGATCCATGGGGAGTGGATCACCGCGCTCGCCGGGTCCGTACCGACCCACGCGGCCCCCTGCGGGCAGGCGCGGGTCCGTATCCCGGGCACGCTCAGGTCTGTACGGGCCTGTACGGGCGTCGCTCGGCACCGTACAGATGTCGCTCAGGTCCGTACGGGTGTGGCTCAGGTCCGTACAGACGTCGCTCAGGCCAGCGAGACGAGGTCGCGGTAGTCCGCGCCCCACAGGTCCTCGACGCCGTCGGGCAGCAGGATGATGCGCTCCGGCTCCAGCGCCTCGACCGCGCCCTCGTCGTGCGTGACGAGAATGACCGCGCCCTTGTACGTGCGCAGCGCGCCGAGGATCTCGGCGCGGCTCGCCGGGTCGAGGTTGTTCGTCGGTTCGTCGAGGAGCAGCACGTTGGCGGCCGAGACCACCAGGGTGGCGAGGGCCAGACGGGTCTTCTCGCCGCCGGAGAGCACGCCGGCCGGCTTGTCGACGTCGTCGCCGGAGAACAGGAAGGAGCCGAGCGTCTTGCGGACCTCGACCAGGTCGAGGTCGGGCGCCGAGGAGCGCATGTTCTCCAGGACGGAGCGCTCCGGGTCCAGGGTCTCGTGCTCCTGGGCGTAGTAGCCGAGCTTGAGCCCGTGGCCGGGGGTCACCTCTCCGGTGTCCGGCTTCTCCACCCCGGCGAGCAGGCGCAGCAGGGTGGTCTTGCCGGCGCCGTTGAGGCCGAGGATGACGACACGCGAGCCCTTGTCGATCGCGAGGTCCACGTCGGTGAAGATCTCCAGCGAGCCGTACGACTTCGACAGGCCCTCGGCGGTGAGCGGGGTCTTGCCGCAGGGCGCGGGCTCGGGGAAGCGCAGCTTGGCGACCTTGTCGGCCTGGCGCACCTGCTCCAGGCCCGACAGCAGCCGCTCGGCGCGGCGGGCCATGTTCTGGGCGGCGACGGTCTTGGTCGCCTTGGCGCGCATCTTGTCGGCCTGCGAGTTCAGGGTCGCGGCCTTCTTCTCCGCGTTGGCCCGCTCGCGCTTGCGGCGCTTCTCGTCGGATTCCCGCTGCTGCTGGTAGAGCTTCCAGCCCATGTTGTAGACGTCGATCTGCGCGCGGTTGGCGTCCAGGTAGAAGACCTTGTTGACGACCGTCTCGACCAGTTCGACATCGTGGGAGATGACGATGAAGCCGCCGCGGTAGGTCTTGAGGTAGTCGCGCAGCCAGGCGATCGAGTCCGCGTCGAGGTGGTTCGTGGGCTCGTCGAGAAGCAGGGTGTCGGCGTCGGAGAAGAGGATGCGGGCCAGCTCGATCCGGCGGCGCTGACCACCGGAGAGAGTGTGGAGGGGCTGGCCGAGCACCCGGTCGGGCAGACCGAGCGCGGCGGCGATGGTGGCGGCCTCCGCCTCGGCGGCGTATCCGCCCTTGGTGAGGAATTCCGTCTCCAGGCGCTCGTACTTGCGCATCGCCTTCTCGCGGGTGGCGCCCTGGCCGTTCGACATCCGCTCCTCGTTCTCCCGCATCTTCCTGAGCACGGAGTCGAGGTCGCGGGCGGACAGGATGCGGTCGCGTGCGAGGACGTCGAGGTCGCCGGTGCGGGGGTCCTGCGGCAGATAACCGACCTCACCCGAGTGGGTGATCGTGCCGGCGGCGGGGATGCCTTCACCCGCGAGGCACTTGGTGAGCGTGGTCTTGCCGGCTCCGTTACGGCCGACGAGACCGATGCGGTCGCCCTTGGCGATACGGAACGAGGCGGACTCGATGAGGACACGGGCGCCGGCGCGCAGCTCGACGCCGGATGCGGTGATCACGGAAAGACTCCAGGGCGGTATGGACGGCGGAAGGGCAGGCGGAGGAGTTCTTCGACGCCGGCTAATGCACAAGGAGAAATGCCATGCGGGTGAGTCTACCGGGGCCCCGCTCCTGCCTTTCGCCGGGCGCGGCCCGGCCGGGGGCGCTCCCGGGGCCGCACGGCGGGCGGCCGGTGCCCGGCGTTGCGCGAGGCGGTTACCGGTGGCCGGTGCGCGACCGGCCCGACGGAGACGGACGTCACATCGGAAACCGTCGCGAGCACCGGGCGGGCGTCGACGTGGCGCCGGAGCCCTGCCCCCTGCGGCCCCCGGCGGTCCGGCCGGGACGCGGCGCGCGGTCCCGGTAAGGGGCCGGGGGCAAGGGGCAGGGCCTGGCGTCAGGATGCTCCGGTGTGCACCTGGAACGCGGCCCGGCGCACGGCCTTGGCGACGGCCGGGTCCGGGTGGGCGGCCGCGAGGGCCACCAGGACCTGGACGGTACGCGGGTGACCGACGGCTCTGACCTCCCGGAGCAGGGTGGGCACATTGCCCTGCACCGCGGAGTCCAGGTGACGTACCAGCAGGTCGCTCTCGCCGTGGTCGGCGACGGCGGCTGCGGTGTCCATCCAGAGCCAGGTCGACTCCTCGCGGGTCAGCACCTCATGCGCGTCCTCGGGGTCCGCGCCCTCGTACTCCGCGAGCCAGAGCAGCGCGTAGGGGCGCAGTGAGCCGTCCTCGGCCACCGCCCGTACGGACGACTCGGCGGGCGCTCCGACGACGCGCAGCGCCTCGAAGGCGAGCCCGCGCAGCAGCGCGTCCTCGCCGCGTGCGACGGACAGCAGTTCACTGATGGCGCTGCCGACGGTACGGGGGGCGAGCCAGGCGCGGTATTCGGCGCGGGCCGGTCCCGGGGTGAGCCGGGCGCAGCCGCGCAGCATCTGCTCGGCGGACTGCTCGATGTTGCCGGCAGGGCTCTGCGCGGCGACGCAGATCTGCTCCAGCTTGACCCACACCGCCCAGTTGCCGAGCGGGGTGAGGGTGGCCTGTCCCTCGCCCAGGGTCAGCGCGCCGACGGCGGCCAGGCCCTCCAGGGCCCAGTCGAGGAGCGGCGGAAGCGGGACGACGGGTGCGGCGGGCTTCGGCTCCGCCGCCTCGGTGCCGGTCGCGTCGGGGTCGAGCGGGACCTCGCAGCGCTCCTCGTGGAGTTCGGCGACGCGCTGCTGCAAGAGGTCGAGCAGGGCCGGCGCGGTCACCGGTCCGGCCGAGAGCTGGAGGAGGACGAGCACCTGGGGCACGGCCTCGACGACCTCGGCGACGGCGGCCGGTTCGACGTCCTCGGGGGCGGGGTGCACGAGCGACCAGGCGTCGAAGAGCGCGACCCAGCCGCGCAGGACCGCGCTGTCGTCGCGGTCCCAGGCCTGGAGCCGCCAGCCGGGTCGCACGGCGCCGTCGTGGAGCTCGACCAGACCGGCCAGCCTGGCCCGGTCCCAGCTGGCGTGGACCTGGTCGTGGGCGAGGTTCAGGGCGGCCGCGGCGCGCTCCTGGGCCTGGCCGGTGAGCGGACCGGCTCCGGGGTCGCGGTCGACGGCCGCCCAGCGGGCGATCCGTACGGCGTCGGCGAGTACCGCCCTCGCCTGACGGGCCAGCTCCGCCGGGGGCGGAGTCCCTTCGGGCGGCCGGGGAGCCGGCCTGGTGCGCGCGGCCACGGCGCCGCGCGCCGCGGTCAATGGCCGCGAGCGGACCAGTCGGAGTCTGGAGTTGCGCGCCAATTGCTCATCAGGCTTTCGGGACGTCACGGGGGCAGTCTCCCCGTTGACCGGCCGAAAGCCCAAACGGAACCCGTTTTTTTGGTATGGGAGCGGCGGCGGACACCTGCACCGCGGGGCCGCGCGCGGGGTGTTGCGGGGACCGGCAGCAGGGAAAAGCGCTGTCCAGGCCGCTACATCAGGGGGGTGAGGAAACGGCGCAGCTCTTCCTCGTAGCGGGCGGGTCCGGCATTCCACATCGCGGCGTGCGGGGCGAGCGGAACGGTGTGCAGCGTGACCAGTTCCGGCCGGAGCGCGGCGAGTTCGCGGGACGGGCCCCACGGCGCGATCCGGTCGTCGGGCCCGTGCGCGATCAGGGTCGGGACACGGAGGTCGCGCGGGTTCGCGGCCCGGAGCAGCCGGTGGCCGCCCAGTCCCGTTCTGCCCTGGGCCGCCCTGACGGCGAGCGGCAGCAGGGCGGCGGGGGTGCGGCGGGCGGTGGCGAGGGCGCGCAGGGTGGTTTCCCAGTCGAGTACGGGCGAGTCGAGGACGATTCCGCAGATCCGTTCGCGCAGGGTGGAGTCCGCGGCGGCGTGCAGCGCCATGGAGGCGCCGGTGGACCAGCCGTACAGGACGACGCGTTCGGCGCCGTGGCGTACGGCGTAGCCGATCGCGGCGTCCAGGTCGCGCCATTCGGCGTCCCCGAGGTGGCTGATGCCGTCCCGGGGCCTGGGGGCGCCCTGGTCGCCCCGGTAGGCGAGGTCGAGTACGGGCAGTCCGTAGCCGGCCAGGAACCTCATGACGTTCATGGGGTGCTCGCGGGTCGTGCCGAGCCCGTGCGCGGTGAGGACCCAGGTCCGCCGCGAGCCGGGGAGGAACCAGGCGGGCAGGGCGCCCTGTTCGCCCGGGATCTCGACGTCGCGGTGGTCGAGGCCGAGGGCGGTGAACGGGTCGCCGCTGTGGACCTGCGGGGTGAGCCGTACGCGGGTGCCGGGGGCGAGGGTGCCGTGGCTGACGCGTTCCAGCCTGCGTACGACGGTGTGCGCGGTGCGCGCCTCTCCTTCCAGCACGCCTCCGACGACGGCGTGCACACCGTGGCCCGTCAGCCCGTACGTGCCGGGGCGCAGGGACGCGAGCGTGCGGGTGAGGGTGACGCGGCCCGCCGCCGTCGCGTGCACGGTGAGCCGTGGGTCGCCCGGCAGGGCCTGGCCCGGCGCCGGCCTGAGCGCGGCGTCGCTGGCGTACCGGCCGGCCGCGACAGCTGCCGCACCGAGACCGATCATCGTGGTGACGGCTGCTGCCGTCGCGTTAGCCGGGCGCACTGTCCCAGTGTCAGCACGCCGTACGGGGAGGGCCAGTGGGGATGGCCAGTCGGATGACGCGGACGGCTCAGGGTCGCTGCCCGTAGCCGGTGAGCTTGCGGGCCACCTCGTCCACCTGCGCCGTCGAGAGCAGCGTCGGTTCGCGGCCGGGTACGGAGCTGGCGGTGAGCCAGAGGCGGCACATCCATTCCAGTTGCGCCGTGCGGTCGCAGGCCTGGTCCAGGCTGTTTCCGTAGGTGACCGTGCCGTGGTTGCGGAGGAGGCATCCTGTGCGGTCGCACAGGGCTTCCCACATGTTCGCGGCGAGTTCCGGCGTGCCGTACGTCGCGTACTCGGCCACCCTGACCGGTCCGCCGAACATCGCCGACATGTAGTGGATCAGGGGGAGTTCGGGCACGAGCGTGGAGACGGCGGTGGCGTGGACCGCATGCGTGTGGACCACGGCTGCCGCGTCTGTGCGGCGATAGATTTCCAGATGCAACGGCAGTTCGCTGGTGGGGACGAGGTCGCCGAGCACCTGGCGTCCATTCAGGTCGACCGCGACCGGCTCCTCCTCGGCGAGCCGGTCGTACGGCACTCCGCTCGGCGTGACGAGAACGAGGTCGCCGGAGCGCACCGACACATTGCCCGACGTGCCGACGACCAGGCCGTCGGCCGCCGTTCTGCATGCGGTGGCCACCAGCTCCCGCCAGGCCCGTTCGATCGCTTCTTGCCGCCCCGGATCAGTCATGCCGCGCATCCTGCCAGGTGGACGGCGTGCCGTGCCGGGACTGCCCTTGATCCGCGGGCGGACACCCCAGCAACAGCCCCCCCACGCGATCCACTGCGGCGACCCACGCTGTTCATCTTGCGTTCACCGGCCCTTCTTACGGTCGAACAGGCCCCCGACATCGAGCGATTGACTGGGTAAATGGAACACCTCACGCTGCTGCTCGCGATCGTGATCGTCACAGCTCTCGCGTTTGACTTCACCAATGGTTTCCACGACACCGCCAACGCCATGGCAACGACCATCTCCACCGGCGCTCTCCGTCCCAAGATCGCGGTGGCCATGTCCGCGGTCCTCAATCTCGTCGGGGCGTTCCTGTCCGTGGAGGTGGCCAAGACCATCTCCGGCGGGCTCATCAACGAAGAGGGCATCCGCACAGAAGTGATCTTCGCGGCGCTGGTCGGCGCGATCCTGTGGAATCTCGGCACCTGGCTGCTCGGTCTGCCGTCAAGTTCGTCCCACGCGCTCTTCGGCGGCCTCATCGGCGCCACCCTGATGTCGGTCGGCTCCTCGGGTGTCAACGGTGAGGTGGTCGTCACGAAGGTGCTGATCCCCGCGGTCGCCGCGCCCGTCGTCGCCGGTGTCGCGGCGTACTTCGCCACGCGCCTGACGTACCGGATCGGCAGCCGTACGGACGAGAAGGCCACCGCGAAGGGCTTCCGGGCCGGGCAGATCGCCTCCGCCGCTCTCGTCTCGCTCGCCCACGGCACCAACGACGCGCAGAAGACCATGGGGGTCATCACCCTCGCCCTGGTCACCGGCGGGGTCCTCGCGCCGGGAGCCAACCCTCCGCTGTGGGTCATCGTCACGGCGGGCACGGCGATCGCGCTCGGCACGTACCTCGGCGGCTGGCGCATCATCCGCACCATGGGTTCCGGTCTCACCGAGCTGAGGCCGCAGCAGGGCTTCGCGGCGCAGACCGGCGCGGCGACCGTCATCCTGGCCTCCTCGCACCTGGGTTTCTCGCTCTCCACCACACAGGCCTGCTCCGGCTCCGTGATGGGCGCGGGCCTGGGCCGCAAGGGCGGGGTGGTGCACTGGTCGACCGCGGGCCGCATGGGCGTCGCCTGGTGCCTGACCCTGCCCGCCGCCGGTCTGGTCGGTGCCGGGGCCGAGTTCCTGACCGAGCAGGGCACCTGGGGGGTCACGGCCGCCGCGGTGCTGCTCGTCGCCGCCTCGGGCGCGATCTGGCTCGTCTCGCGCCGCCGTCCTGTCGATGCCTCCGACGTCGTCGACGAGAGCGTCGTCAGGACCTTCGGTCTCGACGGCTCCGCCGAGACCCCACTCACCGTCAGCCGGTCGCTCTCGGCCACCATCCCCGCCCTCGCCGGTGAGCCGGCCCGCCCCACGGCCTAAGGACGCAACAGCATGAACATCGACTGGGCAGCGCTCGCCTCCGTCTTCGGCGTCAGCCTCGTGGCCACCGTCGGTCTCGTGGGCCTGTTCACCCTCGGGGTCGTGGGCCTTTCCAAGCAAGGGTCCACGGCCGCGACGACCGGCGCGTACGCCTGCTTCGCGGCGTGCGCGGCGGCGGTGGCCTACGGGATCTGGCTCATCGTCGCCTGATCCCCTCACCGGAGGGCCGGCGGTCACCCGACCGCCGGCCCTCCGGTCGTTCGTCACCGCACCGGCCCGCCGCCCGTCCTGTCCGTGATGTGGGTCTTCGCACACTGCCCCGTCCCAGGTCAGGGGCGGGTTGACGGGCGTTCTCGCAGCGTGGTGCACTGCCGGGGCCATTTACGACGGTATGAAGAGGAAGCCGGTGCGATTCCGGCGCGGTCCCGCCACTGTCACTGGACGCGTCAGCTCCAGGAGCCAGGAACTCTCGCCGCCGCATCACGTCGAGCCGGGGCGCGGACCCTGAGTGAGGACATGTCGCCATGCCTGGCTGCGGTTCTGCCGCCGAGCGGGTCTTCGCGTACGGCGCCGCCGCGGGCCTTCTCGGCGATCTGCTGTTCGGTGATCCGCGCCGCGGGCATCCCGTCGCCGCCTTCGGGCGGGCCGCAGGGGCCGTCGAAGGGGTCCTGAGGCGCGATCACCGCGGGTGGGGCGCGCTGCACACGGCGGTCTGCGCCGGAGGCGCCGCCGGGCTCGCGGCGCTCGCCGCCAGCGCCGTACGGCACCGCCCCGCCGCTTCCTTTGCCCTGACCGCCACCGCCACGTGGGCCGTCGTCGGGGGGACATCGCTGGGGCGCGAGGCGCGGACCATCGGCGCGGCGCTCGAAACCGGGGACATCGACGCGGCCCGCGAGCGGCTGCCGCATCTGTGCGGGCGCGATCCGCAGGCGCTGGACGGGCAGCAGATCGCGCGCGCCGTCGTGGAGTCCGTCGCAGAGAACACGTCCGACGCCGTGGTGGGCGCGCTGGTGTGGGGCGCCGTCGCCGGGGTGCCGGGGCTGGCCGGATTCCGGGCGGTGAACACGCTGGACGCGATGGTGGGTCACAAGTCGCCCGTGTACCGCCGTTTCGGCTGGGCCTCCGCACGGCTCGACGACGTCGCCGGCTGGCCGGGCGCCCGGCTGACCGCCGCGCTCGCCGCGGTGGCGGGCGGCGATCCGCGCGGGGCGCTGCGGGCGGTACGGCGCGACGCGCACCGGCACCCGAGCCCCAACGCGGGCCCGGTGGAGGCGTCGTTCGCGGGCGCGCTGGGCGTACGGCTCGGCGGGACACTCGCGTACGGCGGACGGACCGAGCACCGGCCGGTGCTGAACGCCGGAGGGCGGCCCGTCGAGGTCGCGGACATCGAACGTGCGGTGCGGTTGTCGCAGCGGGTGACGGCGCTCGCACTGGCGGCCTGCGTCGGCGGGCGCTTCGCGTACGGCGCGGCGCGCCGGGCCTCGGGGCGACGGGCCGCGGGAATCCGGGTTTCAGGGAATCGGGCTTCGGGGAGAGGACGCCGATGAGCGCGGGCGGACTGGGCGGTGGGCTGCTGATCGCGGGGACCACCTCGGACGCGGGCAAGAGCGTCGTCACGGCGGGCATCTGCCGCTGGCTGGTACGCCGGGGCATCAGAGTCGCGCCCTTCAAGGGACAGAACATGTCGCTCAACTCGTTCGTGACGCGCGAGGGCGCGGAGATCGGACGAGCCCAGGCGATGCAGGCGCAGGCCGCCCGGGTGGAGCCGACCGCGCTGATGAACCCCGTCCTGCTCAAGCCCGGCAGCGACCGCAGCAGCCAGGTGGTGCTGATGGGACGCCCGGTGGGCGAGCTGAGCGCGAAGGGCTATCACGGAGGCCGCCAGGAAGCGCTGCTCGGACCCGTACTGGAGTGCCTGGAGACGCTGCGCGGCACGTACGACGCCGTGATCTGCGAGGGGGCGGGCAGCCCGGCCGAGATCAATCTGCGCCGCACCGACATCGTCAACATGGGCATCGCGCGGGCCGCGCGGCTGCCGGTGGTCGTGGTCGGGGACATCGACCGGGGCGGTGTCTTCGCGTCGTTCTTCGGTACGACGGCACTGCTGAGCCCCGAGGACCAGGCGCTGATCGCCGGATATCTCGTCAACAAGTTCCGCGGTGACGTGTCACTGCTGGAACCGGGCCTGGAGATGCTGCGCGGGCTGACCGGGCGCGGGACCTTCGGCGTACTGCCGTTCCGCCACGGCCTCGGGATCGACGAGGAGGACGGGCTGCGCGTCTCGCTGCGCGGCGCGGTGCGCGAGTCCGCGGTCTCGGCCCCCTTCGGGGAGGACGTCCTGCGGGTCGCGGTCTGCGCCGTGCCGCTCATGTCCAACTTCACGGACGTCGACGCGCTGGCGGCCGAACCGGGCGTGGTCGTGCGGTTCGTGGACCGGGCGGAGGAACTGGCGGACGCGGACCTCGTCGTCGTGCCCGGCACGCGCGGCACGGTCAGGGCGCTGGCGTGGCTGCGGGAGCGCGGGCTCGCGGACGCGCTCGCGCGGCGGGCGGCCGAGGGCCGGCCGGTGCTGGGCATCTGCGGCGGCTACCAGGTCCTCGGCGAGCACATCGACGACGAGGTCGAGTCGCGCGCGGGCGCGGTGGCCGCGCTCGGACTGCTGCCCGTACGCGTGCGGTTCGCGCGCGAGAAGACGCTGAGCAGACCGGTGGGGGTCGCGCTGGGCGAGCCGGTGGAGGGGTACGAGATCCACCACGGGGTCGCGGACGTACGGGGAGGCGCCCCCTTCGTCACCGACGAGCGGGGGCAGGCGCTGGACGGCTGCCGGGTGGACGCCGTGTGGGGTACGCACTGGCACGGCGCGCTGGAGAGCGACGGATTCCGGCGGCGCTTCCTGGCGGAGGTGGCGCGGGCCGCGGGGCGGCGTTTCGTGCCCGCCCCGGACACGAGTTTCGGCGCGCTCCGGGAGGAACAGCTCGATCTGCTCGGCGATCTGATCGAGGAGCACGCGGACACGGACGCGCTATGGCGGCTGATCGAGGAAGGGGCTCCGGGAGAGCTGCCGTTCATTCCGCCGGGGGCACCGTGACCGGCGGAGGGACCCCGCTACGGCCTTGTGAGGGCGCGGCCCCGGTCACGGCACGTCGCCTCAAACCACTCGAAGGAGCGTTTCGTATATGAGCACCCCCTTTCCGTTCACCGCCGTGGTGGGAATGGACGATCTGCGACTGGCCCTGCTGCTCAACGCGGTCAGTCCCGCCGTGGGCGGCGTTCTCGTACGGGGCGAGAAGGGGACCGCCAAGAGCACGGCCGTACGGGCGCTCTCGGCGTTGCTGCCCGAGGTGGACGTCGTCGCCGGGTGCCGGTTCAGCTGCCACCCCGGCGCGCCCGATCCGCAGTGCCCGGACGGCCCGCACGCGCCCGGGCCGGGCACGTCCAGGCCCGCGCGGATGGTCGAGCTGCCCGTCGGCGCCTCCGAGGACCGGCTCGTCGGGGCGCTGGACATCGAACGGGCGCTGTCGGAGGGCGTGAAGTCCTTCGAGCCCGGACTGCTCGCGGACGCGCACCGCGGGGTGCTGTACGTCGACGAGGTCAACCTGCTGCACGACCACCTCGTGGACCTGCTGCTGGACGCGGCCGCCATGGGCGCCTCGTACGTGGAGCGCGAGGGCGTCTCCGTACGGCATGCCGCGCGTTTCCTGCTCGTCGGCACAATGAACCCCGAAGAGGGCGAACTGCGGCCGCAGTTGCTCGACCGCTTCGGGCTGACCGTCGAGGTCGCCGCCTCGCGCGAGCCCGAGCTGCGGGTGGAGGTCGTACGGCGGCGGCTCGCGTACGACGACGATCCGGCGGGCTTCGCCGGGCGCTGGGCGCGGGAGGAGACGGAGCTGCGCGAGCGGATCATCACCGCGCGCGCCCTGCTGCCCGAGGTGCGGCTCGGGGACTCCGCGCTGTTGCAGATCGCCGCGACCTGCGCCGCGTTCGAGGTGGACGGGATGCGCGCGGACATCGTCATGGCCAGGACCGCGACGGCGCTCGCCGCGTGGGCGGGGCGTACCGACGTGCTCGCGGAGGACGTCCGGCAGGCCGCGCTGCTCGCGCTGCCGCACCGGCGGCGCCGCAACCCGTTCGACGCGCCGGGCCTGGACGAGAGCAAGCTGGACGACACGCTGGACGAGTTCAGGGGCGACGACGACCCGGAGCCCGACCCCGACGGGCCCGGCGGCGGGCAGCCGCCGCAGGGCGGTCCCGGGGACTCCCCGGCGGGGCCCGACACCGGTTCCGAGGCACCTCGGGAGTCCGAATCCGGACCGTCGGAGAACGGTCAGGACAACAGCCGTCAGGACGACGCGCCGGCCGAGCCGCAGCAGTCCGGGGACCAGCAGCCCGGCGAACAGCCGCGACCGGCCGCCGCCGGTGCCGGTGAGCAGACCGCCGTCGGGGCCTCGGAACCGTTCCGTACGAAGATGCTCAGCGTCCCGGGTCTGGGCGAGGGCGCGGCGGGCCGCCGCTCCCGGGCGCGCACCGAACACGGCAGGACGACCGGCTCCAGGCCGCCGCAGGGCACGCTGACCAGGCTGCACCTGGCGGCGACCGTGCAGGCCGCCGCGCCGCACCAGCGGGAACGCGGCCGCAGCGGCCCCGGTCTGCTGGTTCGCAGAAGCGACCTGCGGCAGGCGACCCGGGAAGGCCGGGAGGGCAACCTCGTGCTGTTCGTGGTCGACGCGTCCGGGTCGATGGCGGCGAGGCGGCGGATGAGCGCTGTCAAGGGCGCGGTGCTCTCGCTGCTGCTCGACGCGTACCAGCGGCGCGACAAGGTCGGTCTGGTCACCTTCCGGGGCAAGGAGGCGGCAGTGGCGCTGCCGCCGACCTCCTCGGTGGACGCGGCCGCGTCCCGGCTGGAGTCGCTGCCGACGGGCGGGCGCACCCCGCTCGCCGCCGGGCTGCTCAAGGCCCACGACGTCCTGCGGGTGGAGCGGATGCGGGATCCCGCACGCCGTCCGCTCCTGGTGGTCGTGACCGACGGCCGGGCGACGGGCGGCCCCGATCCGCTGGCGCTCGCCACGCGCGCGGCCCGGCTGCACGCCTCGGAGGGCACGGCCTCGGTCGTCGTGGACTGCGAGTCGGGTCCCGTACGGCTCGGTCTGGCGGGCACGCTCGCCACCGATCTGGAGGGCACCGCCATCACGCTCGACGAGCTGCGCGCCGACAGCATCGCCGGTCTGGTCAGGGACGTACAACAGGTGAGCAACGGACCCAGGAGGGCCGCGTAATGCCGCAGGGACAGCCGGAATCCGTACCGGACGACGGACTGACGACGCGCCAGCGCCGCAACCGGCCGCTGGTGCTCGTCCACACGGGCACCGGCAAGGGCAAGTCGACCGCCGCCTTCGGGCTGGCACTGCGCGCGTGGACGCAGGGGTGGCCGATCGGGGTGTTCCAGTTCGTCAAGTCGGCGAAGTGGAAGGTCGGCGAGGAGCAGGCGCTCAAGGTGCTGGGGGCGAGCGGCGAAGGCGGCTCCGTGGCCTGGCACAAGATGGGCGAGGGCTGGTCCTGGGTGCAGCGCGACAGCCAGCTCTCCAACGAGGAGGCGGCGCGCGAGGGCTGGGAGCAGGTCAAGCGCGACCTGGCGGCGGAGACCCACCGGCTGTACGTCCTCGACGAGTTCATGTATCCGCTGCACTGGGGCTGGGTGGACACCGCCGAGGTGATCGAGGTGCTGCGTGAGCGGCCCGGCACCCAGCACGTGGTGATCACCGGACGCAACGCCCCGCAGGAGCTGCTGGACTTCGCGGACCTCGTCACCGAGATGACGAAGGTCAAGCATCCGATGGACGCGGGCCAGAAGGGACAGAGAGGCATCGAGTGGTGAACGTCCCGCGGCTGGTCATCGCCGCGCCGTCCTCGGGCAGCGGCAAGACGACGGTGGCGACGGGGCTGATGGCGGCCTTCTCGGAGCGCGGCCTCGCCGTGTCCCCGCACAAGGTCGGGCCCGACTACATCGATCCGGGCTATCACGCGCTCGCGGTGTCGGCGGGCGCGACCGGCACCCGGGTACGTCCGGGGCGCAATCTCGACGCGTACATGTGCGGGACGGAGCTGATCGGGCCGCTGTTCGCGCACGGCGCGGCCGGATGCGACCTGGCGATCGTCGAGGGCGTGATGGGCCTGTACGACGGCGCCTCGGGCCAGGGTGAACTGGCCTCCACCGCCCAGGTGTCGAAGCTGCTGCGGGCGCCGGTCGTTCTGGTGGTGGACGCCTCGGCGCAGTCCCGTTCTGTGGCGGCGCTGGTGCACGGCTTCGCGTCCTGGGACCCGGAGGTGCGGATCGGCGGGGTGATCCTCAACAAGGTCGCCTCCGACCGGCACGAGCGGCTGCTGCGGGACGCGCTGGACGAGTCGGGCGTGCCGGTGATGGGCGTGCTGCGCCGCACCGAGCAGGTCGGCACGCCGTCGCGCCACCTCGGGCTCGTGCCGGTGGCCGAGCGGCACGCGGACGCGCTCGGCTCGATGCGGGAGCTGGCGGTCCGGGTGCGCGAGGGGTGCGACCTGGAAGCGCTGCTGGCGCTCGCGCGCAGCGCGCCCGCCCTGGAATCGACGGCCTGGTCGCCGGAGACCGAGCCGGTCGCCGGTGGACGCCGTCCCGTGGTGGCGGTGGCGGGCGGTTCCGCGTTCACCTTCTCGTACGCGGAGCACGCCGAGCTGCTGACGGCGGCCGGCGCGGAGGTCGTGCCGTTCGATCCGCTGCGGGACGAGCGGCTGCCCGAGGGGACGAGCGGCCTGGTGATCGGCGGCGGTTTCCCCGAGGTGTACGCGCCCGAGCTGTCCGCCAACGAGCCGCTGCGCGAGGCGGTGGCGGAGCTGGCGTACTCCGGCGCTCCGGTGGCCGCCGAATGCGCGGGGCTGCTGTATCTGGCGCGGTCGCTGGACGGGAAGCCGATGTGCGGGGTGCTCGACGCCGACGGACGGATGTCGGGGCGGCTGACGCTGGGCTACCGCGAGGCGGTGGCGGTGGGAGACAGCGCGCTCGCGGCGGCCGGGACGCGCGTACGGGGGCACGAGTTCCACCGGACGGTGCTGGAGCCGGGGGCGGGCGCGGAGCCGGCCTGGGGTCTGGTGCATCCGGAGCGGCGGCTCGAGGGCTTCGTCCGGGGCGGTGTGCACGCCAGTTACCTGCATACGCACTGGGCGGCCGCGCCGGAAATGGCGCGACGGTTCGTGGCAGGGTGCGCGGGGTGAGCACGGGCCGGAACGTCTCCCGGCCGGGCGTCCGTCCGTACGGACGCTCAGCCGGCGAAGCCCACCACCAGCCAGACGAACCCCACGCCGAGGACGGTGCACAGCAGAGTGGAGCGCGCCGGGTGGTCGTGATGCGCCTCGGGAAGGATCTCGGCCGCGGCGAGGTAGAGCAACGCGCCGCCGAAGAAGCCCAGGTAGCTGCCGAGCGCTTCCGCCGGAAGGGTGAACAGCAGCGTGGACGCGGCGCCGACCACGGGCGCCACGGCGTCCGCGACGAGCATCGCGAGGGCCCTGCGGCGGTCGTTCCCGTACAGGCTGGTGAGCGTGTACGTGTTGAAGCCGTCCGCGAAGTCGTGGGCGACGACGGCCAGGGCCACGGCCGCGCCCGGACCGCTGCCGATCTGGAACGCGGCGCCGAGCGCGATGCCGTCCATCACGCTGTGCCCGACCATGGCCGCGGCGGCGGTCAGGCCCACCTCGGGCACCCGGCCGCCGTTCGCCAGGTCCCCGTGTTCCTCTCCGCCGTGGGACGCCTGACGGGCCGCGAGCAGCCGTTCGACCAGATGAGCGATAAGAAATCCGCCGACGAACAGCAGCAGGGCCTGCGGTACGCCGAAGACCTCGCCGCCCGCCGCGGCCAGCGCCTCGGGCAGCAGATCGAGGCCGACCACGCCGAGCATCAGGCCCCCGGCCAGGCCGAGGACCAGATGGCGGCGGTCGGTGACGCGCTGCGCCGTCCAGCCGCCGAACAGCGTCATGAGGAACGCGCCGAGCGCGACGAAGACCGCCATGGGCCCCTGCTTAGTCCATCGGCGCCCCTTTCCGCACATCCGGCGCTCGGTGCCGCGCGAGGCGTCGTGGTGGGAATCGGCGCGGGCAAGGGCATTCCGGTGGCTGAGGTGCTCGATCTGATCGGGCGTTCGCTGCGCGGCGCCGGGCTCTCGCCGGGCGACGTCGTCGCGCTGGCGACCGTCGACACGAAGGCCGGTGAGCCGGGGATCGCGGGGGCCGCCGCGCTGCTGGGGGTGCCGCTGCGGGCGTATCCGGCGGCGCAGCTGGCCAGGATCGCGGTGCCGCATCCGTCGGCGGCGGCGCTCGCCGCGGCGGGAACCCCGTCGGTGGCGGAGGCCGCCGCGCTCGCGGGCGGCGGTGAACTTCTCGTCCCCAAGAGGAAGTCGGCGCCGGACGGCGGGGCCGCGCGTGTCACCTGTGCGGTGGCGGAGGAGCGGGGTAGGAGCGTGACCGGAATGGACATGATGTCAGCGGTGACGGTAGACAACAGCGGCCTCACACGTGACAGTGGGCCGCACGGCGAAGCCCCGGGGCCACCGGTGGCGTTCGGAGGGAGTCCGGTGACCCGCGGCAGCCATGTGGACCACACAGACCATGTATACGCACGCTGACGGCCACGACCTGCGCCACCACGGCGACGCGGAGATGCGCGACTGCGCCGCGCCGGTGGTCGATCTCGCGGTCAATGTCCGTACCGGCACTCCCCCGGCCTGGCTGCGCGCGCGCATCGCGGACTCGCTGACCGGTCTCGCCGCGTACCCGGACGGGCGCGCGGCGCGGGCGGCGGTCGCGGCGCGGCACGGACTGCCGGTGGAGCGGGTGCTGCTGACGGCGGGTGCGGCGGAGGCGTTCGTCCTGCTCGCCCGCGCGCTGCCCACGTGCGGTCCCGTCGTGATCCATCCGCAGTTCACCGAGCCCGAGGCGGCGCTGCGGGACGCGGGCCACCAGGTGCGCCGGGTGCTGCTGCGCGCGGAGGACGGCTTCCGGCTCGATCCGGACGCGGTGCCCGACAACGCGGACCTGGTGATCCTGGGCAATCCGACCAACCCGACGTCCGTGCTGCACCCCGCCGAGACGATCGCACGGCTGGCGCGCCCCGGGCGGACGCTGGTGGTGGACGAGGCGTTCATGGACGCCGTCCCCGGCGAGCCGGAGGCGCTGGCAGGACGGACGGACGTGCCGGGTCTTGTGGTGCTGCGCAGCCTCACGAAGACCTGGGGCCTGGCGGGCCTGCGGATCGGTTATGTACTGGCCGAGCCCGACACGGTGAAGGCGCTGGAGCGCGCTCAGCCGCTGTGGCCGGTCTCGACACCGGCGCTGGCGGCGGCGGAGGCGTGCGTGACGCCCGAGGCGCTGGCGGAGGCGGAGGAGGCGGCGCGGCTGATCGCGGTGGAACGCGCGCATCTGCTGGCGGGCCTGGCGGAGTTCGAGGAGGTCCGTACGGTGGCGGACGCGCGGGCGCCGTTCGTCCTCATCCGCATGGCACGCGCGGACGCGGTACGCGCCCGGCTGCGGACGCTGGGTTTCGCGGCGAGACGGGGAGACACGTTCCCGGGTCTGGGCCACGACTGGCTGCGGCTCGCGGTGCGCGACCGGCCGACGACGAACAGCTTCCTCCAGGCGCTGGACCAGGCGCTGACGGCGGTGGGCGGGTAGGGCGTGTGCTGACGCTTTCCTGATGCGCGTGCGGCGTCAGGGGCCGCGGGCGACTGACCGCGGGGAAGCGCGGGGCGTGGCGCCCGGTCATGCGCGTGTGGCGGTGGGTCAGACGGGGCTCGCGGCCGGTTCCGGTTCGGTGTGTGGCGTGTTGGCGCGGCGCGGGAGCAGGAGCGGGGCCGCCAGGATGAGGAGACCCGCGATCGCGATCGCCGTGCGCGGAGTGGTGAGTCCGGCCAGCAGCCCCCACAGCGCCGTCAGGGCCGCGATGGCGGCCTTGCCGCTGACCGACCACGCGGACAGGGTGCGGGCGACGCGGTCCGTTCCGGTCTGTTCGAGCCGGTGGGTGGCGAGTACCGGGCTGAACACGGCCGAGCAGGTGATGAGCCCGAACTCGACGGCCATGACGAGCGCGAGTCCGCCGGCGCCGGGGCCGATGAAGGCCAGGCCGAGCGGCCAGCAGACGCGCAGTGTTCCCGCGGCGCGCAGGACCGTGTGCTGCCCGAACCGTGCGACGAGCGGCCGGGCCAGTCGTGCGCCGAGGAGTCCGCCGGCGCAGGGCACCGCGAAGGCGAGGCCGTACTGCCAGGGTGCGAACCCGAGGGGGCCCAGCATGAGGACGGCGAGCAGGGGGGCGCTCGCCATGATCAGGCCGTTGACCAGGATCGCGTGGAAGAACAGCGGCCGCAGCGCGGAGTTGGCCAGAATGTACCGCCACCCGTCGAGCAGGTCGCCGGCGCGCAGCCGTGGTGCGCCGGAGCGTGCGGGTGGCGGTTCCGTGCCGCCGATCGCGCGGATCCCGAGCGCCGAGAGCAGGTAGCTGACGGCGTTGGCCGCCACGGTCAGCACCGGGCCGAACATCCCGATCGCGGCCCCGCCGAGCGGCGGTCCGAGGACCGTGGCGGTCCAGGTGGTGGACTCGAACCTGCCGTTCGCGACGAGCAGGTCCTCCGGCCGCACGAGCGCCTTCAGACAGGCCCCGGTGGCCGAGGTGAAGGCGATGTCGGCCGCGCCGACGACGACCGACACGACGACGAGCTGGGCGAAGCTGAGCCATCCCAGGGCGAACGCGGCGGGGACGCTCATCAGCGCGGCGAACCGGATCAGGTCCATGCCGGCCATCACCGGCCGCTTGCGGCGGAATTCCACCCACGGTCCGAGCGGCACCGCCACCACCGCGCCGACCGCGAGCCCGGCCGCCGCCAGCACCGACACCTGGGTCGTCCCGGCGTGCAGCACGAGGATCGCGATCAGGGGGAACGAGTCGAACGCGAGCCACGTGCCGAACGTACTGACCGCGTACGCCGCCCAGAGCCAGCCGAACTGCCGCCCCAGCGGCTGCCTGGACACCACAGTCGGCACACCTCCGCTTCCCCGCTCGGGCCACCCGGAGGAGGCAACCGAGATCAAAGCGGGCGGCGCGCGGGCGAGTCAAGCCGCCGGTCGTTCACAGCCACCGGTCGTTCACAGCCACGACGAGATCTGTGCGACCGGCGGCACGGGAAGGGCGTGCGAGGAGAAGCCGCGCACGGCCGTCCCCGCCCGCCGCCGCCTCAGCGGCGCGCCCGCGACCTCGCCCAGGCCGTCGCGCCGCCGCCCAGCACCAGCAGCGCCGCCGCGCCGCCCGCCAGGTACGGGGTCAGGGAGCTGCCGCCCGTCTCCGCCAGACTCTCGTCCGCCGGCGCGGCGACGGGCTCGACGGCCGACTGGGCCTGGTGGTCAGGGTGCGCGGGTGCCGGGGCCTGCGGCTCCGCCGGGGCCTGCGGCTTCGGCGAACGGCAGGTCGCCTCGGCGAGCGTGACGGAGCCTTCCACCTCGGCGACATTCAGCTTGAGCGGGTTCACCGACACCTTCAGTGCCAGCGCGGTCGCCGCCGCCGTGCGCGAGGTCGTCCGTGTCGTGGACAGGTCGAGCGTCACCCGCCCCACGCCCTGGACGTCCACCCGCGTCGGCCCGCTCGCCGAGAGGGTGACCTTCTTGCCCAGTACGGTCACCTGCCCGAGCACGTTCGCCTGCGCCGTCGGCCGCTTCCCGGCCTCGCAGACCGCCTTCGACGTGACCTCCTCGACCTCGATGAGCGAGAGCAGCGGCAGGCCGGGCACGTGCAGCCTCGCGTGGGCGAGGTGCGTGGAGCCCGCCGCCCCGTGCGCGTCGGCCGTCGCCTTCGCCGTCGCCACGTCCGCGCTCAGCACGGTGAAGGGCCTGCCCTGGCCGACTCCGTCCAACTCCACGCTCAGCACGCTCCTGTCGGCGCTCGCGGGCGCCTGCACGGCGTTGAGTTCGGCGTTCAGCGGGAGGTGGACGGTCTTGTTGAGCAGGGACACGTCGAGGCCGGTCCTGAGTACGGCCGCGCTCGCCCTGCCCTCACCCGCGTCGCCGCCGTTCGCCTGCGCCGGGGCGGCGAGGAGGACGGGGCCTGCCGTCAGCACGGCCGAGGCCACCACGGTGGCGCAACGGCGTGCGGGCATGCGGAAGGTGTTGCTGTTCAAGATGGTGGAACCCCCACAAGAGATTTGGCGTCGCCGGTCCGCCGACACGGGGACACGCGGCGGTGGCGACTGAGACACCGAAATCTTTACGCACGGAGAGTGAACCGGCGGACACCTGAGGTGAGTTCACTCTAAAGTGGTGTTTTCGGGCTCAAATTCGATTCTTGTGACACATGTGTTCCTTCGGTTCACTCGCCTGCCCCAGGGTCGGGCAGCACCCCGGCCAACTCACCGCCGGAGCACATGAAAACCTTCAACGACCCGGCCCGCCCCCGCGTCACGCTCCGTCAATTCACCGCATGTCCGTCCAGGACGATCCGCCGCGGCGCGGCCAACACCCGTACGTCCGCCCGCGGATCCTCGTCGTAGACCACCAGATCGCCCGGCGCGCCTTCCTCCAGCACCGGCCGCCCCAGCCACCGGCGCGCGCCCCACGCGGTCGCCGACAGCGCCTCCACCGGCGGGATACCGGCCTTCACCAGCTCCGCGACCTCCGCCGCCACCAGACCGTGCGGCAGGGACCCGCCCGCGTCCGTGCCGACGTAGACGGGGACGCCCGCGTCGTACGCGGCCCGTACGGTGTCGTAGCGGCGCTCGTACAGCCGGTTCATATGCGCCGACCAGCGGGGGAACTTGGCTTCCGCGGGCGCCGCGAGCTTCGGGAACGTCGCGATGTTGACCAGCGTCGGGACGATCGCCACGCCACGCTCCGCGAAGAGCGGGATGGTGTCCTCGGTCAGTCCCGTCGCGTGCTCGATACAGTCGATACCCGCCTCGACCAGCTCGCGCAGGGCGACTTCGGCGAAGCAGTGCGCGGTGACCCGCGCGCCCAGCCGGTGCGCCTCCGCGATGGCGGCCCGGGCCGCTTCGCGCGGCCAGCAGGCCGACAGATCGCCGACCTCGCGGTCGATCCAGTCGCCGACCAACTTGACCCAGCCGTCGCCGCGTCGCGCCTCCCGCGCCACGTACTCGACCAGGTCCTCCGGCTCGATCTCATGGGCGTAGTTGCGGATGTAACGGCGGGTCCTGGCGATGTGACGGCCCGCCCTGATGATTTTCGGCAGGTCCTCGCGGTCGTCGATCCAGCGCGTGTCCGCCGGCGATCCCGCGTCCCGCAGGAGCAGCGCGCCCGCATCACGGTCGCCGAGCGCCTGCTTCTCGGTGGTCGCCGGGTCGACCGCGCCGTGGCCGTCGAGGCCGACATGGCAGTGCGCGTCGACCAGGCCGGGCAGCACCCAGCCGCCGCTGACGGTCCCGATGTCACGGGCGCCGGCCGGGCGTTCGTACGTGATCCTGCCGCCCACCACCCACAGTTCGTCCCTTATCTCCTCGGGGCCGACAAGGATCCGCCCCTTCACATGCAGCACCGCGTGATCGCTCATGGGCAGCACTGTACGAGGCCGTGAGTACCCTCGATCAGGGAGTTCGCACACCGGAACGGACCGGAGCGGACCCCGCCGTCCCATCCCCCGCGTCCGCCGAGACGTCCATGAAGAGAGCAGCGCCGTGACACACCCGCTCCTTGATCTGGCCCCACTGACCGCCGGGCACTTCGCCGCCGTCGAGCGGCGCGTCGCCTCCCTCCTCGCCACCGAGCACGATGTGGTGGTCATGCAGGGAGAGGCACTGCTGCCCCTGGAGGGATGCATACGGGGCGGCGCCAGGCCCGGTTCGACCGCGCTGAACGTGGTGACGGGCCCGTACGGGCAGACCTTCGGCAACTGGCTGCGCGACAGCGGCGTGAAGGTCATAGACCTGTCGGCGCCGTTCAACACCGCGGTGGCCACCGAAGAGGTCGAGCGCGCGCTCGCCACGCACCCCGAGATCGACTTCGTCTCACTGGTCCACGCGGAGGCGGCGACCGGCAACACCAACCCGGTCGCCGAGATCGGCGAGGTCGTACGGGCCCACGGCGCGCTCTTCATGCTGGACGCCGTCGCCTCGGTGGCCGCCGAGCCGCTGCTGCCCGACGCGTGGGGCGTGGACCTGTGCGTGATCGGCGGGCAGAAGGCGATGGGCGGCCCGGCGGGCGTCTCCGCCGTATCGGTGAGCCCGTACGCCTGGGAGCGGCTTGCCGCCAATCCTCGGGCGCCCCGCCGCTCGTACCTCTCCCTGCTGGACTGGAAGGAGCGGTGGATCGACGGTGGCCGCAAGGCGCTGCCGCACGCCCCCGCACAGCTGGAGATGCTGGCGCTGGAGGCGTGCCTGGAGCGCATCGAGGCGGACGGGCTCGACGCCGTGATGGCGCGCCACGCCGACGCGGCCGCCGCCACCCGGGCGGGCGCGGCCGCCGCCAGCCTGCAGCCCTTCGTCCGCGAGGCCTCCGCCGCCGCTCCGGTGGCCACCACGCTCCGTACACCCGCCCGGGTCGACGCGACAGCCGTGGTGGCGAAGGCGCTGGCCGCGGATCCGTCGCTGCCGCTGGTGGCGGGAGGCGGCGCCCTGGCCGCGGAGATGATCCGGGTGAACCACTACGGCGCCGACGCGAACCCCGATGTCGTACGGGCTTCGCTCGCCGCGCTGGGCGCCGCGATCGGCGAACTGCGGCCGTAGGTTTCGGTCCCGGGAGAGCCGTCTTACGGCGCCGGTGCGGCCGTAGTATCTCATCAATTGCGGATACGTGAATTGAAGAAAGCGGGAAGTTGCTTTAGTCGCGGCAGCTTCCCGCTTTCTTGTTCCCGCTATTCACAACCCCAAACCCACGGGTTTCCGCAGGGCCGATCGAAGTAATTCACACGGGTCCCACCAGCGTTACGGACATGTGACCGACCCCACAAGCGCCATCGTTATGCCCGTTATTTTCCGGACAGATCGCATCTAATCACTGGCGAATGACCCCCGTGTCACGCACGCGCGATAACACAGTCCTGCGTTCTGCCCAACCCCTGGCGGAGATGCATCTTTTGTATTTGCTGGGTAAATTTAATCTACATGACTGCCGCACAAGCAGACCTTGCAGGCGCCCGAGGCGAATTCACCCGGCCCTTCGGGATAGACGCCCCACGAGTGGAGGACGGAGCCGCGATCTGGCGTATTGCCCGCGATTCCGAGGTACTCGACCTGAACTCCTCGTACAGCTATCTGCTGTGGTGTCGCGACTTCGCCGCCACGTCCGTCGTCGCCCGCGACGAGGGAGGAGACCCGATCGCCTTCGTCACCGGCTACATCAGGCCCGAGCGCCCGGAAGCGCTCGTCGTCTGGCAGGTGGCCGTCGACCGTGACCAGCGCGGACGGGGGCTCGCCGGCACTCTGCTGGACGAGCTGACCGCCCGGGTGACCAGGGAGCTGGGAGTCACGGCGATCGAGACGACCGTGACCCCGGACAACATCGCCTCCGACCGCACGTTCACCGCGTTCGCCGCCCGCCACGGCGCTTCCCTGGAGCGTGAGGTTCTCTTCGACGGCAGTCTCTTCCCCGGCGACGGCGGGCACGAGCCCGAGGTGCTGTACCGGATCGGCCCGCTCGCCCCCCAGACTCCCTGACCATCCCCGAGCCATCGAGGCTCCCGAGCTTCACGTTCGCGAACTCTCCGGGTTTCACCGCCCCTGGGTTCCGGGCCCGCAGGCTCCCGGGCTTCCCGGCTCCGGCGGGCCGCAAGGCCCCCGGCAGCCCCCCAGACGTTCCGGATCCACCGGATCCGATCTCCCACTTTCCCGCACCCACTGGCAGGAGACTCCTGTGACCATCACCCCGCCCGCCCTCAGTGTCTTCGAGACCCTTGAGTCCGAGGTGCGCAGCTACTGCCGGAGCTGGCCCGCCGTGTTCGACCGCGCGCAGGGCAGCCGTCTCACCGACGAGGACGGTCACTCGTACCTCGACTTCTTCGCCGGTGCAGGCTCCCTCAACTACGGCCACAACAACCCCGTGCTGAAGCGTGCGCTGATCGACTACATCGAGCGCGACGGCATCACCCACGGCCTCGACATGGCGACGACCGCGAAACGCGCCTTTCTGGAGTCCTTCCAGAATGTGATCCTGCGCCCGCGTGACCTGCCGTACAAGGTCATGTTCCCCGGCCCGACCGGCACCAACGCCGTCGAGTCCGCGCTCAAGCTGGCCCGCAAGGTGAAGGGCCGCGAGGCCATCGTCTCGTTCACCAACGCCTTCCACGGCATGTCGCTCGGCTCGCTCGCCGTCACCGGCAACGCGTTCAAGCGCGCCGGGGCCGGCATCCCGCTGGTGCACGGCACGCCGATGCCGTTCGACCACTACCTGGACGGTCAGACCCCGGACTTCCTCTGGTTCGAGCGGCTGCTCGAGGACCAGGGCTCGGGCCTGAACAAGCCCGCGGCGGTCATCGTCGAGACGATCCAGGGCGAGGGCGGCATCAACGTCGCGCGTGCCGAGTGGCTGCGCGAGCTGGCCGCTCTCTGCCACCGCCAGGACATGCTGCTGATCGTCGACGACATCCAGATGGGCTGCGGCCGCACCGGCGCCTTCTTCTCCTTCGAGGAGGCGGGCATCACACCGGACATCGTGACGCTTTCGAAGTCCATCAGCGGGTACGGACTTCCTATGTCGCTGTGCCTGTTCAAGCCGGAGCTGGACATCTGGGAGCCGGGCGAGCACAACGGCACGTTCCGTGGCAACAACCCGGCCTTCGTCACCGCGGCCGCCGCGCTCAACACCTACTGGGCCGACGGTCAGATGGAGAAGCAGACCATCGCCCGGGGCGAGCAGGTGGAGCAGGCGCTGAACGCGATCGTCGCCGAACACCCGGGCCAGGGGATTGAGTTCCGGGGCCGTGGGCTGGTCTGGGGCATGGAGTTCAGCGACAAGACCCGTGCCTCCGCCATCTGCGCCCGCGCCTTCGAGCTGGGCCTGCTCCTGGAGACCTCCGGCCCCTGGAGCGAGGTGGTGAAGCTGCTTCCGCCGCTCACCGTCACGCCCGACGAGCTGGACGAGGGTCTGCGCACGCTGGCCCGCGCGGTCCGCGAAACCGCCTGATCCGCTCGGTGACTCGCCGGCTCAGCCCCGGTTGAGCGGTGAGCCGGTGAGTCACCGAGTGAGTCACCGACATCGCGCCCCGGGCCGCAGGCCCTGTGCCCGCGGCCCGGGGCGCCCCCTGATCCATACCGGCACGCAGAAGAACCGACTCGCAGAAGAGACGCAGAAGAGAAAGGTACAAACGACGTGATTGTCCGATCGTTCAAGGACGTCGAGAACACCGACCGTCACATCAAGGCCGCGTCGGGCACCTGGGAGAGCAAGCGCATCGTGCTCGCCAAGGAGAAGGTCGGCTTCTCCCTCCACGAGACCATCATGTACGCGGGCACCGAGACATCGATGTGGTACGCCAACCACATCGAGGCCGTGCTCTGCGTCGAGGGCGAGGCCGAGCTCACCGACGACGAGACCGGTGAGGCCCACTGGATCACTCCCGGCACGATGTACCTGCTCAACGGACATGAGCGCCACACCGTCCGGCCCAAGACCGACTTCCGCGTCATCTGCGTGTTCAACCCACCTGTCACGGGCCGGGAGGAGCACGACGAGCACGGCGTGTACCCGCTACTGACCGAGGAGGTCTGACACTGATGACCATCGCACCTGAACGCACCGACCTGTACCCCACCCGTGGCCACAGCGAAGTGACCACCCCGCGCCAGGACCCGGTCCTGTGGTCCGGGGCCGGCGCGCCGGGCCCCATCGAGCGCGGCGGCCTCGAAAGCTTCGAGCGTGACGGCTTCCTCTCCGTCGATCAGCTGATCACCCCCGACGAGGTGTCGCGGTACGCCGCCGAGCTGGACCGCCTGATCAGCGACCCCGCCGTACGGGCCGACGAGCGCTCGATCATCGAGCCCAAGTCGCAGAGCGTACGGTCCGTCTTCGAGGTCCACCGCATCAGCGAGATCTTCGCCGAACTCGTGCGCGACGAGCGGGTCGTGGGCCGCGCCAGGCAGATCCTCGGCTCGGACGTCTACGTCCACCAGTCGCGGATCAACGTGAAGCCGGGCTTCGGCGCCTCCGGGTTCTACTGGCACTCGGACTTCGAGACCTGGCACGCCGAGGACGGCCTGCCGAACATGCGGGCCGTGTCCGTCTCGATCGCGCTGACCGAGAACTACGACACCAACGGCGGCCTGATGATCATGCCGGGGTCGCACAAGCACTTCCTGGGCTGCGCCGGTGAGACGCCGAAGGACAACTACAAGCAGTCGCTGAAGATGCAGGACGCGGGCACGCCGTCCGACGAGGCGCTGACCACCATGGCCGACGCGCACGGCATCAAGCTCTTCACGGGCAAGGCCGGTTCGGCCACGTGGTTCGACTGCAACTGCATGCACGGCTCCGGCGACAACATCACGCCGTACGCGCGCAGCAACGTCTTCATCGTCTTCAACAGCGTGGAGAACAGCGCGGAGCAGCCGTTCGCCGCGCCCGTGCCGCGCCCGGACTTCATCGGGGCCCGGGACTTCACACCGGTGCGCTGACGCACTGACGCACTGACGCACTGACGCACTGACGCACTGACCACCGTACGTACACCTGACGGGTGCGTACGCGGGCAAGCGGGGCCGGTCCTGACACCGGCCCCGCTTCCGTCGTCTGCCGCTTTCCTTTTGTCGCCGTCCGGTGAGCGCTTTCCGCTGGGCGCCGCCCGGAAGCCGGCCCGCGCTCCGGCTGAACCCGGCCTGAAAGCGGCGTGATTCAGCCGGCGAGCACGTCCAGTGCGCGGTCGACGTCGGCCGCGGAGTTGTAGAGGTGGAAGGCGGCCCGCAGATACCCCGCCCGTGCGGAGACGGACACCCGCGCGCGGCTCAGATCGTCCGCGCGGTCCCCCATCCCCCGCACGGCGACGATCGCGGTCCCGCTCGGCACCGGCTCATGACCGAGCCCGGCAAGACCGGCCCGGAAGCGGGCGGCGAGCGCGGTGTCATGGGCATGGATCGCGTCGATGCCGATCTCTTCGAGGAGCGCCAGGGACTGTTCGGCGCCGCAGTACGAGAGGAACGACGGCGCCGCGTCGAACCGCCGTGCCGACCGGGCCAGTTGCTCCACAGGGCCGTACGTGCTGTTCATCGGCTCCTGTGCGGCGGCCCACGCCGCGTACAGCGGCACCACCGATTCCTGCGCCTCTTCCGTCACGGTGAGGAACGACGTACCGCGCGGACACATCAGGTACTTGAACGCGCCGGTGACGGTGTAGTCGTACGCCCCCGCGTCCAGCGGCAGCCACCCCGCCGCCTGGCTGGCGTCCGCCAGCGTACGGGCGCCGTGCGCCGCCGCGGCGGCCCTTACCGCGTCCAGGTCGGCGATCCGGCCGTCCGCGGACTGGACCACGGAGAACGCCACCAGCGAGGTACTCGGACGGACCGACTCGGCGAGGCGGTCCAGCGGTACGTACCGCACCTTGAGATCCCCGCGGACCGAGAAGGGACCGGCCACGGAGCTGAAGTCGCCCTCGGGTATGACGACTTCGGATCCGGCCTCCAACGAGGCCGCGATCAGCCCGACATGCGTCGAAACCGACGAGCCCACGGCGACCCGCTCGGCGGAAACGCCCACGAGCCGGGCGAAGGCGGCACGCGCCGCGTCCACGGACTCGGAACTGATTCCGTGGCCTCCCGCCGCGTTCTCCTCGGCCAGCGCCCGTACGGCGTCCACGGCGCGACGGGGCAGCAACCCGCAGCTGGAGGTATTGAGATAGGTCGTCGCGGGCGTGAACTCGGCGCTTCTCAGAGGGTCCATGACCCAACCGTGCGGCCTGCGGGCCACCCGGTCAACCACGTGTCCCGCGTACGGGGGCCGGTTCGGCCGCCTCACACGGTCGGGTGAATGCGGGCCACGCCCCAGAGTGGTGCGGCGGTGCGGTGCCGTGCCGGTCATAGCGTGCGGCGAGTCCCACGTACCTGGAGGCCGTACATGCGCGTAACCCGTCGGCTCGTCGCCGGACTGGCGACCGTCTGCGTTCTGATGGCCGCACCCCTCGCCCAGAGCAGCAGCGCCAGTCCCCGTACTGATGCGGATACGGTCATCATGTCCAACGAGGAGTACGAGCAGCTGTACGGCCCGGACTCCCCGGACGCCACCACGCCGTGCACCCGCCTGCCCCTGCCCGGCCTGACGTACGGCCACCTGGCCGGTGAGGGACGGGACACGGGCCGCTTCTCGCTTCTCACCGCGCTTGTCGGGCGGGTCCGGTGTCCCCTGCCACGTTCCGGAGCGTGAACAGTGGCGCGCACAGAGCGTCGCAGCCTTCAGCCTGGCGCGTGCAGCTGGTTCGTTCCTGTCCGCCAGGCAGGCGCGTCGTAAGAGGGAACCCGGTGGGAATCCGGGACTGCCCCGCAGCGGTGAGTGGGAACGACCGCCGTCATACGCACTGGGTCCACCGCGGACCCGGGAAGCGACGGCCAGTAGGTGTCTGCCCCGGCAGGTGTGCCCGCGAGTCCGAAGACCTGCCCGTTGCCCGCACGTGACCGATCACGTGCGGATATCCCGGTGACCTCGTGGGCGGGTCGGCGTACACACCAGACGGAAGGCACGCCGGCACGCGCGTGAGATCCGTCCGGTTCGTCATCCCTTCGCGTCCGTGTCCCGTCCCCGGGATCCTCAGGAGTCATCTCGCGAAGGAGATTTCCGTGACAGCGAAGCCCGCAGCCGCGGCAGCACAGGCCACCGTGTACGGCTACCCCCGCCAGGGTCCGCACCGGGAACTGAAGAAGGCCGTCGAGGGGTACTGGAAGGGCCGGGTCACCGCCGAAGCGCTCCAGGAGACCGCGGCAGAACTGCGCCGGGCCAACTGGCGTGAACTGGCGGACGCCGGTGTCCACGAGGTACCTACCGGCGACTTCTCGTACTACGACCACGTCCTGGACACCAGCGTCATGGTCGGCGCCGTTCCCCGGCGGCACCGTGCGGCCGTCGAGGCGGACGCCCTGGAAGGGTACTTCGCGATGGCCCGCGGCACCCAGGACGTCGCGCCGCTGGAGATGACCAAGTGGTTCGACACCAACTACCACTATCTGGTCCCCGAACTCGGCCCGGACACCGTCTTCACCGCCGGCTCCGCCAAGCAGGTCGGCGAGCTGACGCAGGCCCTCGCACTCGGGCACGCCGCCCGGCCGGTGCTCGTCGGCCCCGTCACGTACCTCCTGCTCGCCAAGCCCGCCCCCGGGGTGGCGGAGGGCTTCGAACCGCTCACCCTGCTGGACCGGCTCCTGCCCGTCTACGCCGAGGTGCTCGCCGATCTGCGTGCCGCCGGCGCGGAGTGGGTGCAGCTCGACGAGCCCGCCCTGGTCCAGGACCGCGCGCCCGCCGAGCTGGAAGCGGCCGCGCGCGCCTATCGCGACCTCGGCGGGCCGGCCGACCGTCCGAAACTGCTCGTCGCCTCCTACTTCGACCGGCTCGGTGAGGCTCTGCCCGTCCTGGCGAAGGCCCCGGTCGACGGCCTCGCGCTCGACTTCAGCGACGGCTCCGGCAACCTCGAAGACCTCGCCGCCATCGGCGGACTTCCCGGCAAACGGCTGGTCGCGGGGGTCGTGGGCGGCCGCAACATCTGGATCAACGACTACGAGAAATCGCTGGCCACCCTCGACACCCTGCTCGGCCTCGCCGACCGGGTCGATGTCGCCGCCTCCTGCTCGCTGCTGCACGTCCCGTTCGACACGGCTCTGGAACGGGACATCGACCCGCGGATCCTGCGCTGGCTCGCCTTCGCCCGGCAGAAGACGGCCGAGATCGTCACCCTCGCCAAGGGTCTCGCCCAGGGCACCGACGCCATCGCCGCCGAGATCGCCGCCAACCGCGCCGACCTCACCTCCCGCGAGAACTCCCCGATCACCCGCGACCCCGCCGTACGCGCCAGGACCGCGGCCGTCACCGACGCCGACGGCCGCCGCTCCCAGCCGTACGCCGAGCGCACCGCCGCCCAGCGCGCCCACCTCGGGCTGCCGCTGCTGCCGACGACCACCATCGGATCGTTCCCGCAGACCGATGAGCTGCGCACCGCCCGGTCCGACCTGCGCGCGGGCCGGATCGACACGGCCGGCTACGA
This sequence comes from Streptomyces sp. NPDC088725, assembly GCF_044751305.1. NCBI lineage: Bacteria > Bacillati > Actinomycetota > Actinomycetes > Kitasatosporales > Streptomycetaceae > Streptomyces > Streptomyces sp. NPDC088725. The sequence goes on from NZ_JBIVLO010000002.1 coordinate 78,871, forward strand.
AGAGCGGATCAGGGCCGAGATCGGCGAGGTCGTCTCCTTCCAGGAGACGACGGGCATCGACGTGCTGGTGCACGGCGAGCCCGAACGCAACGACATGGTCCAGTACTTCGCCGAGCAGCTGACCGGCTACCTCGCCACACAGCACGGCTGGGTGCAGTCGTACGGCACCCGTTACGTCCGCCCGCCGGTCCTGGCCGGCGACATCTCGCGGCCCGCGCCGATGACGGTGCGCTGGATCTCGTACGCGCAGTCGCTCACCGACCGCCCGGTCAAGGGCATGCTCACCGGGCCCGTCACGATGCTGGCCTGGTCCTTCGTCCGCGACGACCAGCCGCTCGGCGACACCGCCAGGCAGGTGGCCCTCGCCCTGCGCGACGAGGTGAACGACCTTGAGGCCGCGGGGACTTCGGTCATCCAGGTCGACGAACCGGCCCTGCGCGAGACCCTGCCCCTGCGCGCGGCCGACCGCGCCGCGTACCTGGACTGGGCCACCGAGTCCTTCCGCCTCACCACCGCCGGTGTCCGCCCGGCCACCCAGATCCACACGCACATGTGCTACGCCGAGTTCGGCGACATCGTCCAGGCCATCGACGACCTCGACGCCGACGTCATCAGCCTGGAAGCGGCCCGCTCCCACATGCAGGTCGCCCGCGAACTCGCCGCACACGGCTACCCCCGCGAGGCCGGTCCCGGCGTGTACGACATCCACTCGCCGCGCGTGCCGGACACCGAAGAGGCCGCCGCCCTGCTGCGCGAGGGGCTGAAGGCCATTCCCGCCGAGCGGCTGTGGGTCAACCCCGACTGCGGCCTGAAGACCCGCGGCTGGCCCGAGACCAGGGCGTCGCTGCAGAACCTGGTCGCGGCGGCCCGAACGGTCCGCGCCGAGCTGCCCGCTTCCTGATCCGGGGCTTCTCAGGGGGCCGGGGCGCGTCCTCGGCGCCCCGGCACCTGGGAGCCATAGAGCGGGAGGACCTCACCTTATGAGTACCAAGTCCGTGCACGGTGCCCGTGTTCAGGACGCCGGAAGGTCGCGCTGCTGGACGCTCACCGCCCCTCGTGGCACACGTGGCGAATCCACGATCACCCGGCGCCGGCAGCAGCCGGTTCCGTCAGACCGTCAACCGGAGGGAGAGGTGGGCCGAGCCTGGGGCGCGTACCGCGTCCTCGTCCGGGCGCCAGCCGTGCCTGGCGTAGAACCTCTGGGCGCGGAGGTTGTGTTCGTACACCCCCAGGCGCGCCTCACTCACCCCCGACTGCCGCCAGGCAGCCACCACGGCGGTGTGCAGCGCGCTGCCGATGCCCCGGTTCCAGTGGGCCGGGTCGACGTGGAACTGGCTGAGGAGCATGTCCCCCTCGATCACCCGGAACGCGGCGATGCCCGCGATCACGACTCCGTCCCCAGCCCCCGCCTCCGCGCAGAGCACGCCACCCTCGCCCCGCGCCACGGCGCGGTGCCAGCCCGCCCGCGAACGCGCGAGCTCGTCGGGGCCCGCGTACTCCTCTTCCGCGATGTGGCCCGCGTAGTACGTGGCGCGGGCGGCGGTGTGGAGGGCGACGATGGTGTCGAGGTCTTCGAGGGCGGCAGGCCGGATCATGGTCATGGCCGCACAGACGCACGTGAGTCAGGCCGTGGTTGCGATCGCGCTGAAAGACACGCGGTACGGGGTGCGGCCCCGGCCCCCGCAGGGGTCAGGGCCGCAGACAGGCGGTGGTGCGGGAACCGTCAGTGCTCCGGGTGGTCGTTCAGCCGGCGCGGGAGGCTCAGCGGGTTCTCGTCGCGCAGCTCCGGGGGCAGCAGGGCCGCCGGGGTGGACTGGTACGTGACCGGGCGCAGCCAGCGCTCGATCGCCGTGGCGCCCACCGAGCTGGAGGTGGACGTCGTCGCCGGGTACGGGCCGCCGTGCTGTTGTGCGGGGGCGACGGCGACGCCGGTCGGCCAGCCGTTGACCAGGACGCGTCCTGCGAGCGGGGTCAGCTCGGCCAGCAGTTCGGCCGCGCCCGGCTCGGTGCCCTCGGCTTCCGCGTCGGCGAGCTGGAGCGTGGCGGTGAGGTTGCCGGGGAGCCGGGAGAGGACCGCGGTGATCTCCTGCGACGAGGTGTAGCGCGCGACGACCGTGACCGGGCCGAAGCACTCTTCGAGGAGGAGGTCGTGCTCGCCCTCGGAGGTGAGCAGTTCCGCCGGGAGGGTCAGGAATCCCGCGCTGACGGTGTGCTCGCCGCCCGCGCCCGGGGTGAGGGGCGCGTCCACACCGGGCAGCGCGGACCGTTCGCCGACGCCCGCGATGAACGCGTCGCGCATCCGGTGGTCGAGCATGACACCGGGCTCGGTCTCGCTGACGGCGGTCGTCAGGGAGGCGAGCAGCCGGTCGCCCGCCTCGCCTGCCGGGGCGAGGACGAAGCCGGGCTTGGTGCAGAACTGCCCGTCCCCCATCGACATCGAGCCCGCGAGCCCCGCGCCGATCTGCTCGGCACGCTCGGCGGCGGCGGCCTCGGTGATCACGACGGGGTTGAGGGAGCCCAGCTCGCCGTGGAAGGGGATCGGCGCGGGCCTGGCGGCCGCCGCGTCGAAGAGGGCGCGACCGCCCCGGACGGAACCGGTGAAGCCCGCGGCCGAGACCAGCGGGTGCTTGACCAGCTCGACACCGGCCTCGAAGCCGTGCACCAGGATCACGACGTCCTCGGGCAGACCGGCCTGCGCGGCAGCCCTGCGCAGCACGGAGGCGCACAGCTCGGAGGTGCCCGGGTGGTCGGGGTGGGCCTTGACGACGACGGGGCAGCCGGCCGCGAGCGCGCTCGCGGTGTCGCCACCCGGTACGGAGAAGGCGAGCGGGAAATTGCTCGCCGCGTACACGGCGACGACGCCCAGCGGCACCTTCCAGCGGCGCAGGTCGGGCCAGGGCGGGGTGCGCCCGGCGTCGGCGTGGTCGATGCGGATGTCGAGGAAGGCGCCCTCGTCCACCACGTCGGCGAAGGCCCTCAACTGAGCGGTGGTACGGGCAAGTTCGCCGGTGAGCCGGACGGGTCCGAGGCACGTCTCGGCGTCCGCCGCCTCGATGACGTGCTCGCTCGCCGCGTCGAGCAGATCGGCCGCCGTGCGCAGCAGGGCGGCGCGCGCGGTACGGTCGGCGAGCGCGCCTCTGGCGGCGTGCGCCCGGCGCACGGCCAGATCGACCTCCTCGGCGGTCGCCTCGTCCGCCACCTGCTCACGCGGCTTCCCCGTTCGGGGGTCGACACTCCAGACTGGTGCTGCTGCCACCGCGGCTTCCTCCCGGCCTTGCGTACCTCTGCCATCCATCAGGGGTTGTTCGGTATTCTGAACAGGATTCCTGATAGTGAATCTGTAGGAACTCTATTTCCGGGCGTTCTGTGTGGTCAAGAGCGGTCAAGAAGGGGCGAGCGACGATGTCGGCTGCGGAAACCGGTGGCGCACAAGTCAAGTCCGCAGTACGGACAGTGGAGTTGCTCGAATACTTCGCCGGGCGTCCCGGTATGCACTCGCTCGCGACTGTCCAAGAAGCGGTCGGATACCCGAAATCCAGCCTGTACATGCTGCTGCGCACGCTCGTCGAGCTGGGCTGGGTGGAGACCGACGCGACGGGCACGCGATACGGCATCGGCGTGCGGGCGCTGCTGGTCGGCACGTCGTACATCGACGGTGACGAGGTCGTGGCCGCCGCCCGCCCGACCCTGGACCGGCTCTCCGACGACACCACGGAGACCATCCACCTCGCGCGTCTCGACGGCACCAACGTCGTCTATCTCGCCACCCGCCAGTCCCAGCACTACCTGCGCCCCTTCACCCGGGTCGGCCGCCGGCTGCCCGCGCACTCCACGTCGCTCGGCAAGGCGCTGCTCGCCACGCACAGCGACGAGCAGGTGCGCGCGATGCTGCCGGAGACCCTGCCCGCGCTGACCGAACACACCATCACGGACCGCGAGAAGCTGATCGAGGAGCTGCGCACCGTCCGCGAGCAGGGCTACGCGGTGGACAGCGAGGAGAACACCCTCGGGCTGCGCTGCTTCGGCATAGCGATCCCGTACCGGACGCCGGCGCGCGACGCGATCAGCTGTTCGGTCCCGGTGGCCAGGCTCACTCCTGCGCACGAGCAGATGATCAAGGACACGCTGTTCGACGCGCGTGACCGGCTGACCCTGGCCACGCGAAGGCTCTGACGGTCTTCCAGGACCCGGCCGCCGCCGGGCCACGGCCTGCGGTGCGGACCGGACCGGGCCGGGCCCGCGCGCCGAACTGACCTCGCACCAACTCATGCTGGCTCAACGGACGTTGAGCAGCTGCTCGACCGGGTCGATCGCGAGGTACACCACGAACAGCGCTCCGGTGATCCACAGCAGCCAGTGCACCTCGCGCGCCTTGCCGAGCACCGCCTTGATGACGACGTACGAGACGAACCCGGCGCCGATGCCGTTGGTGATGGAGTAGGTGAACGGCATCACCGCGATCGTCAGGAACGCCGGGATCGCGATCTCGTAGGCTTCCCAGTCGATGTGCCGTACCTGCGACATCAGCAGGAAGCCCACCACGACCAGCGCGGGCGCCGCCGCCTGCGCGGGGACGACGAGTGCGAGGGGCGTCAGGAACAGGGAGAGGCCGAAGAGCGCGCCGGTGATCAGGGAGGCGAAGCCGGTACGCGCGCCCTCACCGACGCCCGCGGCGGACTCGATGTACGCGGTGTTGGACGACGCGGAGGCGGCGCCGCCCGCGACGGCCGCCGCGCCGTCGATCAGCAGGACCCGGCCGAGGTTCGGGACCTTGCCGTCCTCGTCCAGCAGCCCGGCCTCGTTGGTGACACCGACGACGGTGCCCATGGTGTCGAAGAAGTCGCTCAGGATGAGGGTGAAGACCAGCAGGACAAGGCTGACCACGCCGATCTGCTGGAAGGCGCCGAAGATGCTGAACGCGCCGACCAGCCCGAAGTCAGGCGCGGCCACGATGTCGTGAGGGACGGACGGCACGGTCAGGCCCCAGGCCGCGGGCTTGATGTCGGCGATCTCGTTGATGACGACGGCGAGGACGGTCATCGTGACGATCCCGATGAGCAGCGCGCCGCGCACCTTGCGCGCCACCAGCCCGATGGTGAGCAGCACGCCGAGGCAGAAGACGAGGACGGGCCAGCCGGAGAGCTGTCCCGTCGCGCCGAGTTGCACCGGGGTGGAGCCGGTGGCGCCCGGGATACGGGTGGTGAAACCGGCGTCGACGAACCCGATGAAGGCGATGAAGAGGCCGATCCCGACGCTGATGGCCTGCTTGAGCGGGCCGGGAATGGCGTTCATGACCGCCTCGCGCAGCCCGGTGACGACCAGCAGGCAGATCAGCAGCCCCTCGATGACGATGAGCCCCATGGCATCGGGCCAGCTCATCAGCGGCGCGAGCTGGAAGGCGACGACTGCGTTGATGCCGAGCCCGGCGGCGATGGCGAGTGGCAGATTGCCGCCGAGTCCCATGATCGCGGTCATCACGGCCGCCACCAGCGCGGTGGCGGTGACCAGTTGGGGCCCGGAGAGATGAGCGCCGAACTTGTCCTCCGCGCTGCCGAGGATGATCGGGTTGAGCACGAGGATGTAGGCCATCGTGAAGAACGTGGCGAAGCCACCGCGTATCTCCCGTCCGTAGGAGGATCCGCGCTCGCTGATCTTGAAATACCGGTCCAGGGAGCTGTGTGGGGGTGACACGGGTTGGGATGACATGGGTCAGGATTGTTCCCCTGACAGAGCCTGTTCAGGTTTTCGCCGTGTTACGTGATCGGGCACCGGAAATGAGTGGCTGTTCGCCTTCCGCTCCGCATACCTTCGGCCGCATGGGCGACGAATGCTTCCGCCATCCGCGACTTGCCGCGATCTACGACCAACTCGACCCCGATCGCGTCGATCTCGACGCTTACATCCGCATGACGGAGGAGTTCGGGGCGCGCCGGGTGCTGGACATCGGCTGCGGGACCGGTGTGTTCGCGCTTCTGCTGGCCGATCGCGGGATCGAGGTCGTCGGCGTCGATCCCGCGAAGGCGTCCATCGACGTGGCCCGGTCCAAGCCGGGCGCCGACCGGGTGCGCTGGATCCACACCGACGCGACAGCACTCCCGCCACTGCGAGTCGACCTCGCGACGATGACGGCAAACGCGGCCCAGGCGATCGTCGACCCATCGATGTGGCGCGACACCTTGCGTGGAGCCTGTGAAGCGCTGCGACCCGGCGGCCAGTTGGTGTTCGAGACCCGGGACCCGGCCAGGCGCGCCTGGGCGGAATGGACCCGCGAGGCCACGCACCGCGTCACGGAGATTCCGGGTGTCGGCGCGGTCGGGAGCCGGGTCCAGTTGACCGACGTGAGCGGGCCGCTGGTGACGTTCCGGTGGACGTACGTATTCGCCGCTGACGGCCAGGTACTGACCTCGGACTCGACGCTGCGCTTCCGTGAACGGGACGAGGTGGAGGCGGAGTTGACGGCGCAGGGCTTCGTGGTGGATTCCGTACGCGACGCTCCGGACCGCCCGGGCCGGGAATTCGTCTTCGTCGCCAGGCGCCCGGCGACCGGGCAGTGACAACTGCCTCTGATCCGGCACGCGCCGGGGCACACGGCTCAGCAGGGGCGCGCCGCACTCAGCGCCCGCCGGAGATCCGTGCCGGTCGCACACGGCAACAGCGCGTATAAGGAGGCCCGTACGGCGATTGCCCGATGTCACGGGTCCCGCCTCGGTTTCACGCTGGTGGGTGTGAAATGGAGCGGTGGGAATGTGCTGCGGGATCGTGATGCCGCGTTGTATCTGTCCGGCACGGTGGTGTCCGGGTTCGGGACGTCGGCCATGTGGCTGGCGTCCGGGGTGTGGGTCAAGTCGCTGACCGGGTCGGACAGTCTGGCCGCGCTGACCGTCTTCGCGATGTGGGCGCCGACCCTCGCGGGGCCGCTGCTGGGTGGTGTCGCGGACCGGGTGCGGCGGCGGCCGCTGCTGGTCGGGGGCAACCTCGCCATGGCGGCGCCGCTGCTCACGCTGCTCGCCGTCGACTCGGCCGGCCGCGTCTGGATCCTCTTCGGTGTCCTGCTCGTGTACGGGACCGGCGGTGTCGTCCAGGACGCGGCGAAGGCGGCGCTCGTCGCCACGGCGGTCGACGGCCCGCTGCTCGCCGACTTCAACGGGCTGCGGATGACCGCCTCCGAAGGCGTGAAGCTCGTCGCGCCGCTGGTGGGCGCGGGCCTCTGGGCCAGGTACGGCGGCGGGCCCGTTGCGCTGCTCGACGCGGTGACGTTCGTCCTGGCCGCCGGGTTGTTCGCGCTGATGCGCGTGCGGGAGAAGGCGCCGGACGCCGGGCCCGCACGCGCCTGGATCTCCGGGACGGGTGAGGGGATCAGGCGACTGCGGGAGTCCCGTACGGTACGGCCGCTCGTGCTGGCCGCGTCGGTGACGATGCTGCTCGCCGGGCTCAACGGCGCTGCCGTCTATGCCGTGGTGGACCAGGGGCTCGGCCATTCCCCCGCGTATGTGGGCGTGTTGTACGCGGTGCAGGGCGCCGGGTCCGTGCTGATCGGACTGTTGGCGGGTCCGGCGCTGCGCCGTCTGCCCGAGCGGGTGTTCGCCGCCTGCGGTATCGCACTGTTCGCGGTCTCGGTGGGGCTGCGGGCGCTGCCGTACGACGTGGTGGTGCTGGCGAGCGCCCTCGGGGTGGGTGTCGGACTGCCGTGCGTGCTGATCGCCGCGCTGACGGCCGTCCAGCGCACGTTCCCGGCCGCGGTGCTCGGCAGGACGGCCGCCACCGCCAACACCCTGATCGACGTGCCGAACGCGCTGGCGCTGGCGCTCGGCGCGGGCCTGGTCGCGCTTGTCCGTCCGGCCGTGCTGCTGCCGGTGGTCGGGGCGCTCGGAGTGCTGACGGCGCTCGCGCTGGCCCGCGTGCGAGTCCCGGCCCACGCGGATGTCCAAGCCCACGTCGGAGACCCGCCCCACGCGGAAGATCCGCCCCGCGCGGGACTCGCGGCAGGCTCAACCGAGCTGTGAGAGCGCCGCCTTGACCGCTACCAGATCCGCGTCCGAGGCAAGTCCCGCGTGGTACAGGCGCAGTTCTGACGCTCCGAGCGACGCGGCGCGCGCCGCGTCCTCGGCGAGGGTGTCCGGGCTGCCGCCCATGCCGCTGACGACGGTGAAGTTGGCGGCCAGCACGGTGGATTCGGTGCGGTGCTCCGCGAACGGGCCCAGCATCGCTCCGGCCGCGCCCCCGGTGCAGGGCAGGACGACGCCGTCCGCGACGTCCAGGATGTGCCGGGGGTCCACCCCGGCGTTCGCGCCCGTGCGGTGCGGCGCCGGGTCGGCGTGCAGCAGCACCTGGAAGCCGGGCGGGGCAGCCACGCGCACGGCGGCGACGACGGACTCCTGGAGCCCGCGCGCGACGCGTTCGCGCCACTCGAAGGTGACGGCGGCCAGGTCGCCCAGCAGCTTCTCGACCGCCGTGCGTCCGGTGTCGGCGGAACCGGTCGCCCAGACGGGTTCCAGCGCGCTCCTGACGGCGGCGGCGAGGCCGTCCGGGTCCACCCCGAGCCCGCCGTACCCCTCGCGGCACACCGGGCAGAAGCAGAGCGACATCAGATACCCCGCCGCGTCACCGAGACCGACGCCGCCGGTCTTGTCGTGCGCGTGCAGGTGCGCGAGTCCGTACCAGCCGCAGGACTCCAGCTCCGTGCCGCGCGCGCCCGGCCGTACGGCGGCCTCGGCGGCGAGACGCACCAGATACGCGTGGACGGCCGGCTGGGCGATGCAGGGCGCCCAGGGGTAGCGGTCGCCGTAGGCGTTCACCACGGATGTGCCCGGATGCTCGGCGCCGAGGCGGGAGTTGTGCGCGAGGACCACCCAGCTGTGCACGTCGAGCCCGGCGTCGGCGAGGGCCGCCGCGGCCTGTCCGTAGGCGTCGCCCGGGGCCCAGTCCCCCGCCGGGTACGGGTGCAGCTCCCGCCCCGCCCAGTGCGCGTAGCCGGGCGGGTAGAGGACGGCGGCGTGCTCGGCGGTGACGACGCGGTGGCGCGGGTGGCGCGGGGTGAGGGCGCGGGTGGAGTGGTAGGCGGAGGCGAGGGTGACCTGCTGGACGCCGAGGCCGGCGATCCTGGCGGGGGCGCCGGGATCGCCCACGACGTCCCAGGGGTAGAGGAAGGCGGAGGTCTTCACGCGCTCTCCCCCGCAACGCCGTTGAGGTCGCGCGCACGGCCCGCGCCGTCCGCTCCTCCGCGGTCCCCGCCGTTGTCCCCGTCGCCTTCGAGCAGGGCGCGGCCCCGCTCGATGAGCGCCGTGAGCGCCTTGACGTGTGCGTCGAGCGGTTCGCTCAGCGGCGGCCGCACCTCGCCGACGTCCAGGCCGCCGAGCCGCACACCCGCCTTGACCAGCGAGACCGCGTAACCGCGGCCCTGGTTGCGCAGGTGGACGAGGGGCACGTAGAAGCTGTCGAGCAGCCGGCTGACCGTCGCGTCGTCGCCCGCGGTGAGCGCGCGGTAGAACGCGAGGGCGATGTCGGGGGCGAAGGCGAAGACGGCCGAGGAGTACAGCGTGACGCCGAGGCCCCGGTAGGCGAGCGCCGTGAGTTCGGCGGTGGGCAGCCCGTTGAAGTAGAGGAAGTCGCGGCCGGGCTCCTCCGTACGGACGGCGCTGAGAACGCGCTGCATCAGGTCGAGGTCGCCGACGCCGTCCTTGAGGCCGATGATGCCGTCCACGCGGGAGAGCTCGACGACGGTTTCCGGCGTGAAGACCGCGTTGTCCCGCTGGTAGACGATGGTCTCCAGGGACGTGGCGGCGGCGAGCGCCGTGTAGTGGCGCAGCAGCCCTTGCTGGTCGGCGACGACGAGGTACGGCGGCATGGCGAGGAGTCCGTCGGCGCCCGCGTCCTCGGCGAGCTTCGCGTACTGGATCGCGAGCGCCGTGCCGTAGCCCGCGCCCGCCACGACGGGCACCCGTCCCGCCGTCTCGGCCACGGCGGCGGCGACGCAGTCCCGGAACTCCTGCGGAGTGAGGGCGTGGAACTCTCCCGTGCCGCAGCAGGCGAAGACCGCGGCCGCTCCCGCGTCGACGCCCGCTCTGACGTGCGCCCGGAAGGCGTCGAGGTCGAGGCCGCCGTCCGGCCCGTACGCGGTGACGGGGAAGAACAGCGGCCCCTCCACGCGGGTCAGGCGTGCGGCGAGCGGGGCTGAGGTCACGGGCGCTCCCTGGGTCATGCCCGAGCCCTGCCGACTCGTGCACAATTCTGATCGACGTCCATATCTCTGAACGCGACCACGCTAAGGCAGCCGCGCGGCGCCGGTCAAGACGCGAAACCGCGACCCAAGGGCGGATTCGCCCCCTCAGCACGGCACTTGACGCTGCTCCGCACCGCTGCTTAGCGTGTCCATACATGTGAATACCGTCCATGGAGCTGAGCCAGCGATCCGAGCCGCCGAGGAGATCCCGCCCATGCCCGCACCCCGCACCGTCCTGCTCACCGGCGCCGCCGGCGGTCTCGGCACCCTGATGCGCGGTCTGCTGCCCGCGTACGGCTACGAACTGCGCCTCTTCGACGTCTCTCCCGTCCCGGACGAGCCGGACGCCGTCACGGCCGATCTGGCGGACACGGAAGCGCTCCGCGAGGCGGTCCGGGGCGTCGACGCGATCATCCACCTCGCGGGCATCTCGCTGGAAGCCTCCTTCGACAAAATCCTGCGGTCGAACATCCAGGGCACCTACAACCTGTACGAGGCGGCGCGCGCGGAAGGCGTCGGCCGGGTCGTCTTCGCGTCCAGCAACCACGCGGTCGGCTTCACCCCGCGCCCGCAGGACGGCGATCCGCTCATCCCGGTCGACACCCCGCGCCGCCCCGACACGTACTACGGGCTCTCCAAGTCCTTCGGCGAGGATCTCGCCCAGCTCTACTGGGACCTGCACGGCCTGGAGACGGTCTCCGTGAGGATCGGCTCCTGTTTCGCGGAGCCCACCTCCGTACGGATGCTCTCCGTCTGGATGAGCCCCGCCGACGGCGCGCGCCTCTTCCACGCCGCGCTCACCGCCGAGGACGTCGGTCACAGCGTCGTCTACGGCTCGTCCGCCAACACCCGTCTGTGGTGGGACCTGTCGACCGCGCGGGACCTGGGATACGCGCCTCAGGACGACTCGGAGCCGTACGCGGAGAAGCTCATCGCCGAGCAGGGCGAGCTGGACCCGGCCAACCCCGACCACGCCCATCTCGGCGGCCACTTCACCACCCGTCCGCCGCAGTGGCCCCACTGAGCGCGCCCCTTCGGGGAATTCCCGGAAGGTAAGGGAACGGCAAAGAGAGGTCGTTCGTTACGTCTGGCATGACAGCTATGACCCCTGGCTCGAACATCCCTCTTCCCACCGCTCACGTGGCGGTGGACGTCGCCGCGCCCGTGCGGCTCGACGTGTCGGGCCTGCTGCTCACCGCCGACGGCAAGGTGCGCTCGGACGACGACTTCATCTTCTACAACCAGCCGTCGGGCCCCGGCGTGACCTACCGGTCCGGCGGGGGTACGGCGCCCGACGCGATCATCGTGGACACCTCGGCCGTCCCGGCCGGGATCGAGAAGATCGTGGTGACGGCCAGCCCGGACGCGGCGGGACAGACCTTCCAGGGCATCGAGCCCACCGCCACGATCCGCGACGCCGGTGACGGCAGCGCGCTCGCGACGTTCACACCGCCGCGGCTCGGCACGGAGACCGCGCTGGTGATCGTGGAGATCTATCTGCGCAACGGCGCCTGGAAGGCCCGTGCGGTCGGCCAGGGGTACGCGGACGGCCTGTCGGGCATCGCGACCGACTTCGGTGTCTCGGTCGAGGAGCCGGCCACCCGGCCCGCAGCGCCCGCAGCCGCTCCTGCCGCACCCGCGGCCGTCGCGGCCCCGCCCGCTCCGTCCGCTCCCCCGGCCCCTGTCGCGGCCGCGCCGGGCAGCGGGAAGATCAATCTCGACAAGGGCCGCGTCAGCCTCCAGAAGAACCAGACGGTGTCACTGGTCAAGGGCGGCCGTCCGCTGCTCTCCCAGGTCAAGATGGGCCTCGGCTGGGAGCCCGCCTACAGCGGCAAGGACATCGATCTGGACGCCTCGGTCATCGCCTACGGTCCGGACCGCCAGCACTTGGACAGCTGCTATTTCGGCAAGCTGTCGATCCTCGGCGGTGCCGTGAAGCACTCAGGGGACAACCTCACGGGCGAGGGCGCGGGAGACGACGAAGTGATCGTCGTGGACCTCGGCCGGGTGCCCGCGGAGGCTACGGCCCTGGTGTTCACGGTGAATTCCTTCACCGGGCAGAAGTTCACGGAGGTCGCCAAGGCGTACTGCCGGCTGATCGACGCGGCGACCGACGAGGAGCTGGTGCGTTTCGACCTCACCTCGGCCGAGGCGCAGACCGGGGTGATGATGGCCAAGTTGATCAAGCAGTTCTCCGGCGAGTGGGAGATGACCGCCATGGGCGAGTTCGTGAAGTCCCGCACGGTCCGCGGCATGGTCAAGCCGGGCGCGAAGGCCCTCTGAGCACTTTCCCGTGCTCGGGTGCCACTCCGAGGGGTTTGCCCACGCTCGGGCCCCTCGGAAGGGGCTTCTCGTGCTCGGGGCAGACCCCTGGGGCCGCCGCGGCAGGACAACCCCGCGGCGGCCCGGAGGCCATGGCCCTCAGAGCTTGGTGAGCTTGGTGAAGGGGCTCAGGATCCTCCCCTGACGCCCCGAGAAATCGATGAGCACAGCATTCTCGCCCTCGACTGCGGTAACGCGTCCCAACCCGAACTGGTCATGGGACACACGGTCTCCCACGTCGAATTGCTCGGGCGGGGGCGAGGCCGGGCCTTGGCGGTTGAAGGGACTGGACGGCAGGTGGCGCCGGGATCCGGCTGACTTTGTCATTACTTGGAGTATGCGCCCAAGGGACCCCGCCGCGCCATGCCCGACCACCGACCGGCCCCCGGATCACCCGTTCCAGGGCCGGTCGGCAGCCCGCGCGGCCTTCGGCAGCGGGACCGTCCGGAACGCCGCGCCGGTGAGGCTGCCGGGGGCGTGCCGCTTGCCGCCGCCGGACGCCGCGTGACCGATCCGGTATCCGGCCCGGCTCCGGATGCGGAGGAAATATGCCTGGGGAGCTGCCCGGTCGGCTCGCAGTGCGGACCGTACGCGTCCTGCCCGCCGGTCACGATCAGTACCCGATCGTGACCACCGGATCGGCTGCGGCGGCCCGCGGCGCCACCGCCGTGCCGAAGATCACGGCCGCGTGCTCGGGGCAGCCCGTGCACCGGACGCCCGCCGCGCCCTCGCAGCCCGACGCCGATCGCGCTACAGGAGCAGCTGCGGGCGGCGCCAAGAGGTTTTCGGGCGCTGCGGAGAGCGGCGCCACGGGCCCGTTATCGCGAGCATGAGGCCCGGGGAACCGAGGCTCGCATAGAGGGTGCGGCCGTCGGGCGAGAAGACGGCGCCGGTGAACGCGTCGCCGTTCAGGTCGTTGCGCGCGACGGGGTACGTACGGCCGTGCTCCGTGGCGCCGAAGAGGTGCCGGCGGCCCGCCCGGTCAGCCGCGACCACCAGACCGCCGGACGGCGAGACGGTGATGTGGCCGGGACCGTCGAACGCGCCGCCCTGGCCCGGGTCTCCGGGCACGCTGATCAGGACCTTGAGCGTCAGCGTGCGCCGCCTGGGACTGTAGAACCACACCTGGCCGTCGTACGGCCGCCCGTCCGGGGTCGTGTCGGGCGCGTACGCGTCACGCGCGTACGCGGAGACGAAGTACGCGCCGCCGTCCGCCCACCACATCCCTTCCAGCTTTCTGGCGCGCGTGACATCCCCCTCGGGGAACTGCCGCCGTACGTCGACGGTCCGCGCGTCCCTGTCGGGCACGTCCACCCAGTCCACGCCGTAGACGGTGCCGGGCCTGACGGCCCGCGAGAGGTCGTCCACGAAGCGGCCGCCCGCGTCGAAGCAGCGCGGCGCCTGGAGGAGACCCGCGTCGTCGGCGAGTCCGCGCAGCCTGCCCCGGCCGTGAGTGAAGCCGTGCGGCGGGACCCAGCGGTAGAACAGGCCGTTGGGGCCGGAGGCGTTCTCGGTCAGGTAGACGTATCCCGTGCGCGGGTCGAAGACGACGGCCTCGTGCGCGTAGCGGCCGAACGCCTTCACCGGCCGGGGGGTTTGGTCGGCGTGGCGCTCGTGGGGGTCGACCTCGAAGACGTAGCCGTGGTCCTTCGTCATGCCACCCTGGCCCGCCAGGACGGCGTTCCCCTCGCAGCTGAGCGAGGTGCCCCACGGGGTGGACCCGCCCGCGCGGTTGGCGCAGGTGCCCGCGAGGGCGGTCCGTTCGGTCATGCCGCCGCCCGGCCGGGCCTCCACGACCGTGCAGCCGCCGGCCGCGGCCGGGTCGTGGACCAGTCCTCCGGTGAGCGGCACCGGCCGGTCCGCGTCGGACCTCGGGCCGCTCAGCGCGTGGTTGTTGACAAGCAGGGTGGCCCCGCGCGGGCCCTCGAAGGCGGCGGTGCCGCTGTGCCGGGACGGGGTGTGCTCACCGGACTCCAGCGTGGTGACGCCGCTGTGCGTGATGATCCGGTACGAGAATCCGGCCGGCAGCGCGAGGACGCCCGCGGGGTCGGGGAGCAGTGGCCCGTAACCCGGCGCCTCGCCCGCGTCGCCCGAGGCTGCCTCGGAGGCCTCCTGGGCAGCGAGCGCGCCGGGCGCGGTGGCCAGGGCGCCGACCGTCCCGGTGAGGAGGAAACCCGCCGCGGTGAGAGCGGCTGTTCCGTCGAGATCCCGGCGGGTCAGCGGCATCGCGTTCTCCTGGCAGTCTTCTCATTACCGTCTGGTGGATACGCCACGACCGTCCCGCTCGCGTATAAACGGCGGTTGAACACCGCCCGACATCGAAAGGTCACGTTCCATGAACCTCCCGGCCACCGATCGCCGTGTCCTTGTCAGCGGCGCCTCCCGCGGCCTCGGCCGCGCCGTCGCCCAGGCTTTCGCCGCCAACGGCGACCGGGTCGCGGTCCACTACGGCAGCCGCGCCTCGGACGCGCGCCTCACCCTGGAGTCGCTGGCCGGCGAGGGGCACGTCCTGGTGGGCGGCGACGTGTCCGATCCGGCGGGGGCCGCACGGGTCGCCGACGAGGCCGGCCAGGCGCTCGGCGGGATCGACGTACTGGTCAACAACGCGGCGGTGAACGATCCTCATCCGCTCGCGACCACGTCGTACGAGGAGTGGGCGGAGCAGTGGCAGCGCCACATGTCCGTCAACCTGCTCGGCACGGCGCTGCTCAGCCATCGCGCGGCGCGTTCCATGATCGACCGGGGCACGGGCGGCCGGATCGTCAACGTCGGCTCGCGTGGCGCGTTCCGCGGCGAGCCTGACTATCCCGCGTACGGGGCGACGAAGGCGGCGGTGCACGCGCTGGGCCAGTCGCTGGCCGTCTCCCTCGCGCCGTACGGCATCGGCGTCGCGTCCGTCGCCCCCGGCTTCATCGAGACGGAGCGGGTCGCGCACCGTCTCGTGGGCGAGGAGGGCGAAGCGATCCGCGCGCAGAGCCCGTTCGGGCGGGTGGCCTCCGCGCAGGAGGTGGCCGAGGCGGTGCTGTGGCTGGCGTCCCCGGCGGCCGAGTGGTCGTCGGGGACGGTGCTCGATCTGAACGGCGCCTCGTACCTGCGCACGTGAGGCACGGCGTACGCGGCGCGCACGGGCGGTGCGGCGCGGGCAATACGGCGGTGTGATGCCAGGCGATGCCGGGCGGGGCGATGCGGGGCGGGGGGTGCGGCCAGGCACCGCATCCCCCGCCGCAATATCAACTACCGCCGTGCGACCGCGCCTTGAACGCCGCCTTGCGGGCTTCCTTCGCCGTCGCGCGGTCGCGGTGCAGACGTCCCATCGCCTCCAGGACGTCCGCCGTGGCCGGGTGGTCCACCCGCCAGGCCGCTTCGAAGAAGCCGCTGTGCTGGCCGACCAGGCCCTCGATCAGCTCCCGCAGCTCGTCCGGTTCGCCGTCGGCTTCGAGCTGGGCCGCGATCGTGTCGATCGCGAGCCAGAAGATCATCGTCTCCGGCGGCTGCGGCACGTCGTCCGCGCCCAGTTCGGCGAGCCAGACCCGGGCCAGGCCGCCCAGCTCCGGGTCGTCGAGGACGTCCCGTACGGCGGACTCGGCCTCCGCTCCCACGAGGGACAGCGCCTGCTGGCAGTGGAGACGGCGCAGGGGGGCGCCCGCGTCGGTGCCCTTCGCCGCCGCGAGGAGGTCGCGGGCGGCCCCGGCCGGTTCGCGGCGGGCCAGCCACAGCTCGGTCTCGGCGTGCGCGGACAGCTCGGGGAAGTACGCGACACCCGTCAGCAGCGCGTCCGCGCCCTTGTCGGCCAGCTCGCCCACCACGGGCGCCTCGACCCCCGCTTCCAGCATCCGCGCCCTGATCCCGTACAGGCCGAGCGGGGTCAGCCTGACCATGCCGTACCGCGAGACGTCGTCCTCGTCCACCGGCACGGACGGGTCGGCACCCGGGGCGTCCTCCGGGTCCTCGGCCATCAGGGCCTCGTCCACCGGTACGTACGAGACCAGCCCGATCGGCTCCAGCAGCCGGAACTGGTCGTCCAGGCGCATCATCGCCTCGGACACCTGCTCCAGGATGTCGTCGGTCGGTTCGCCCATGTCGTCGGGGACGACCAGCGAGGCGGCGAGCACCGGCAGCGGTACGGGGCTCTCACCGGCTCCCGCGTCGGCGACGGTGAGCAGGTAGAGGTTGCCGAGCACCCCTTCGAGGAATTCCGCCTCGGCCTCCGGGTCCCAGTCCAGCGAGTCGAAGTCGATCTCGCCGTTGTCGCCGATGGCGGCGGCCAGATCGTCGAGGACCGGCGCGGTCGCGTCGGCGAACACCACGTCGAGGCCGTCGAGCCAGAGGGACAGGACGTCCTGCGGCGTGCCCGAGGTGATCAGGTCGAGCGCGGCGCCCGGGACGACCCGGCCCAGCGCGTCGTCCTCGTCCACCGCGTGCGTCTCGGACTCGTCCGGGTCCTCGACCTCGACCAGGCCGGTGTCGACCGCCACGCGCCAGGCCTCACTCGCGTACGCCTCACCCGAACCTTCGGCCAACTCGTCGCCGAGACCGAGCTGTTCGGCCGCCGCGGGCAGCTGCTCGTCGACCAGCTCGCCCCCGGCCCCGACACGTGTCCCGGGGCCGGACCAGCGGGCCAGGCGCACCGCCCGCGCGAGCAGCGGCGCGGCCAGCGCGTCCCGCGCCAGTTCCGCGTCCGAGGGCAGCCGCACCGGCGGCAGAGAGGGGCGGTCTGCGGACATCTGGTGGTTCTCCTTGCGGCGTACGACGGGGGTCGGGGAGCCTCCCAGCCTAGACGTATACGGACCCATGCCACCTGCTTCATGTACCCGACAAGCCCCTTACGCCGGGCGGCTCTTGACAATTTCTGTGCCCGCACAGGTGATTGACGCGCACAGAACCACCGCGCCCGTCCTCATCCAGGAGGTTCCGGCATACCGGCAGCCGCAACCGGGCGCGGCTGGAGACGGCATCGGCATCAGGGGCCCGGGATCCGGCTCGGGGTCGGCGTCGGCGTTGGGCTCGGGCTCAGGCCCTGCCAGTGCGCCACCCAGTCGGCGAAGCCGAGGCCGGCATCGGAGCGGCCCCATTCCGCTCCGAACGGCGCCGCTCCGACGTCGCTGACGGTCCAGACGCGGCCCCGGTGCGTGCCGGTGACCACGAGGTGCCAGTACAGGCCGCAGCCGTCCGTGCCGAGGACCACGCTGCCGTGGTTGCTGACCTCGTCGATCAGCGGCTCTATCTCCTCGTACGGACGCGGATCGTCCTCCCACACCCAGGTCCGTGTGAGCGGAAAGGGCCGGGCGAGCACCCGCTGCGTGTCGGCGGGTCCCCAGTCGGCGGGCAGCGCCGCCACGGGTATCAGCCCGTCGACGTCGGCGGGCCCTTCGGTGCAGCCGTCACAGATGTCGGCGACCAGCGTGCGGTACGGCTCGGGCAGGACGACGCCGTGCGCGCGCTCGAAGTCGCGGACCGCGTCCCAGCCCAGCGGCGGCAGACGGAATTCCGCCGGGAAAGCCTCGCGCAGCGCGGTGAGTTCGCCCTGGTCGGCGTGTTCGGTGTCCATGCTCCCCATCTCTCCACTGGACCAGCCCCCGATGACAGGCGGCCTCCGCCTCCGGCCCGGCCGGGCTCAGCCCGAGGCGCCCTCCAAGCATCCTGCCGCATGCCGAACGCACACACGGCGCCTGTTCTCATGCCGCGACAAGGACAGGACACCGGCCGGGACGACCGCTCGGGAACGGCAGCAGCCCGCCGACCGGGGGCGGTTGGCGGGCTGCTGAGGGCGTGCCGGGAAGCGCCGCAGATCACCCGTAGGTGACGGTGCGTCAGTTGTGACTGTGCAGTACGTCGTTCAGACCGCCCCAGACCGCGTTGTTCGGGCGGGCCTCGACCGTGCCGGTGACCGAGTTGCGGCGGAAGAGGATGTTGTTCGCGCCGGACAGCTCGCGCGCCTTGACGATCTGGCCGTCGGGCAGCGTGACGCGCGTACCGGCCGTAACGTACAGCCCCGCCTCGACCACGCACTCGTCGCCGAGCGCGATGCCGACGCCCGCCTCCGCGCCGATCAGGCAGCGCTCGCCGATCACGATGCGCTCGGTGCCGCCGCCGGACAGCGTGCCCATGGTGGAGGCGCCGCCGCCGATGTCGGTGCCGTCACCGATGACGACGCCCGCGGAGATCCGGCCCTCGACCATCGACGTGCCGAGGGTGCCCGCGTTGAAGTTGACGAAGCCCTCGTGCATGACGGTGGTGCCAGCGGCCAGGTGCGCGCCCAGCCTGACCCGGTCGGCGTCACCGATACGCACGCCCTTGGGGGCGACGTAGTCGGTCATCCTGGGGAACTTGTCGATCGAGGTCACCTGGAGGTGCAGCCCCTCGGCGCGGGCGTTGAGCCGTACCGTCTCCAGCGTGTCGACGGCCACCGGGCCGAGCGAGGTCCAGGCGACGTTGGCGAGCAGCCCGAAGATGCCGTCCAGGTTCTGGCCGTGCGGCCGGACCAGGCGGTGCGAGAGCAGGTGCAGCCGCAGGTACGCGTCGTGCGCGTCGAGCGGCTTGTCGTCCAGGGAGGCGATGCTCGTCAGCACGGCGACGACCTCGACCCCGCGGCGCGCGTCGGGCCCGACGGCCTTGGCGGCGCCGGCCCCCAGCAGCTCCACGGCGCGCTCGGCCGACAGCCGCTCGGTGCCGGACGGCGCCGCGTCGGTGGTGAGCCGGGGCGCGGGGAACCAGGTGTCGAGGACGGTGCCGTCCTCGGTGAGGGTGGCGAGGCCGGCGGCGACGGCGCCGGAGGTACGAGGAGTCGTGTCGGTCATACCCAAAACCTAACCGGCCCGAGGTCACCGGGGCGAACCGGTCTCAGGAGCGGGCCGCGCCGGCAGAGACGCACCAGGGCGAGACGAGGCAAGGACGCGGCCAACGCCCCGGTCAGCTCAGCCGGTTGCCCGCCCTGGCGCCCGTCGTGTGGTCCGCGTCGTCCTCCGCGCGCGGCAGCGGTCTGTGCCCCTCGGAGTGGTGGTTGACCCAGCCGCAGACTCCGCAGCTGTAACGGCCGTCGAGCCCGGCGATCAGGGTGCCGCACTGCCTGCACTCGGCATAGGTGATCTCGGGGCCCGCGTCGGGAGCCGGCTCGGGGCCGGGTCCGTAGTCCGGGGTGGGGATGTTCACCCGATCAACCTACCGTCGTGGGGCCGGCGGGCCCAGCAGCCGGCTGATCGGCCGGAAACGGTCCGGGCGCGGCCGGAACGGGTCCGGGCGCGGCCGGAACCAGCCGGGCCAGCATCTCACGCGCGTACCGCTCGTCGTACGGAACACCCGTGAGCAGCACCTGGAGACAGATCCCGTCCAGCAGCGCGACGAGCGCCCGCGCGGTGACCGGGTCGGTGCGCGCCGCAAGGGTGTCGGCGACCCCTTCCGCCCACTCGGCGGCCACCGGGCGCAGCGCGGGACGGCGCAGGGCCGCGAGGTACAGCTCGTACTCCAGTTCCACGCCGGTACGGTCGCCCGCGAGCCATGCGCCGGTGAGCCGCGCCAGTTCCGTCGCGACGTCGCAGCGCGGATCCGCCAGGATCCCGCTCTCCCGTACGGCGGCCGCGAACCCCTCGTTGGCCTGGCGCAACGCGGCGACCAGCAGTTCGTCCAGCGAGGCGAAGTGGTACGTGGTCGAGCCGAGCGGCACATCGGCCTCCGCCGCGACCGTACGGTGGCTCAGCCCGGCGATCCCGCTCCGCCCGGTCACCCGGATCGCGGCGTCGATGATGCGCTGGCGGCGCTCGGGGTCGTATCGGCGGGCCATCAGTGCGAGCCGCCGAAATTGAGCACGACGACCCCGGCGATGACCAGCGCGATCCCGGCCAGCTTGACCGGGCCCGTCGACTCGCCCAGGAAAACCATGCCGATGACGGCGATGGCCGCGGTGCCCGCGCCGGCCCATATCGCGTAGGCCGTGCCCACGGAGAGCGTCTTGAGCGTCCGCGCGAGCAGGGTGAAGGCCAGCAGATAGCCGACGACCGTCAGCAGCGAGGGCCAGAGACGGGTGAAGCCCTCGCTGTACTTCATGGCCGTGGTGCCCGCCACCTCCGCAGCGATGGCCGCGGCCAGCAGTCCGTATCCCATGCGTACGAGTGTACGCAGCGATGCGTACGACCGTACGCAAAGCGGTGACGCGCGGATGAACACATGAGTGAACACACGGCAAAACCCCGCGGCCTCAAGGGCGCGGGGTTTTGGCGGTGCAGCTCAGCCGGGAGGACGGCTCAGACGTTGAAGCCCAGCGCGCGCAGCTGCTCGCGGCCGTCGTCCGTGATCTTGTCCGGGCCCCACGGCGGCATCCAGACCCAGTTGATCTTGAGTTCGTTGACGATGCCGTCCGTCGCCGCCTTCGCCTGGTCCTCGATCACATCGGTCAGCGGACAGGCCGCCGACGTCAGCGTCATGTCCAGGGTCGCGATGTTGGACTCGTCGATGTGAATGCCGTAGATCAGCCCGAGGTTGACGACATCGATGCCCAGCTCGGGGTCGACGACGTCGTACAGCGCCTCGCGGACCTCGTCCTCCGAGGCGGGCTTCATGGTCAGGGTCTCGTTCTCACTCATGCCGTCTCCTTCTGCGCGGTGCCGCCCAGTGCCTGGGCCGTCGCGTCCTTCCACGCCATCCAGCTCAGTAGCGCGCACTTCACCCGGGCGGGGTACTTGGAGACACCGGAGAACGCGACCGCGTCCTCCAGCACCTCCTCCATCGCGTCATCGGGTTCGATCTGGCCGCGGGACTGCATCAGCTCCAGGAAGGTGCCCTGGATCTTCTGCGCCTCGGCCAGTTCCTTGCCGACCAGCAGCTCGTTCATCACGGACGCGCTGGCCTGGCTGATGGAGCAGCCCTGTCCCTCGTACGAGACATCGGCGATCCGGGAGCCCTCGTACCGTACGCGCAGGGTGATCTCGTCACCGCACGTCGGGTTGACGTGGTGTACCTCGGCGTCGCCGTCCCGCAGACCGCGCCCGTGCGGGTGCTTGTAGTGGTCCAGGATGACGTCCTGGTACATCGAATCCAGCTTCACGTGTCAGTCCCTCATCCGAAGAAGTTACGGACGTGCTCCAGCCCGTCGACCAGGGCGTCGACCTCGGCCGGAGTGGAGTACAGGTAGAACGACGCTCGCGTGGTCGCGGGAATTCCGTACCGCAGGCAGACCGGCCGCGCGCAGTGGTGCCCGACCCGGACGGCGATGCCCTGCTCGTCCAGCACCTGGCCCACGTCGTGCGGGTGGATGTCGCCGAGCGTGAAGGAGATCGCGGCGCCGCGGTCCTCGGCCGTGGTGGGGCCGATGATGCGCAGGTCCGGCACCTCCAGGAGCCGCTTCACCGCGTAGTCGGTGATCGCGTGCTCGTGCGCGGCGATCTTGTCCATGCCGATCGCGCTCAGGTAGTCGACGGCCGCGCCGAGACCGACCGCCTGGGCGATCGGCGGCGTGCCCGCCTCGAACTTGTGCGGCGCCGGAGCGTACGTCGACGAGTGCATCGACACGGTCTCGATCATCTCGCCGCCACCGAGGAACGGCGGCAGGTCCTCCAGCAGCTCCTGGCGGCCCCAGAGCACGCCGATGCCGGTCGGACCGCACATCTTGTGGCCGGTGAAGGCCACGAAGTCGGCCTGGAGCGCCTGGACGTCCACCGGCATGTGCGGCGCGGCCTGCGAGGCGTCGATCAGCACCAGCGCGCCGACCTGCTGCGCGCGCCTGACGATCGCCTCGACGGGGTTGACCGTGCCCAGGATGTTGGAGACCAGCACGAAGGAGACGATCTTCGTCTTCTCCGTGATGATCTCGTCGATGTTGGACAGGTCGAGACGGCCGTCGTCGGTGAGGCCGAACCACTTCAGCTTCGCGCCCGTGCGCTGCGAGAGCAGCTGCCACGGCACGATGTTGGAGTGGTGCTCCATCTCCGTGATGACGATCTCGGTCTCGTGGTCCACCCGGTAGGGCTCATCGGCCCAGCCGAGCATGTTGGCCACGAGGTTGAGCGACTCCGAGGCGTTCTTCGTGAAGATGACCTCGTCGCGGCTCGGCGCGTTGATGAAAGCGGCGACCTTGTCGCGGGCGCCTTCGTACAGCGCCGTGGCCTCCTCGGCGAGCACATGGACACCACGGTGCACATTGGCGTTGTGCTGCTCGTAGTAGCCATTGAGCGCGTCGAGGACCTGGCGCGGCTTCTGCGAGGTCGCCGCGTTGTCCAGGTACACGATCTTCCGGCCGTCGTGGACCGTGCGGTCCAGCAAGGGGAAGTCCTTGCGGATCGCCTCGTCGAGCAGGTGATCGGACGCTGTGAGAAGGCCCGGCAGCTGTGTCACGCGGTGACTCCACCCTTCGCGTAGGCCTCGTAGCCCTCGTTCTCCAGCTTGTCGGCCAGCTCCGCGCCGCCGGACTCGGCGATGCGGCCCTGTGCGAAGACGTGCACGAAGTCGGGCTTGATGTAGCGGAGAATCCGCGTGTAGTGCGTGATCAGCAGGGTGCCGACGTCACCGGTCTCGCGGACGCGGTTGACGCCCTCCGAGACGATGCGCAGCGCGTCGACGTCGAGGCCGGAGTCGGTCTCGTCGAGGATCGCGATGTGCGGCTTGGCCAGTTCGAGCTGAAGGATCTCGTGGCGCTTCTTCTCACCGCCGGAGAAGCCCTCGTTCACGTTGCGCTCGGCGAAGGAGGGGTCCATGTGAAGACGCTCCATGGTCTCCCGGACCTCCTTCACCCAGGTGCGCAGCTTGGGGGCCTCGCCGCGGATCGCCGTGGCCGACGTACGCAGGAAGTTGGAGACGGAGACGCCGGGGACCTCGACGGGGTACTGCATCGCGAGGAAGAGGCCGGCGCGGGCGCGCTCGTCGACGCTCATGGCGAGGACGTCCTCGCCGTCGAGGGTGACGGTGCCGCCCGTGACCGTGTACTTGGGGTGGCCCGCCAGCGAGTACGCGAGGGTCGACTTGCCGGAGCCGTTGGGGCCCATGATGGCGTGCGTCTCGCCCTGCTTGACGGTCAGATCGACACCCTTGAGGATCTCGCGGGCGCCGTTCTCCGTCTCGACGGTGACGTGCAGGTCGTTGATTTCAAGCGTTGCCATGGGTAGCTCAGGACTCCTGGGTGACGGAGACGAGCACATCGTCCCCTTGGATCTCTACGGGGTAAACGGGGACGGGGCGCGTCGCGGGAAGGCCGGACGGCTTGCCGGAGCGGAGGTCGAAGCTGGAGCCGTGCAGCCAGCATTCGATCATGCAGTCCTCCACCTCGCCCTCCGACAGCGACACGTTCGCGTGCGAGCAGATGTCGTTGATCGCGAACACCTCGCCCTCGGTCAGGACGACGGAGACCGGAGTGCTGTCGATCTCCACCCGCTTCGGGGTGCCGTCCTCCAGCTCGCTCAGGCCACAGACTCGGACGAAGGCCATCAGACGGAAGCCTCCAGCTCCGTCTCGATCTTGCCGAGCAGCCGTTCTTCGACGTCCGGCAGACCGATCTGCTGGACCAGCTCGGCGAAGAAGCCGCGCACGACCAGGCGGCGGGCCTCGGTCTCGGGGATGCCGCGCGCCATCAGGTAGAACAGCTGCTCGTCGTCGAACCGGCCGGTGGCCGAGGCGTGTCCGGCACCGGCGATCTCGCCGGTCTCGATCTCCAGGTTCGGCACGGAGTCGACCCGGGCGCCGTCCGTGAGAACCAGGTTGCGGTTCATCTCGTACGTGTCGGTGCCCTCGGCCGAGGCGCGGATGAGCACGTCACCGATCCATACGGCGTGTGCGTCCTGGCCCTGGAGCGCGCCCTTGTAGACGGCGTTGGACTTGCAGTTCGGCGCGTTGTGGTCGACCAGGAGGCGGTGCTCCTGGTGCTGGCCGCGGTCGGTGAAGTAGAGGCCGAACAGCTCGGCCTCGCCGCCGGGTCCCGCGTACTCGACGCGCGGGTGCAGCCGTACGACGTCGCCGCCGAACGTCACGACGACCGACTTGAACGAGGCGTCCCTGCCGACCAGCGCGTTGTGCTGGGCGACGTGGACGGCCTTGTCGTCCCAGTCCTGGACGGAGACGACGGTCAGCTTGGCGCCGTCACCGATGAGGTAGTCGACGTTGGCCGCGACCACCGCGTCGCCGGTGTGGTCGAGGACCACGACCGCCTCGGCGAAGGCGCCCAGCTCGATGACCTGGTGGGCGTAGGACGTGCCGCCCTCACCGTGCACGGCGATCCGGATCGGCTCGCTCAGCACGGCCTCCTTCGGCACCGAGATGACCGAGGCCTTCTCGAACGAGGAGAACGCCTGGGCGGCGACCCGGTCGGCCGGGACGCCCGCCTTGCCGATGCGCGCGTCGTCACGGCCCACGGTCTCGACGGTGACGCCGTCGGGGGCGCTCACCTCCAGCGTGACGCTGCCGTCCGTCGCGGTGGCGGTGCCGTCGTGCAGACCGCGCAACCGCTCCAGCGGCGTGAACCGCCACTCCTCCTCGCGGCCGTGCGGGACGGGGAAGTCCGCGACGTCGAAGGAGGGGGGCGCGCTCATGCGCGTGGCGACGGTCGACTCGGCGGCCACCGCGATCGAACCGGCGGTGGTGGAGCCCACCGGGATGTTCTGAGCCTCAGCCATGGCTGTCGTCGTGCTCTCTCTCTGCCTCTGTGCGTAAGGAATCGGCCGCTTACCGCGGTCGACGGACCGGCGGGGGGTGGGGGCGGGATCCGCCCCCGGGTGGGACTAGCCCACCGAGCCCTCCATCTGCAGTTCGATCAGCCGGTTCAGCTCCAGCGCGTACTCCATGGGCAGCTCCTTGGCGATCGGCTCGACGAATCCGCGCACGATCATCGCCATGGCCTCGAACTCGGTGAGACCGCGGCTCATCAGGTAGAAGAGCTGGTCCTCGGAGACCTTGGAGACGGTCGCCTCGTGACCCATGGACACGTCGTCCTCGCGGACGTCCACGTAGGGGTAGGTGTCCGAGCGCGAGATGGTGTCCACCAGCAGCGCGTCACAGAGCACGTTGGACTTGGAGCCCGCCGCGCCCTCGCCGATCTCGATCAGACCGCGGTACGACGTACGGCCGCCCCCGCGCGCCACCGACTTGGAGACGATGTTGGACGAGGTGTTGGGGGCCATGTGGACCATCTTGGCGCCGGCGTCCTGGTGCTGGCCCTCGCCCGCGAAGGCGATGGACAGGGTCTCGCCCTTGGCGTGCTCGCCCATGAGGTAGACGGCCGGGTACTTCATCGTGACCTTGGAGCCGATGTTGCCGTCGACCCACTCCATGGTCGCGCCCTCGTACGCCACGGCGCGCTTGGTGACCAGGTTGTAGACGTTGTTCGACCAGTTCTGGATCGTCGTGTAGCGGCAGCGGCCGCCCTTCTTGACGATGATCTCGACCACGGCGCTGTGCAGCGAGTCCGAGGAGTAGATCGGGGCGGTGCAGCCCTCGACGTAGTGGACGTAGGCGTCCTCGTCGACGATGATCAGCGTCCGCTCGAACTGGCCCATGTTCTCCGTGTTGATACGGAAGTAGGCCTGGAGCGGGATGTCGACGTGCACGCCCTTCGGCACGTAGATGAACGATCCGCCGGACCACACGGCCGAGTTCAGCGACGCGAACTTGTTGTCGCCGACCGGGATGACCGTGCCGAAGTACTCCTGGAACAGCTCCGGGTGCTCCCTGAGCGCGGTGTCGGTGTCCTTGAAGATGACACCCTGCTCCTCCAGGTCCTCACGGATCTGGTGGTAGACGACCTCGGACTCGTACTGGGCCGCGACACCCGCGACGAGGCGCTGCTTCTCCGCCTCGGGGATGCCGAGCTTGTCGTACGTGTTCTTGATGTCCTCCGGCAGGTCCTCCCAGGACTCCGCCTGCTTCTCGGTGGACCGCACGAAGTACTTGATGTTGTCGAAGTCGATGCCGGAGAGGTCGGAGCCCCAGCTCGGCATGGGCTTCTTGCCGAACAGCTTCAGACCCTTCAGCCGCAGCTTCAGCATCCACTCCGGCTCGTTCTTCTTGTCCGAGATGTCACGCACGACAGCCTCGGAAAGACCGCGCTTGGCAGCGGCGCCGGCAGCGTCGGAGTCGGCCCAGCCGAATTCGTACGTACCCAGACCCTCGAGTTCGGGGTGGGCAGTCTCCGTGGGGAGAGTCATGCGGGGTTCCTCCCGGCGTTGCTTTCAGATACGTGATGAGTGGTCTGCGGGGTACTGCTCCGTGCCGTGTCGCCCGATGAGGCGCTACGGGGGATGAACGTCGTGCAGACCCCGTCGCCGTGGGCGATGGTGGCGAGGCGCTGCACATGCGTCCCGAGCAGGTCGGAGAAGAATTCCGTCTCCGCCTCGCACAGTTGCGGGTACTGCTCGGCGACAT
The DNA here is from genome assembly GCF_044751305.1 of Streptomyces sp. NPDC088725. Classification (NCBI taxonomy): domain Bacteria; kingdom Bacillati; phylum Actinomycetota; class Actinomycetes; order Kitasatosporales; family Streptomycetaceae; genus Streptomyces; species Streptomyces sp. NPDC088725. The sequence continues at coordinate 105,746 of NZ_JBIVLO010000002.1, forward strand.
GCGCCACCGGGCAGTGGTGCTGGCAGAGCTGTTCACCCTGCTGGTTCGGCGCGCTGCGGGCCGTTGCCGCGTATCCGTCGGCGCTCAGGGCCCTGGCCAGGGCCTCCGTGCGCCGGTCGGGGTCCGCGGCCTCGACCGCTTGACGATACCCTTCGCCCTGTCCGGCGACGCGGGCGCGGGCGAAGGCCGCGACAGCCGCCTCGCCCTTCTCTCCGCCGCCCGCGGCCTTGGAGATCCAGTGCAGCGCGTCGGCGGCGAGCTTGTCGTACGACTGGTCAAAGGCGTCCCTGCCGCAGTCGGTCAGGGCGAACGCCTTGGCGGGCCTGCCCCGTCCGCGCGAGCCGTAGACGCGCTGCTCGCGGGGTTCCACGACGGAATCGGCGACGAGCGCGTCGAGGTGGCGGCGTACGGCGGCCTGGGTGAGCCCGAGGCGACCCGCCAGCTCGGAGACGGTGGACGGGCCGTGGTCCAGGATGGAGCGCGCGACCCGGTTGCGAGTGGAGTGCTCACCGGTCGCGAGTTCCTCCTGAGGAGCCTCGCCAACGTATTTCACAACGCCATTGTTGCGTAATTCCTCCGGCCGTGACAACCGCGCTCCGCGACGACGCGCGGTGGGTTTCATCACTTAGGGTCACCTAAGGAGGCCTGCGAATGTCGCAAACAGGCCATATTCGCCCCCGCGGCAGGCGCCCCCGGCCGCGCTGCCTAGACTTCCCGCCATGCACAGCGTCTTCCCGCGTGAGCGCCCCGCCGGCGGCTCCGCCGCGGATCCGGCCGCCGCCGACCCCGTCGTAGAGGTTCGCGGCCTGGTCAAGAGGTACGGGGCCACGTCCGCGGTGGACGGCCTCGATCTGGTCGTACGCGCCGGTACCGTGACCGCCGTACTCGGCCCCAACGGCGCGGGCAAGACCACCACGATCGAAACCTGCGAGGGCTACCGCAGGCCCGACGCCGGCACCGTGCGCGTCCTCGGCCTCGATCCCGTCGCCGACGCCGCCCGGCTGCGCCCGCGCATCGGCGTGATGCTCCAGTCCGGCGGCGTGTACTCCGGCGCGCGCGCCGGTGAGATGCTCCGCCACATGGCCCGGCTGCACGCGCGGCCACTCGACGTGGACGCGCTGATCGAACGTCTCGGCCTCGGCGACTGCGGCCGTACGACGTACCGGCGGCTCTCCGGCGGACAGCAGCAGCGGCTCGCGCTGGCCCTGGCCGTCGTCGGCCGCCCCGAGCTGGTCTTCCTGGACGAACCGACCGCCGGACTCGACCCGCAGGCCCGCCGCTCCACCTGGGACCTGGTCCGCGAGCTGCGCGCCGACGGCGTCGGTGTCGTACTGACCACGCACTTCATGGACGAGGCCGAGCAGCTCGCCGACGATGTCGTGATCATCGACGCGGGCCGGGTCATCGCGCAGGGCAGCCCCGAGGCGCTGTGCCGGGGCGGCGCGGAGAACACCCTGCGCTTCACCGGGCGCTCCGGACTCGACCTCGGCTCCCTGCTGAAGGCGCTGCCGGACGGCACCTCTGCCGCCGAACCTGCCGCCGGCGTGTACCGGATCAGCGGCACGGTCGATCCCCAGCTGCTCGCCACGGTCACCTCGTGGTGCGCGCAGCACGGCGTGATGGCGGACGGGATCTCGGTGGAGCGGCACACGCTGGAGGACGTCTTCCTCGAACTGACCGGCAAGGAGCTGCGTTCATGAGCACCGGCACCAGCACGGGTACGAGCGCGGCCACCGGGGCGGGCTCCGGCGCGGGTAGGTACGCCCCGGCGCCCGGCGCGGCTCCCCTGGCGCGCATGATCGGCGCGCAGACCGCGTTCGAGACGAAGCTGCTGCTGCGCAACGGCGAGCAGCTGCTGCTGACCGTGATCATCCCCTCGCTGCTGCTGGTGCTGTTCTCGGCGGTGGACGTCGTGGACACCGGCGCGGACAAGGCGGTGGACTTCCTGGCGCCCGGGATCCTGGCGCTGGCCGTGATGTCCACCGCGTTCACCGGCCAGGCCATCGCCACCGGCTTCGAGCGGCGCTACGGCGTGCTCAAACGCCTCGCCGTCTCACCGCTGCCCCGCTGGGGCCTCATGACCGCGAAGACGCTCGCCGTGCTGGTCACGGAAGTGCTCCAGGTGGTCCTGCTGACGGTCATCGCGTTCGCGCTCGGCTGGTCCCCGCACGGCAGCCCCTTCGCTGTCCTGCTGCTGCTCGTCCTCGGCACGGCCGCCTTCTCCGGACTCGGCCTGCTGATGGCGGGCACGCTGCGGGCGGAGGCGACGCTGGCCGCCGCGAACCTGGTCTTCCTGCTGCTCCTGGTGGGCGGCGGGGTGATCGTGCCGCTGGAGAAGTTCCCGGACGCGGCGCAGTCGGTGCTCGGGCTGCTGCCGATCTCGGCGCTCTCCGACGGCCTGCGGGACGTCCTCCAGCACGGCGCGGGCATGCCCTGGGGCGATCTGGGCGTCCTCGCCGTGTGGGCGGCCGCCGGTCTCGGCGCGGCGGGCGCGTTCTTCCGCTGGGAGTGACTCCTCCGGCGCGCCCGGCCGGACGGGTCGTACGCCCGGTGCGCGTACCCGTGGCCGCCCGGCGCGGGGAAGCGTGGCAGGGGCCGCGCGGCACGACGAAGCCCGGCGCGAGGACGCGCGGAAGGACCCCTCGTGAAAAGCCGCACAAGCTCGCGCCTACGATGGTGGCCGTGTTGACCCCCCTCGCCTATATCGCCCGGCGCTGGACGCCTTCGCCCCGTACGCTCCAACTCGCCGCGCTCTGCGCCGTGCTGGCGAGCGTGCTCATCGTCGTCACCGGCGGCGCGGTCCGGCTGACCGGATCCGGTCTCGGCTGCGACACCTGGCCCAAGTGCACGGACGACAGCCTCGTCGCCACCCCCGCGCAGGGGATCCACGGCGCGATCGAGTTCAGTAACCGGATGCTGACGTACGTCCTGTGCGCGGCGGTCGGCTGGGCGATCATCGCGGCGCGCAGCGCCAAGCCGCGCAGGCGCGGGCTGACCCGGCTCGCGTGGTCGCAGTTCTGGCTCGTGATGGGCAACGCCGTACTCGGTGGCATCACCGTGCTCGCGGGCCTCAACCCCTGGACGGTGGCGGGACATCTGCTCCTCGCCCTCAGTCTCCTCACCGTCACCACGCTCACCTGGCTGCGCACCCGCGAGGGCGACGGCGATCCGCGCCCGCGCGTGCCGCGCCCGGTGCGCAAGCTGTCGTGGGCGCTGATCGCGACCACGGTGCTGCTGATGGTGGCGGGCACGATCGTCACCGGCTCGGGACCGCACGCCGGCGACAGCAGCGACGTCCCCCGGATGCCGTTCGACTGGGCCTCGACGGTCTACGTCCACGAGGTGACCGCCTGGATCGTCTGCGTGCTGGCGGTGGCGATGTGGCTGACGCTGCGGGTGGTGGACGCTCCCCCGGACACCCGGGTGGTCGCCCGCAACCTGCTGCTGGTGCTGCTCGCGCAGGGCGCCGTCGGGTACGTGCAGTACCTCACCGACCTGCCCGAGGTGCTGGTCGGCGTCCACATGCTCGGTCTGTGCCTGGTGTGGATCGGGGTGCTGCGGATGGCGGTGAGTCTGCGCGAGCGTCCTGTGACCACGCCCGGGATCCCGGCGCAGTGGGACGCCCCGCTCTCCGCTGCCGTCTGACCTCGGCGGCGCCGGACTTCAGCCGATCTCCGCGGCCGGCCGGCCTCAGCGGCTGTCCCGCAGACCGCCGTCCGGCAGACCGCCGTCCCGCAGGCCGTAGACGCGGCGGGCGTTGCCCGCCGCGATCATCTCCGCGACCCGCCGTGCGTCGGCGAGCGACCACGCACCTTCCGACACCCAGCTGCCGAGCACCCGCGCCACCGCGTCCCTGAAGACCCGGGCGCCCACGACGTGCAGTTCGGGCAAGCCGCGCGCGCCGCTGGAGAACAACAGCTTCCCGAACGGGGCGAGTTCCAGCATCTCGGCCAGAACGACCGCGGCCCGCGCCCCCGTGAACGCGAGCGAGGGCCCGAGGTCCGCGTACACGTGCGGGAAGGCCGCGGCCAGCTGGGCGGCCTGCCGGTGGTACGGATACGTGCCCAGCAGCACCAGATCGGTGCCGAGCCCTTCGGTGGCCGCCGCGAAGCCGGTGAGCACCGTCGGATCCGCGCTGCCGGCCGGGGGATATACGTCACCCGGGCCCAGGTGCAGTTGCAGCGGCAGCCCGGTGGTGACGCCGATCCAGAGCAGGTGGCGCAGCAGCACGGGCTCGCTGAGCGGTCCGCGGCCGGTACGGCGTTCGGCGAGCCACCGGCCCGCGGCGGCGCGTACCTCGCCGGGGCCCGGCGGATGCGGCGCCGCCGCGAGCGTGTCCCCGGGGCCCGAGGCGAAGCTGAGGGCGGCGGCCGTGGCGGCCGCGCCGTGCACGGATTCCGAGAGACCGGACAGGAAGTCCCGCACCGAGCCCGCCGTGTCGGCGGCCCGCTCGGCGAGCGGTTCGAGCCGGACGATCTCGCGCGCCTCCGCGGCACCGGCGGCGGCCAGTTCGCCGGGCCCGGTCAGTTCGCCCGGCGGCCCGGTGTCCACCAGATAGGTGGAGACGCCGGTGGAGCGCAGCAGCAGCCCGGCCGACCGCAGCGCGCCCAGTTCCCTGCGGCGGGCGAGGTATCTGGCGGGCGGGCAGTGCGGTTCGAGGCCGAGCAGCGGCGGACACCAGCGGCGTACGGCGAACCCGGTCTGGGTGTCGAAGAAGGTGGTGCCGGCGGCCGGGGGCCGTGCCGTTCTGCCCAGCTGGGCCTCGAACGTGGCCGGCCCCAGCTCCGTACGGAGCACACCGTGGCAGTAGTGGTCCACCAAGGACGCTGTTTCGATCATCGCGCTTCCCGTCTGGGGCCAGTTCCCGCACAGTCCAACGGGTGAACCGCGATCCGGTGGCGGTGAACCGCCGCCGGTGGCGCCCCCGTGCTGCCGTCGCCTCAGCGGGCGGTGCGGCCGCCGATCTGGATACCGGCCATCCGGGACCACTCGTACGGCCCCGTGCGGACCTTGGCCGCCAGCTCTCCGTCGAAGGTCTCGTGCAGGGTGAGCCCCGCCTTCTCGGCCGCGCTCAGGGCCACGGCGTGCGAGGGGGCGACCAGATCGCCCCAGCCGCCGTCCTCGCCGACGAGCACGATGCGGGTGCCCGGCCGGCCGAGGTTCGCGAGCTGTCCCTCGGCTCCGCCGTGCCGCTTGGCGAAGGCACCGATGTGCCGGGCCAGCCTGGCCGCACGGCGTTCGGCGCGGGCCGCTTCTTTGGCGGCCCGCTTGGTCTCGTCAACCTGCTCAGTCTCTGCCATGCGGCCGATGCTACCGGCGGGTAACGCTCAGCGCAGGAGGGGGTCCACCGCGACGGCCACGAAGAGCAGCGACACATAGGTGATCGACCAGTGGAACAGCCGCATCTCCTTGAGCTTGGCGCCCGCCGCCCCGGCCTTGGCGCGTGACTGGAGCGCGTGCGCCTCCCACAGCCAGTAGCCGCCGGCCACCAGCGCCACCAGCGTGTAGAACCAGCCGGTGTAACCGAGCGGGGTCAGCAGCAGCGAGACGCCGACCATCACCCAGCTGTAGACGACGATCTGCCGGGCCACCACCTTGTTGGACGCCACGACGGGAAGCATCGGCACACCCACCCGCGCGTAATCCTCCTTCACCTTCATCGACAGCGGCCAGTAGTGCGGCGGCGTCCAGAAGAAGATGACGAGGAAGAGGATGACGGCGGCCCAGGACAGCGTGTTCGTGACGGCGGACCAGCCGATCAGCACGGGCATGCAGCCCGCGATGCCGCCCCAGACGATGTTCTGCGCGGTGCGGCGCTTGAGGATCATCGTGTAGCCGACGACGTAGAAGAGGAGCGCGCTCAGCGCGAGCGCCGCCGAGAGCCAGTTGACGAGCAGGCCGAACCAGAGCGTGGAGATCACCGCGAGCGCGAGGCCGAAGACCAGGCTCTCGCGCGGCGAGACCATGCCGGTGACCAGTGGACGCTGCGACGTACGGTCCATCAGGGCGTCGATGTCGCGGTCGATGTACATGTTCAGCGCGTTGGCGCCGCCCGCGGAGAGGTATCCGCCGACACAGGTGAAGAGGACCAGCCAGAGGTCCGGCACGCCGCCCGTGGCGAGGAACATCACCGGAACGGTGGTGATGAGCAACAGCTCGATGATCCGCGGCTTCGTCAGTGCGACGAATGCCTTGACCCGTGCCCCGAGCAGCCGATGGCCACCGGGATTCGGAGTCAAGACGGCCCCTGCGGGTCGGGACTCGACGGCCGTCACGCACACCCCTGACAGAGAAATCCCAGCAAGATCCGGGCATGAGAGCCCGGTGAAGACTTGCGCTTACCACCTCACTCTAGACGTTGCCCACAGGCCGTCTTCGCGGGGGTGGGCCCGTGTTGGGAGTGGCCCGGGAGGCGAACTCCTCCCGGGGGCCGCACTCTGGCAGTACCTGTTGTTCACCGGCGGGCAACTCGAAAAGAGCGACAGCGCTGCGAGGGTAGGCTCGACAGCGAATCCGGTGTGCCATCAGCCACCGGGATGATATGTGGAGAGGAGCCCTGACTCAGGGTGAGCACCAAGCCGACCACCACTGAACTCGAGTGGACTGAATTGGACCGGCGGGCCGTCGATACCGCTCGCGTCCTGGCCATGGATTCCGTACAGAAGGTCGGCAACGGCCATCCCGGTACGGCCATGAGCCTGGCGCCCGCCGCCTACGTCCTGTTCCAGAAGCTCATGCGGCACGACCCTGCCGACGCGCAGTGGACGGGCCGTGACCGGTTCGTACTCTCCGCGGGCCACTCGTCCCTCACTCTCTACATCCAGCTCTTCCTGGCCGGTTACGGCCTGGAGCTGGCGGACCTCGAAGCCTTCCGCACCTGGGGCTCGAAGACCCCGGGCCACCCGGAGTACGGGCACACCACGGGCGTCGAGACCACCACGGGCCCGCTCGGCCAGGGTGTCGCGAACGCCGTGGGCATGGCGATGGCCGCCCGTTACGAGCGCGGCCTGTACGACCCGGAGGCCGCGCCCGGCACCTCCCCGTTCGACCACACCATCTGGGCGATCGCCGGCGACGGCTGCCTCCAGGAGGGCATCTCGGCCGAGGCGTCCTCGCTGGCCGGCCACCAGAAGCTGGGCAACCTCGTCCTGCTGTGGGACGACAACCACATCTCCATCGAGGGCGACACCGAGACGGCCGTCTCCGAGGACACGCTCGCGCGCTACGAGGCGTACGGCTGGCACGTCCAGCGCGTCGCGCAGCTGCCCAGCGGCGACCTGGACCCGGCGGGTCTCTACCAGGCCCTGAAGGCCGCGCAGGCCGAGACCTCGCGCCCGTCCTTCATCGCGGCCCGCTCGATCATCGCCTGGCCCGCCCCGCACGCGCAGAACACCGAGGCCGCGCACGGCTCGGCGCTCGGCGCCGACGAGGTGGCCGCCACGAAGAAGGTCCTCGGCCTCGACCCGGAGAAGTCCTTCGACGTCCCGGACGACGTCCTGGCGCACACGCGTGAGGCGCTGGACCGCGGCCGGGAAGAGCGGTCCGCCTGGGAGAAGACGTTCGCCGCGTGGCGTACGGCCAACCCCGAGCGCGCCGCGACGTTCGACCGCGTCCGCGCGGGCGAGCTGCCCGCCGGCTGGGAGGACAAGCTCCCCGCGTTCGAGACCGGCAAGGCCGTGGCGACGCGCGCCGCGTCCGGCAAGGTCCTCCAGGCGCTGGGCGAGGTCATCCCCGAGCTGTGGGGCGGCTCCGCCGACCTCGCCGGCTCGAACAACACCACGATCGACGCGACGTCGTCGTTCCTCCCGGTGGGCAACCCGCTGCCGGAGGCCGACCCGTACGGCCGCACGGTGCACTACGGCATCCGCGAGCACGCCATGGGCTCGACGATGAACGGCATCGCGCTGCACGGCAACACCCGTATCTACGGCGGCACCTTCCTGGTGTTCTCCGACTACATGCGCCCGGCCGTCAGGCTCGCCGCGCTGATGCAGGTGCCGGTCACGTACGTCTGGACGCACGACTCCGTCGGACTCGGCGAGGACGGCCCGACGCACCAGCCGGTCGAGCACCTGGCGGTGCTGCGCGCCATCCCCGGTCTCAACATCGTCCGTCCGGCGGACGCCAACGAGACGGCGATCGCGTGGGGCGAGATCCTCAAGCGGCACTCCAAGGGCGCGCCGCACGGTCTGGCGCTGACGCGTCAGGGTGTGCCGACGTACCCGGCCAACGAGGATGCCGCGCGCGGCGGTTACGTCCTCTTCGAGGCCGAGGGCGGCGCTCCGCAGGTCGTGCTGATCGGTACGGGCTCCGAGGTGCAGCTGGCGGTCGAGGCGCGCGAGCAGCTTCAGGCCGCGGGTATCCCCACGCGCGTCGTGTCGATGCCGTCGGTGGAGTGGTTCGACGAGCAGGACCAGGGGTACCGGGATTCCGTGCTGCCGCCGTCCGTCAAGGCGCGGGTGGCGGTCGAGGCCGGTCTCGGACTGACCTGGCACCGCTTCGTGGGCGACGCGGGACGCATCGTCTCGCTGGAGCACTTCGGAGCCTCCGCGGACGGCAAGGTCCTGTTCCGCGAGTTCGGTTTCACCGCCGAAGCGGTGGCTTCGGCCGCCCGGGAATCTATCGAAGCCTCAGCGCGCTGACGCCGGTATACGAACTGTAGGAGATGCAAACCTCATGACAGACGCACTCAAGCGCCTCTCCGACGAAGGCGTCGCGATCTGGCTCGACGACCTGTCGCGCAAACGGATCAGCTCCGGCAACCTCGCCGAACTCATCGACCAGCAGCACGTGGTGGGTGTGACGACGAACCCGTCGATCTTCCAGAAGGCGATCTCGCAGGGCGACGGCTACGACACGCAGCTGACCGAGCTGGCCGCCCGCCGGGTGACCGTCGAGGAAGCCATCCGCATGATCACGACGGCGGACGTCCGTGACGCCGCCGACATCCTGCGGCCGGTCTTCGACGCCACGGACGGCCAGGACGGCCGGGTCTCCATCGAGGTCGACCCGCGGCTGGCCCACAACACGCTGGCGACCACGGCCGAGGCCAAGCAGCTCGCGTGGCTGGTGGACCGTCCGAACACGCTGATCAAGATCCCGGCGACGAAGGCGGGTCTGCCCGCGATCACCGAGACGATCGGCCGCGGCATCAGCGTCAACGTCACGCTGATCTTCTCGCTGGAGCGCTACCGCGCGGTCATGGACGCCTACCTGGCGGGCCTGGAGAAGGCCAAGGCCGCGGGCCTCGACCTCTCCAGGATCCACTCGGTGGCGTCCTTCTTCGTGTCCCGCGTGGACACCGAGATCGACAAGCGGCTCGACGCGCTCGGCACGCCCGAGGCCAAGGCCGCCCGCGGCAAGGTCGCGCTGGCCAACGCCCGGCTCGCCTACGAGGCGTACGAGGAGGTCTTCTCCTCGGACCGCTGGGAGAAGCTGGACCGCGCCCAGGCCAACAAGCAGCGTCCGCTGTGGGCCTCGACCGGCGTGAAGGACCCCGCGTACAAGGACACCCTGTACGTGGACGAGCTGGTGGCGCCGAACACGGTGAACACCATGCCGGAGGCGACTCTCGAAGCCACCGGCGACCACGGGCAGATCACCGGTGACACGGTCCGTGGCACGTACGACCAGGCGCGCGCGGACATCGAGGCCGTCGAGAAGCTGGGCATCTCGTACGACGAGATCGTGCAGCTTCTCGAGGACGAGGGCGTCGAGAAGTTCGAGAGCGCCTGGAACGACCTGCTCAAGTCGACCGAGGCAGAGCTGAAGCGCCTCGCCCCTTCGGAGGGCTGATCCCCTTGACCGCAACCCACGGAGCGAACCCGCTCCGTGACGCCGCGGACCGACGGCTCCCGCTCATCGCGGGGCCGTCGGGCCTGGTCATCTTTGGCGTCACGGGCGATTTGTCCCGCAAAAAGCTGATGCCCGCCATCTACGATCTGGCCAATCGCGGCCTGCTGCCGCCGGGCTTCTCGCTCGTCGGCTTCGCCCGCCGCGAATGGAAGGACGAGGACTTCGCGCAGGAAGTCCACGACGCCGTCAAGGAACACGCCCGTACGCCGTTCCGTGAGGAGGTCTGGCAGCAGCTCATCCAGGGGATGCGCTTCGTCCAGGGCGACTTCGACGACGACCAGGCGTTCGAGAACCTGAAGGCGACGATCGCGGAGCTGGACAAGGCGCAGGGCACCGGCGGCAACTTCGCGTTCTACCTCTCCGTGCCGCCGAAGTTCTTCCCCCAGGTCGTCCAGCAGCTCAAGAAGCACGGGCTGGCCGACCAGAAGGAAGGCTCCTGGCGGCGCGCGGTCATCGAGAAGCCGTTCGGCCACGACCTGGTCTCCGCCAAGGAGCTGAACAAGGTCGTCCACGAGGTCTTCCCGCCCAACGAGGTCTTCAGGATCGACCACTACCTGGGCAAGGAGACCGTCCAGAACATCCTGGCGCTGCGGTTCGCCAACACCCTCTTCGAGCCGATCTGGAACCGGTCGTACGTCGACCACGTGCAGATCACCATGGCCGAGGACATCGGCATCGGCGGGCGCGCCGGCTACTACGACGGCATCGGCGCGGCCCGTGACGTCATCCAGAACCACCTGCTCCAGCTGCTCGCGCTGACCGCGATGGAGGAGCCCGCCTCCTTCGACGCGGACGCGCTCGCGGCGGAGAAGACCAAGGTGCTCGGCGCGGTGAAGCTGCCGCAGGACCTCGGCGCGGACACTGTGCGCGGGCAGTACGCGGCGGGCTGGCAGGGCGGCGAGAAGGCCGTCGGCTACCTCCAGGAAGACGGGATCGACGCGAAGTCGAAGACCGACACCTACGCCGCGGTGAAGCTGGGCATCGACAACCGCCGCTGGGCGGGCGTGCCCTTCTACCTGCGTACCGGCAAGCGGCTCGGCCGCCGCGTCACAGAGATCGCGGTGGTCTTCCAGCGCGCGCCGCACTCCCCCTTCGACCACACGGCCACGGAGGAGCTGGGGCAGAACGCCCTGGTCATCCGCGTCCAGCCGGACGAGGGCGTGACCATGCGGTTCGGCTCCAAGGTGCCGGGCACCTCGATGGAGGTGCGCGACGTGTCGATGGACTTCGCCTACGGCGAGTCCTTCACGGAGTCCAGCCCCGAGGCGTACGAACGGCTCATCCTCGATGTGCTGCTCGGCGACTCGAACCTCTTCCCGCGCACGGAAGAGGTGGAGCTGTCCTGGCAGATCCTCGACCCGATCGAGGAGTACTGGGACAAGCACGGCAAGCCCGCGCAGTACGAGTCCGGGACCTGGGGTCCGGTCGAGGCGGACGAAATGCTCGCACGAGACGGACGGAGCTGGCGTCGGCCATGAAGATCGACCTTACGGATACCACGTCCGGCAAGATCAACAAGGCGCTGGTGCAGGGCCGCCGTGCCATCGGCACACCTGCCGTCGGCATGGTCCTCACCCTGGTCATCGTCACCGACGAGGAGAACGCGTACGACGCGCTCAAGGCCGCCAACGACGCGTCCATGGAGCACCCGTCGCGGAAGCTGGTCGTCGTCAAGCGGGTCTCCCGCTCGGCGCGCGACCGCTCCAAGGCCCGGCTGGACGCCGAGGTGCGGGTGGGCGTCGACGCGGGCACCGGCGAGACGGTCGTCCTGCGGCTGTACGGCGAGGTCGTGGACCACGCCCAGTCGGTGGTGCTGCCGCTGCTGCTGCCCGACGCGCCCGTCGTGGTGTGGTGGGCGGTCAACGCGCCGGTCAACCCGGCGAAGGACCCGCTCGGCAAGCTGGCACAGCGACGCGTGACGGACACGTACGCCGCCGAGAACCCCATCGAGGAGCTGAAGGCCCGCGCCGCCGTCTACACCCCCGGCGACACGGACCTGGCCTGGAGCCGGATCACACCGTGGCGCTCGATGCTCGCGGCCGCTCTGGACCAGGTCGACTGCAAGGTCACCACGGTGCAGGTGGAGGGCGAGGAGCACAACGCGAGCTGCGAACTGCTCGGCATGTGGCTCGCCGACCGGCTGAACGTACCGGTCAAGCGTTCCGTCTCCCCCGGTCCCGGCCTCACGGCCGTACGGCTGGAGACGGACTGCGGTCCGATCGTGCTGGACCGGGCGGACGGCTCGCTGGCGACGCTCTCCATCGAGGGCCAGCCGGACCGGGCGGTCGCGCTCAACCGGCGTGACACCTCGGAGCTGATCGCGGAGGAGCTGCGCAGGCTCGACCCCGACGACACCTACGCGTCGGCACTGCGGGTCCGGGTCGACCGGCTGACGCACACCGCGGACGCCGCGACGGATCCCGGTGCTGTCAGCGAGTCGCGCGGGACCGCCGCCCCGAAGAAGGCACCGGCGCCGGCCAGGAAGGCGGCGTCGAAGTGAGCGCTCCGCGACCTCCGCAGCTCGTCGTCCACCGCGACAAGGAGCTGATGGCGCAGGCCGCGGCGGCCCGGCTGATCACGAAGATCGTGGACGCCCAGGCCTCCCGGGGCTCCGCCTCGGTCGTCCTCACGGGCGGGCGCAACGGCAACGGCCTGCTGGCCGCGCTGTCGTCGGCGCCCGCGCGTGACGCGGTCGACTGGTCGCGGCTCGACCTGTGGTGGGGTGACGAGCGGTTCCTGCCCGAGGGCGACCCCGAGCGCAACATCACCCAGGCGCGCGAGGCGCTGCTCGACTCGGTGCCGCTGGACCCGTCCCGGGTGCATGTGATGCCGGCGTCGGACGGCCCGTACGGCAGTGACGTGGAGGCGGCGGCCGCCGCCTACGCCACCGAACTGGCCGCGGCGGCAAGGCCGGAGGACCACGCGGCTGTGCCGTCCTTCGACGTGCTGATGCTGGGCGTCGGACCGGACACGCATGTAGCGTCGCTCTTCCCCGAGCTGCCCGGAGTCCGGGAGACCGAGCGCACGGTGGTCGCCGTGCACGGCGCTCCCAAGCCGCCGCCGCTGCGCATCTCGCTCACGCTGCCCGCGATCCGGGCGGCGCACGAGGTGTGGCTGCTCGCGGCGGGCGAGGACAAGGCGGGGGCGGCGGAGATCGCCCTGTCGGGAGCCGGCGAGATCCAGGCCCCGGCGGCGGGCGCGTACGGCCGCACCCGCACCCTGTGGCTGCTCGACGCCCCCGCGGCGTCAAAGCTGCCCCGCGGCCTCTACCCTCCGGCGTCGGCCTGACATCCCGGCACACCCCGCGTCGCGGCCCGGCTCGCCTTCCCGGCGAGCCGGGCCGCTTCGCGTTCCTCAGCGGCCGCGCAGCGCGCGGTACTTGGCGACCAGTTCCGCCGTCGAGCCGTCCAGCTGTCCGGCGGCCGCGGCCTCGGATCCGTCGCCGGTGAGCACCGGCTCGATCTTCTTCGCGAGGACCTTGCCCAGCTCGACTCCCCACTGGTCGAAGGAGTCGATGTTCCAGATCGCGCCCTGGACGAACACCTTGTGCTCGTACAGCGCGATCAGCTGGCCCAGCACGGACGGGGTCAGCTTCTCGGCGAGGATCGTGGTGGTGGGGTGGTTGCCGCGGAACGTCTTGTGCGGCACCAGCTCCTCCGCCACGCCCTCGGCCCGGACCTCCTCCGGCGTCTTGCCGAAGGCGAGGGCCTGGGTCTGCGCGAAGAAGTTGGCCATCAGCAGGTCGTGCTGCGCGATGAGCCCCGGCAGCAGATCCGCGACGGGACGGGCGAAGCCGATGAAGTCGGCCGGGATCACCTTCGTGCCCTGATGGATCAACTGGTAGTACGCGTGCTGCCCGTTGGTGCCCGGGGTGCCCCAGACGACCGGCCCGGTCTGCCACTCGACCGGATTGCCGTCCCGGTCCACGGACTTGCCGTTGGACTCCATGTCGAGCTGCTGGAGATACGCCGTGAACTTCGACAGGTAGTGGCTGTACGGCAGGACCGCGTGCGACTGGGCGTCGAAGAACCCTCCGTACCAGACGCCCAACAGCCCCATCAGCAGAGGTCCGTTGGCCTCGGGCGGCGCCGTGCGGAAATGCTCGTCGACGAGGTGGAAGCCGTCGAGCATCTCGCGGAAGCGGTCGGGGCCGATCGCGATCATCAGGGAGAGCCCGATGGCCGAGTCGAAGGAGTAGCGACCGCCGACCCAGTCCCAGAACTCGAACATGTTGGCCGTGTCGATACCGAAGTCGGCGACCTTCTCGGCGTTGGTGGAGAGCGCCACGAAGTGCTTGGCGACGGCGCTGCTGTCGGCCCGCAGCCCGGTCAGCAGCCAGTCGCGCGCCGAGGTGGCGTTGGTGATGGTCTCGATGGTGGTGAAGGTCTTGGACGCGATGATGAACAGCGTCTGCGCCGGGTCCAGGTCCCGCACGGCCTCGTGCAGATCCGCGCCGTCGACGTTCGAGACGAACCGCACGCCGATGCCCCGGTCCGTGAAGGACTTGAGCACCTCGTACGCCATCGCGGGGCCGAGGTCGGAGCCGCCGATGCCGACGTTGACCACGGTCTTGATGGGCCGTCCGGTGTGGCCGGTCCACTCGCCCGACCTGACCTTGTCGGCGAACGCGCTCATCTTGTCGAGAACGGCGTGCACACCCGGCACGACGTTCTGACCGTCCACCTCGACCACGGCCTCACGCGGCGCGCGCAGTGCGGTGTGCAGCACCGCGCGGTCCTCGGTGGTGTTGATCTTCTCGCCGCGGAACATCGCGTCCCGCAGCTCCGCGACCCCGGTGGCCGCGGCCAGCTCGCGCAGCAGCGCCAGCGTCTCGTCCGTCACCAGGTGCTTGGAATAGTCCAGGTAGAGGTCGCCCACCTGAAGGGTGTAGCCGGTGCCCCGCTCGGGGTCAGCGGCGAACAGCTCGCGCAGATGCGTCTGCCCCAGCTGCTCGCGGTGCTTGCCCAGCGCGCTCCACTCGGGCGTCCGGTTGAGCCTGGTACGGCCTGCTGCGTTCATTTCGGACATCAGCCCACTTCTTCTCGTGCTTGCACGCATGCCCTGCTGCCCCTCCAACCTAATTGATCAGAGAGGACAACGAGGCGACGGCAAGGACGAAGAATCCGGCCGCCAGCAGAGCCGGGCTGTTCAGCCCCCAGCCCGCCGCCACGGCTCCGCCGAGAAGCGCCCCGAGCGGCGCTCCGCCCACCGCGAGAGTGCGGTAGGCGGAGCTGATCCGGCCCAGCATGTCCGCCGGCGCGCGCTCCTGCATCAGGGTCCGCTGGCTGACGTTCCACACCATGCCCGCGACACCGAACACCAGCAGAGCGGCTGTCGCGGCCCACAGCTGCCGCACGGTGCCGAGCACGACCAGGACGCCGATCTGTACGGCCCCGGCCAGGAACACGCTCCGCACGCGGCCCGTACGCGCGGTGACGCGCCCGGTCAGCAGCCCGCCCGCCACGCTGCCCGCCCCGTACGCGGCTATGACGAGCGCATAGCCCGCGTTCCCCGCGTGCAGCCAGCCCGTGACATGCAGCACGAGGGTGGCGATCAGGGCGCTCATGCCGATGTTGCACAGCATGGTGGCCAGGCACAGCCCGCGCAGCACCCGGTCCGCGGCGAGGACGCGTATCCCGTCGGCGATCTCCCCGCGCAGGGTGGAGCCCGTCTTCCTGGGAGCCCGCTCCGGGGCGGCCGCGCGCAGCGAGAACACCAGCAGGGCCGCGAGGGCGTACGTGGCCGCGTCCGCCGCGTACGGAGCCGCCACACCCACCAACAGCAGGGCGGGCACCAGCGGAGTGGCGACGAAGCCGCCGGCGATCTGCTGACCGGTCATCAGGCGGGCGTTGGCACTGCCCAGCTCATGCGGCTTCACCAGCGAGGGCAGCAGGGCCGTGGCGGCGTTGTCGAAGAGGGTCTGGAGGGTGGTGAGTACGAAGGCCAGGGCCAGCAGCAGCGCGATCGACGCGTGCCCGAGGGCCACGGCGGCCGCGAAAGCCGCCATCAGCAGGCTCCGCAGCAGATCGACGGTCCACATCGCCCGGCGCTGATCGACCCGGTCCGCCACCGCTCCGCCGAGCAGCCCGAACAGCAGCCACGGCAGATATCCGCAGGCCGTCACCGAGGCGATCAGCAGCGGGTCGTCCGTGAGCGAGGCAGCCAGGAGCGGCATCGCCGCCGCCCGCAGCGAGTCACCGCACCTGGAGACGACAGCGGCCGACCACAGCCGCCCGAATCCCCCGCGCCACGCGGGCGCACCGCCTCGCGCATCGGCGCCTACAGCCTCGGCAGTGGTCACGATTCCCCCTCAGGTCCACGGATTCATGACCGTAGGGGGTGCCACCGACAACGGCCGGACACCTGGGGTGTCCGGCCGGGCAGGGCCTGGGCTGGTGTGGCGGCGTTCAGATCTCGCCGCGGAGCTTGGCGAGCGCTTCGGCGAGGATCGCCTCGCCGTCCGCGTCGCTGCGCCGCTCGCGTACGTAGGCGAGATGTGTTTTGTACGGCTCCGTAC
Source organism: Streptomyces sp. NPDC088725 (assembly GCF_044751305.1). Taxonomy (NCBI): domain Bacteria; kingdom Bacillati; phylum Actinomycetota; class Actinomycetes; order Kitasatosporales; family Streptomycetaceae; genus Streptomyces; species Streptomyces sp. NPDC088725. Next base: position 122,118 of record NZ_JBIVLO010000002.1, read on the forward strand.
GGGGAGGGGCCGGGGGATTGTCCCGGTCCTGGCCGGCCGGGAATCCGCAGCGCGGGCAGTCCCACGTATCCGGAACCTGAGCGTCACTGGCGAAGCTCGGCACCGTCTCGTGCCTGTTGGAGCACCAGAAGGAGATGCGCAGCCGTGGCGCGGTCTCGCCACGCTCGGCCTCACCCATCGGGCCCGCTCCGACCCGGCTTCCCCGGATCGCGTTGCCACTTGCCACGGTCGTAACTCCCTGCGTGATGGTGCCGCAAAGCATCTCGGTAGGCAGCTCCGCTGCCGAGCGCCCCAGTCTACGTAAGGCCCAACGCGCTTTCAGCGACGGGAGTTACCCCCCTGCCGTCGTACGCGGAGCCTCATGATAGGCCGCGCCCGAGGCGCCGTACCGTGACCGAGGTCAGCTGTCCAGCTTCAGCAGCAGACCAAGGACGACAATGCACGCGAACCACAGCAGACCGACAACCACGGTAATGCGGTCGAGGTTACGCTCGGCGACCGAAGAACCACCGACGGACGACTGCATTCCGCCACCGAACATGTCGGAGAGGCCGCCGCCCTTCCCCTTGTGCATCAGCACCAGCAGCATCAGCAGCAGGCTGAAGACGATGAGGGCGATCGAGAACCCCATAACCACAGCTGGACCCTACTTCCTGGCATTCTCTCGGGACTCAAAGGACAACGGGGGCCGGGTGAGCAAGCCACTCGGCCCCCGCAAGGGTACGACGGATCCGCGCAACCGCCTACTTACTGGTCACGGAACCTGACGATCTTGACGAACTCCTCGGCGTCCAGCGCCGCGCCGCCCACCAGAGCGCCGTCCACATCGGGCTGGGCCATGATCGCCGCGACGTTCCCGGACTTCACGGAACCGCCGTACTGGATGCGGACCTTGTCGGCCAGTTCCTGCGAGTACAGCTCGGCCAGCCGGCCGCGGATCGCACCGCAGACTTCCTGCGCGTCCTCGGGGGTGGCGACCTCGCCGGTTCCGATGGCCCACACCGGCTCGTACGCGATCACGACGGTCTCGGCCTGCTCGGCCGGGATGTCCTTGAGCCCGCCGTCGAGCTGGCTCAGCGTGTGCGCGACCTGGTTGCCCGCCTTGCGGACGTCCAGGCCCTCGCCGACGCAGAGGATCGGGGTCAGGCCGTTCCGGTAGGCGGCCTTCACCTTGGCGTTGCAGACCTCGTCCGACTCGGCGTGGTACTGCCGCCGCTCGGAGTGGCCGACGGCCACGTACGTGCACTTCAGCTTGGACAGCATCACGCCGGAGATCTCACCGGTGTACGCGCCCGAGTCCTGCGCCGAGATGTCCTGGGCGCCGTACTTGATCTTCAGCTTGTCACCGTCGACCAGCGTCTGCACGGAGCGCAGGTCGGTGAAGGGCGCCAGCACGGCGACCTCGACGGCGTCGTAGTCCTTGTCGGCCAGCGCGAAGGCGAGCTTCTGGGTGTGCGCGATGGCCTCGAGGTGGTTGAGGTTCATCTTCCAGTTGCCCGCCATCAGCGGCAAGCGTCCGGCGGTGTCTGATGTGGCAGTCATGGAACGGTCAGTCCTCCAGTGCGGCGAGGCCGGGAAGCGTCTTGCCCTCGAGGTATTCGAGGCTCGCGCCGCCACCGGTCGAGATATGGCCGAATGCCTGCTCGTCGAAGCCCAGGATGCGGACGGCGGCGGCGGAGTCGCCACCGCCGACGACCGTGAAGGCCGACGAGTCGACGAGCGCCTGGGCGACGGCCCGGGTGCCCTCGGCGTAGTCGGGGTGCTCGAAGACGCCCATGGGACCGTTCCAGAAGACGGTGGCCGCGTCGGCGAGCTTCGAGGCGTAGAGCGCGCAGGTCTCGGGCCCGTTGTCCAGGCCCATCTTGCCCGCGGGCATGGCGTTGGCGGGAACCGTCTCCGGGTTGGCCGGCGCCTTGGTCTTGAGGTCGGGGAACTCCGGCGCCACGAGGAAGTCGACGGGGAGTACGAACTCCACGCCACGCTCCTCGGCGCGCTTGAGGTACCCCTGGACGGCGGGGATCTGGTCTTCCTGGAGGAGCGAGGAGCCGACTTCGTGGCCCTGCGCCTTGAGGAAGGTGAACGCCATGCCACCGCCGATCAGGATGCGGTCGGCCTTCTCCAGCAGGTGGTCGATGACACCGAGCTTGTCGGAGACCTTGGCGCCGCCGAGGACGACGGCGTACGGCCGCTTGACGTCATCCGTGAGCTTCTTCAGGACGCCGACCTCGGTGGCGATCAGACCGCCGGCGGCGTGCGGCAGCCGGGCCGGCAGGTCGAAGACCGAGGCGTGCTTGCGGTGCACGGCGCCGAAGCCGTCACCGACGTACAGGTCGGCCAGCTCGGCGAGCCGGTCCGCGAAGGCGCCGCGCTCGGCGTCGTCCTTCGAGGTCTCGCCCGCGTTGAAGCGGAGGTTCTCCAGGACGGCGACCTGGCCGTCGGCGAGGCCCGCGACGACGGACGCGGCGGACTCGCCGACCGTGTCGGTCGCGAACGCCACGTCGGCGCCGAGGAGTTCACCGAGGCGCTTGGCCGCGGGGGCCAGCGAGAAAGCGGGGTCGGGCGCGCCCTTGGGGCGGCCGAGGTGGGACGCGACGATCACGCGCGCGCCGGCCGCGGCGAGCTTGGCGACCGTCGGCTCGACAGCCCGGATACGGCCGTCGTCGGTGATGGTGGTGCCTTCGAGCGGCACGTTGAAGTCGGCGCGGACGAATACCCGCTTGCCGGTGACCCCTTCGGCGAGGAGTTCGTCGATCGTCTTCATCTGTTGCTGGACTCCTTCGGAAGTCTGGACGGCCGACAGGGCTCGAACGGCGCGCGTCCCTGCGCGCCGACCGAGCCCTGTCGCTCATATCGAGGTGCCTACCGGCCCTGAGTTCAGAGCTGGCCGCCGACGAACTCGGTCAGGTCGACCAGACGGTTGGAGTAGCCCCACTCGTTGTCGTACCAGCCGATGATCTTGACGCTCTTGCCCTGGACCAGGGTCAGGGAGGAGTCGAAGGTGCACGAGGCCGGCCAGTTGACGATGTCCGAGGAGACGATCTCGTCCTCGGTGTAGTCCAGGATGCCCTTGAGCTGGCCCTCGGCGGCCTTCTGGAACGCGGCGTTGACCTCTTCCTTGGTCACCTCGCGCTCCAGCTCGACGACCAGGTCGGTGACGGAACCCGTCGGGACCGGGACGCGCATCGCGATGCCGTCGAGCTTGCCTTCCAGCTCCGGGATCACCAGCGCGGTGGCCTTGGCGGCACCCGTGGTGGTCGGAATGATGTTCTCGGCGGCGGCACGGGCGCGGCGCAGGTCCTTGTGCGGGAAGTCAAGGATGCGCTGGTCGTTCGTGTACGCGTGGACCGTCGTCATCAGGCCCTTGACGATGCCGAAGTTCTCCAGGAGAACCTTGGCCATCGGCGCCACACAGTTGGTGGTGCAGGAGGCGTTGGAGATGACGTGGTGGTCGGCCGCCACGTACTTGTCCTCGTTGACGCCCATCACGATCGTGATGTCCTCGTCCTTGGCCGGAGCCGAGATGAGGACCTTCTTGGCGCCGCCCGCGATGTGCTTCTCGGCGTCGGCCTTCTTGGTGAAGATGCCGGTCGACTCGATGACGATGTCGACGCCCAGCTCACCCCAGGGGATGTCGGCCGGGTTGCGCTCGGAGAGCACCTTGATGGTCTTTCCGTCGACCGTGATCGTGTCGACGGTGTGGGTCACCTCTGCCTTGAGGCGCCCCAGGATGGTGTCGTACTTCAGCAAGTGCGCGGTGGTCGCAGTGTCACCCAGGTCGTTGACAGCCACGATCTCGATGTCTGCACCCTGCTCCAGCAGCGCGCGGAAGTAGTTACGACCGATGCGGCCAAAGCCGTTGATGCCTACGCGGATCGTCACGAACCGATCTCCTCGTTGGTACGCCGGGTTCGACGCCGGCGAGCTGTATGGGATGTCCCCGACCGCCTATGACCCTACCGCGCCGGGGTCCGCCGAGTGACATCGAGCCGCCCCGGGAATCGGCGGCGGCCCGTACCCACGGGTAGGGGTACGGGCCGCCGCCCCCGGGACCGCCGGTGCGGACCCCGGCGCATCCCGTCAACCGCGGGGCCCGGGCCCCGCCTTGTGCTCAGCCGACGAGACCGTCGGCCATCTCCTCGCTCAGCGTCGACTCCGTGCCCGGAATACCCAGATCCTGTGCCCGTTTGTCGGCCATGGCCAGCAGCCTGCGGATGCGGCCGGCGACGGCGTCCTTGGTCAGTGGCGGATCGGCGAGCGCGCCCAGCTCCTCGAGGGACGCCTGCTTGTGTTCCATCCGGAGCCGGCCCGCCGCGGCCAGGTGCTCGGGCACCTCCTCGCCGAGGATCTCCAGGGCCCGGCCGACCCGGGCGCCCGCGGCGACCGCCGCACGGGCGGAGCGGCGCAGGTTCGCGTCGTCGAAGTTGGCGAGGCGGTTGGCGGTGGCGCGCACCTCGCGGCGCATCCGCCGCTCTTCCCAGGCGAGCACCGACTCGTGGGCGCCGAGGCGGGTCAGCAGCGCGCCGATCGCGTCCCCGTCGCGTACGACCACGCGGTCGACCCCGCGCACCTCGCGGGCCTTCGCGGCGATCTGGAGCCTGCGTGCGGCGCCGACCAGGGCGAGGGCGGCCTCGGGTCCGGGGCAGGTGACCTCCAGCGAGGAGGATCTGCCGGGCTCGGTGAGCGAGCCGTGCGCGAGGAACGCGCCGCGCCAGGCGGCCTCCGCGTCGCAGGTGGCACCGGAGACGACCTGCGGCGGCAGTCCGCGGATCGGGCGGCCGCGGCCGTCGACCAGCCCGGTCTGCCTGGCCAGCTGATCACCGCCGGTGATCACCCGTACGACGTAACGACTGCCACGCCGCAGACCGCCCGGAGCCATCACCACGAGTTCCGAGTTGTGCCCGAAGATCTCCAGGATGTCCTTGCGGAGCCGGCGCGCGGCGATGCTGGTGTCCAGCTCCGCCTCGATCACGATGCGTCCGCTCACCAGGTGCAGGCCGCCCGCGAACCGAAGAATCGCCGAGACCTCCGCCTTCCTGCAGCACGTCCGGGTGACGGGGAGGCGGGCGATCTCGTCCTTCACCGCTGGCGTCATCGCCATGGGCCGATCCTTCCATGCATCCGAAAAATACGGTCGTACGCGGCTGCCAACAGCTCCGGATCGTGGATCGGGGAGCCATGGGGCGCGGCCACCGGCGCCAGCTCGACCGCGGCACCGAGCCGTTTCGCGGCATCGGAGAGTGAATCGCGGTCGGGCACAGCGGCCTCGTCGGCCAGCACCACGTCCAGGGCGAGTTTAGGGGCGTGTCGCCCTAAAACCTCCAAATGACGCTGCGGTGAGAAGCCATCGGTTTCACCGGGTTGTGGTGCGAGATTCAACGACAGGACCCGCCTGGCCTTGGTCTCGACCAGCGCGTCGAGCAGTTCCGGGACCAGCAGATGGGGGATCACGGAGGAGAACCAGGATCCGGGACCGAGCACCACCCAGTCCGCGTCCATCACCGCGGCGACCGCCTCGGGGACGGCCGGCGGGTCGTTCGGCACGAGGTGCACGGACTGGACCTCGCCGCGTGTGAGGGCCACGGTGGCCTGGCCGCGTACGGTCTCCACGTCCTGCGGGCGGGCCGGGTCGTGGCCCCGTACGAGCGCCTGGAGCTCCAGCGGTACGGCGGACATGGGCAGCACCCGGCCGTGCGCGCCGAGCAGCTTGCCGACGAGGTCCAGGGCCTGTACGTGGTCTCCGAGCTGTTCCCAGAGGGCGACGATCAGCAGGTTGCCGACCGCGTGCTCGTGCAGGTCGCCCTGGGACTGGAAGCGGTGCTGGATGACGCGGGCCCAGGTCTGGCCCCAGTCGTCGTCGCCGCAGAGCGCGGCGAGGGCCTTGCGCAGGTCGCCGGGGGGCAGGACGCCCAGTTCCTCGCGGAGGCGGCCGCTCGACCCGCCGTCGTCGGCGACGGTGACCACGGCGGTGAGGTCGCCGGTGATCCGGCGCAGCGCCGCGAGGGAGGCGGACAGGCCCATGCCGCCGCCGAGCGCGACGACCTTGGGCTGGGCGCCCCGGCGCCGCGGCGAGAGTGCGGGGGTGCCTCTGCGCAGCCGCCGCATACGGAAGGTGCGTCCGGTCACTCGCGCCCCATGTCCCGGTGGACGACGACGGTCTCGACGCCCTCCGACACGAGCCGCGCGGCGAGCTTCTCCGACATGGCGACCGAGCGGTGCTTGCCACCGGTACAGCCGACGGCGACCGTCACATAGCGCTTGCCCTCGCGCCGGTAACCGGTCGCGATCAGCTGCAGCAGCTCGGTGTAGCGGTCGAGGAACTCCTTGGCGCCCGGCTGGTTGAAGACGTACGCGGACACCTCCTCGCTGAGGCCGGTGAAGGGGCGCAGCTCCGGGACCCAGTGCGGGTTGGGCAGGAAGCGGCAGTCCACGACCAGGTCGGCGTCGACCGGCAGGCCGTACTTGTAGCCGAACGACATGACCGTGGCACGCAGCGCCGGTTCCTCGTCGCCGGCGAACGAGGCGTCCATCTTGGCGCGCAGCTCGTGGACGTTGAGGCTGGAGGTGTCGATGACCAGGTCCGCGTCGCCGCGCAGCTCGCGCAGCAGGTCGCGCTCGGCCGCGATGCCGTCGACGATCCTGCCGTCGCCCTGGAGCGGGTGAGGACGGCGTACGGACTCGAAGCGGCGGACCAGCGCGTCGTCGGAGGACTCCAGGAAAACGATCCGGCGGGTGACCCCCTTGGCCTCGAGGTCGGCCAGGGATTCGCGGAGGTTGTCGAAGAAGCGCCGGCCCCGTACGTCCACGACGACGGCGATCCTGGCGACATTGCCCTGCGAGCGCGCTCCCAGCTCCACCATGGTGGGGATCAGCGCGGGCGGCAGGTTGTCCACGACGAACCAGCCGAGGTCCTCCAGGCACTTCGCCGCGGTGCTGCGGCCCGCGCCCGACATTCCGGAGATGATCACCAGCTCGGGGATGGCCGCGTCGGCGACCTCGGTGTCCTTCGTCGTTCCCGTACTCACGTGCTCCGCTCCATCCCCGTCGCGTCCGTCCCCGTCGCGCTCATTCATCGGCACTGCCCTCGTCGTCTTCCATGATCTCTCCTGTAGCCGTGTTCACGGCGGGTGCGGCCGGGGCCGCCTTGGCGAGAGCCACGACCACGGACTCGGCCGTCTTGCGGCCCAGTCCCGGAACCTCGCAGATCTGGTCGATTGTCGCCTGCCGCAGTCGCTTCACCGAGCCGAAATGCTTGATGAGCGCCTGTTTGCGCGTCTCGCCGAGGCCGGGGACGTCGTCCAGCGGACTGGTCCTGATGCGTTTGGCCCGCTTGGCGCGCTGGTAGCTGATGGCGAAGCGGTGCGCTTCGTCGCGCACCCGCTGGAGCAGGTACAGGCCCTCACTGGAGCGCGGCAGGACCACGGGATCGCTGTCGTCGGGCAGCCAGACCTCTTCGAGGCGCTTGGCCAGGCCGCAGACCGCGACGTCGTCTATCCCCAGCTCGTCCAGGGCCCGCTTGGCGGCCGCGACCTGGGGCTGTCCGCCGTCGACCACGACCAGCTGGGGCGGGTAGGCGAAGCGCTTGGGACGGCCGTCGTCCTCGGTGGAGGGCTGCGGAGCGGCCAGAGGGCCGGGCGCGGCGGAGGGACCTGTGAAGGGCACGGGGCCGCCCGAGGGGTTTGCGGAGGAGCCGGCCGACGCGCCTGCGAAGGTGCCAGGACCGGCCGAGGGGGCCGCGGAGGGGCCGGGGCCCGCGTCGGGACCGGCCGAGGGGCCCACGGGGGCGTTGGCCGACGGGTCGGGGCGGGAGCCCGTGAACTCCTCGTCCCCCTCGGGCCACTCCCCCGTCTTCTCCTTTTCCTGGAGGTAGCGCTTGAAGCGGCGGCCGATCACCTCGTGCATCGAGCGGACGTCGTCCTGGCCCTCGAACCCCTTGATCTGGAAGCGGCGGTACTCGCTCTTGCGGGCCAGACCGTCCTCGAAGACGACCATGGACGCCACGACGTCGTCACCCTGGAGGTGCGAGATGTCGAAGCACTCGATGCGCAGCGGCGCGGCGTCGAGGCCGAGGGCCCCGGCGATCTCCTCCAGGGCACGCGAGCGGGTGGTGAGGTCGCTGGCGCGCTTGGTCTTGTGCAGGACGAGCGCCTGGCGCGCGTTGCGCCCGACCGTCTCCATGAGGTCCTTCTTGTCACCGCGCTGCGGGATGCGCAGGGAGACCTGGGAGCCGCGGCGGTGCGACAGCCACTGGTTGACGGTCTCGGTGTCCTCGGGCAGGGCGGGGACGAGGACTTCCTTGGGGACCGAGTCACCGCGTTCCTCCCCGTACAGCTGCTGCAAGGCGTGCTCGACCAGGCCGGACGTACTGACGGCCTCGACCTTGTCGGTGACCCAGCCGCGCTGGCCGCGGACCCGGCCGCCGCGTACGTGGAAGATCTGCACGGCGGCTTCCAGCTCGTCCTCGGCGACGGCGATCAGGTCGGCGTCGGTGGCGTCCGCGAGCACGACGGCGTTCTTCTCCATCGCGCGGCGCAGCGCCTCGATGTCGTCACGCAGCCGGCCGGCCTTCTCGTACTCCATGTCCTCGGCGGCCAGCGTCATCTGCTTCTCCAGACGACGGATGTACGCGCCCGTGCGGCCCGCCATGAAGTCGCAGAACTCGTCGGCCAGTTCGCGGTGCTCCTCGGGGGTGACGCGGCCGACGCACGGCGCCGAGCACTTGCCGATGTAGCCGAGGAGGCAGGGACGGCCGGTGCGCGTCGCGTTCTTCAGCACCCCGGCGGAACAGGTGCGCACCGGGAAGACGCGGAGCATCAGATCGACCGTCTCGCGGATGGCCCAGGCGTGGCCGTACGGGCCGAAGTAGCGCACGCCCTTCTTCTTGGCGCCCCGCATGACCTGGACGCGCGGGAACTCCTCGTTCAGCGTGACCGCGAGGTACGGGTAGCTCTTGTCGTCGCGGTATTTGACGTTGAACCGGGGGTCGTACTCCTTGATCCACGAGTACTCGAGCTGAAGCGCCTCGACCTCGGTGGAGACGACGGTCCACTCGACGGACGCGGCCGTCGTGACCATCGTGCGGGTACGCGGATGCAGACCCGCGAGGTCCTGGAAGTAGCTGGAGAGCCGCGGGCGCAGGCTCTTCGCCTTCCCGACGTAGATCACCCGGCGGTGTTCGTCGCGGAATTTGTAGACCCCCGGCGAGTCGGGGATCTGTCCCGGCTTGGGGCGGTAGCTGGAGGGGTCGGCCATGGCGTCCACCCTACTGGCGGGCACTGACGGTGTGATGCGCGGCGGCCCCCGGCCTGCGGCCGGGCCGGGCCGCTTCTCCGGTCAAAGGGGCTCGTGGCACGCCGAGTTGGCGGGCAGGGTCACTGCTCGGTCGCGCTCGGCGACGGAGACCCCTTCGGTCCCGCGACGAGATTGCCGCCCTCGGCCCTGACCGGCACCTCGGGCAGCGGTACGGTCGCCGGGCCGTGCACGGCCTCACCGGTGGTGACGTCGAAACGACTGCCGTGACAGGGGCAGTCGCCGATGGTGCCTTCCAGCTTCTCCAGCAGGCAGCCGGCGTGGGTGCACTGGGCGCTGAACCCCTTGTACTCACCCTTCGCCGGGCAGTACACGATCACCCGCTGCTCCCGGTAGAGCTTGGCGCCGCCGACCGGGACCGCGTCAGCGGTGCCGAGAGGCACCGGGGCCGTCGGTGTCGGGGACTGCGCGTGGCCCAGCTTGGAGTCGGTGGAGCAGGCCGTCACACCCAGCCCGGCCACGCCCATGAGCGCGGCGCCCTTCAGCACGGTACGGCGGGGGGCGGGCAGGCCGGACATGGCATCTCCAACGGTCGGAGCGGGAGGCGGAAGGTACACATGCGACGATACCGGGGCCGTTCAGCCCCCTTTCGCGCGGGCCGTCGCGGCTGCGGCGGGGCGCGGTGTTGCGCGGTGCGGGGCGCGGTGCGGGTGCGGGTGCAGTGTGCGCGGGTGCGGTGTGCGCGGGTGCGGTGTGCGCGGGTGCGGTGTGCGCGGGTGCGGTGTGCGCGGGTGCGGTGTGCGGGCCGGGGTCGGGGTGCGAGGCGCGGCGCTGGGCGAGGTCGGGGTACGAGGCACGGCACTGGGCGAGGCCGGGGTGCGAGGCGCGGCGCCGTACGTGGCCGGGGTGCGGTGGGTGCGGGTGCCAGGGCCTCCGGAGGAACATGTCCGGACGGCATGATTTACGGCGCGTGAGCCGGGGTCGGATCAGCGACCCGGATCATGCGCCACAAATCACGCTTTAGTGTCCGGACACGTACCTCCTCCGACCCCGTCCCCCTCGCGCCAGGGCGTTCGCGCGGGCAGTCGGCACAACCAGTCCGCATCACGCGCACCCGGCCGGACACGCACCCCCCTCGCGCCAGGGCGTCCGCGCGGGTTGTCCGGGCCAACCCGCTTGAACGTCAAGCGGGTTGGGCCGTCCGTTCGCCGAATTGCGCCGGACGGGACAGCCGCGGTTTCTTACGACGCGGTCTTCCTGGCGACCGCCTTCTTCGCCGCGGTCTTGCGGGCCGGTGCCTTCCTCGGCGGGGTGGCGTCGCTGATCCGCTCCGGGTCCAGGATCTCCCGGAGGAACTTCCCGGTGTGGCTGGCCGGTTCGCCCGCGACCTGTTCCGGGGTGCCCTCCGCGATGACCAGGCCGCCGCCGTTGCCACCCTCGGGACCCATGTCGATCACCCAGTCCGCGGTCTTGATCACGTCGAGGTTGTGCTCGATGACGATCACCGAGTTGCCCTTTTCGACCAGGCCGGACAGCACCTTGATCAGCTTGCTGATGTCCTCGAAGTGCAGACCCGTGGTCGGCTCGTCCAGGACGTAGACCGTACGGCCAGTGGAACGCTTCTGCAGCTCACTCGACAGCTTCACGCGCTGCGCCTCGCCGCCCGAGAGCGTCGGCGCGGACTGTCCGAGCCTGACGTAGCCGAGGCCGACCTCGTTGAGCGTCTTGAGGTGGCGCGAGATCGTCGGGACGGCCTCGAAGAAGTCCAGGGCCTCCTCGATCGGCATGTCCAGCACCTCGGCGATGGACTTGCCCTTGTAGTGGACCTCCAGGGTCTCCCGGTTGTAGCGCGCTCCGTGGCAGACCTCGCACGGGACGTACACGTCCGGCAGGAAGTTCATCTCGATCTTGATCGTGCCGTCACCCGAGCAGTTCTCGCAGCGGCCGCCCTTGACGTTGAAGGAGAAGCGCCCGGGGAGGTAACCGCGGACCTTGGCCTCCATGGTCTCCGCGAACAGCCTGCGGACATGGTCGAAAACGCCGGTGTACGTGGCCGGGTTGGACCGGGGCGTGCGGCCGATGGGCGACTGGTCGACGTGGACCACCTTGTCGACCAGGTCGTCGCCGTCGACCCGGGTGTGCCGGCCCGGTACCGACTTCGCACCGTTCAGCTCGCGCGCCAGGTGCGTATAAAGGATGTCGTTGACCAGCGTGGACTTGCCCGATCCCGAAACGCCCGTGACCGCCGTGAACACACCGAGCGGGAAGGAGACGTCGATGTCCCGGAGGTTGTTCTCCCGGGCGCCGTGCACGGTGAGCTGCCGCTCGCCGGTAACGGGCCTGCGGATGGCCGGGGTCGGGATGGACCGCTTTCCGGAGAGATACTGGCCGGTCAGCGACGTCTTGTTGGTGAGGAGCCCCTTCAGGGAACCCGAGTGCACGACCTTGCCGCCGTGCTCGCCCGCGCCGGGACCGATGTCCACGACCCAGTCGGCGACCTTGATGGTCTCCTCGTCGTGCTCCACGACGATCAGGGTGTTGCCCATGTCGCGCAGCCGGACCAGCGTATCGATCAGCCGGTGGTTGTCCCGCTGGTGCAGCCCGATGGACGGCTCGTCCAGTACGTACAGCACACCGACCAGGCCGGACCCGATCTGGGTGGCGAGCCGGATGCGCTGTGCCTCGCCGCCGGAGAGGGTCCCTGCCGCGCGGTTCAGCGACAGGTAGTCCAGGCCGACGTCGACCAGGAACCTCAGCCGCTCGTTGACCTCCTTGAGCACGCGCTCGGCAATCTTCTTGTCGCGCGCGTTCAGCGTGAGCTTCCTGAGGAAGTCGGCGCAGTCGCTGATCGACAGCGCGGAGACCTCGGCGATGGACTTGTCCATGACCGTGACCGCGAGGACGATCGGCTTGAGCCGGGTGCCCTCGCAGGTGGGACAGGGCACCTCACGCATGTAGCCCTCGAAGCGCTCCCTGCTGGTGTCGCTCTCCGCTTCGGAGTGCCGCCGCTTGACGAACGAGACCGCGCCTTCGAAGGCGGGGGTGGTGTAGGCACGCTCGCGCCCGTACCTGTTGCGGTAGCGGACCTCGACCTGGGTCTTGTGGCCGTACAGCAGGGCCTTCTTGGCACGCTGCGGCAGGCCGGACCACGGGATGTCCGTACGGAAACCGAGGGCCTGGGCGAGGCCGCCGATCATCCGGCCGAAGTACTCCTTGGTGTGGCCGTGCGACCACGGGTGGATCGCGCCCTCGTCGAGGGACTTGTCCTCGTCGGGGATGATCAGCTCGGGGTCGACCTCCATGCGCGTACCGATGCCGGTGCACTCGGGGCACGCGCCGAAGGGCGAGTTGAAGGAGAAGGAGCGGGGCTCCAGCTCCTCGAAGGAAAGATCGTCGTACGGGCAGTACAGATGCTCGGAGAACATCCGCTCGCGCTCGGGGTCGTCCTCGGCGAGGTCCACGAAGTCGAGCACGACCATGCCGCCGGAGAGGCCGAGCGCGGTCTCGACCGAGTCGGTCAGCCGCCGCTTGGCACTGTCCTTCACCGTGAGGCGGTCGACCACCACCTCGATGGTGTGCTTCTCCTGCTTCTTGAGCTTGGGCGGCTCAGCGAGCTGGATCGTCTGCCCGTCGACCCTGGCCCGGCTGTACCCCTTGGTCTGGAGGTCGGCGAAGAGGTCCACGAACTCGCCCTTGCGCTCACGCACGAGGGGCGAGAGCACCTGGAAGCGGCTGCCTTCCGGCAGGTCGAGGACCTTGTCCACGATGGCCTGCGGCGACTGCCGGGAGATCGGACGGCCGCACTCGGGGCAGTGCGGCTTGCCGATCCGGGCGAAGAGCAGCCTGAGGTAGTCGTAGACCTCGGTGATCGTGCCGACCGTCGAGCGCGGGTTGCGCGAGGTCGACTTCTGGTCGATGGAGACGGCCGGCGAGAGACCTTCGATGAAATCGACGTCCGGCTTGTCCATCTGGCCGAGGAACTGCCTGGCGTACGAGGAGAGCGACTCCACGTACCGGCGCTGGCCCTCGGCGAAGATCGTGTCGAACGCGAGGGACGACTTGCCCGACCCGGAGAGCCCGGTGAAGACGATGAGGGAGTCGCGCGGGAGGTCGAGCGAGACATTCTTGAGATTGTGCTCACGCGCGCCACGGACGATGAGACGGTCGGCCACGCCGGTCCGCACCTTTCATTGAAGGGAAGCAGGGGCGGAGCCCCCTTTCCAGCCTATGGGGGTCGCCAGAGCGTCGGATTTCGCTGGATCGCCACGCGCTGGACGGCGAGGCTCGGCCGGCCCGGCTTCGGACTGCCTACATGCCAGGATGCCTCTTCCGAGCCTATAGCACGCACATTCGATTTACGGTCGGCCTCTGTCACCTTCACCCGATCGAGTGGCGGCGCTATCGTCGGACCATGATCGATCCTGTGCGCGACCTGGCCTCCGTGCGTGAGGCGACCGAACTCCTTCTCACCGCGGCCGCCGGACTGGACAACGCCGCCGTCGCCGGACCGTCACGGCTGCCGGGCTGGAGCCGCGGCCATGTCCTGGCTCACCTCGCGCGGAACGCGGACGCTCTGGTCAATGTGCTCGAAGGCCGGCCGATGTACGTGGACGCCGCGTCCAGGGACGCGGACATCGCACGGGACGCGCACCGGCCGCTCGACGCCCAGCTGCGTGACGTACGGGACACCGACGCGCGTTTCCGGCGGACGGCGGACGTTCCCGCGGACTGGACCCGCACGGTGGCGCTGCGCAACGGGGTCACGGACTCGGCCTCCCGGCTCCCCTTCAGGCGCTGGGTGGAGATCGAACTGCACCACGTCGACCTGGACATCGGCCGGGAGCTGGACGATCTCTCCGAGGAGTTCGTCACGCGCGAGATCGACTTCCTCGCCGAGCGCTTCTCGGGGCACCCGGACGTCCCGCCGCTCACCCTGACCGCACCCGGCGGACGCACCTGGACCAGCGGCGGCCGGAACGGCGATCCGCGCACCGTCACCGGCCCGGCGTCCGGCCTGATGGGCTGGCTCGCAGGACGCGGGGACGGTGCGGGACTGGAGTCCCCGGGAGGCCTCCTGCCCGTACTGCCGCCGCTATAGGCTGCCGGTATGACGTACAGCGGAACGGTGAAGGCCGGCGGCCCGGCGGATGTGCACGAGCTGCCCGCCCTGATGATCTCCAAGGTCGCGGTGGGCGCGATGAACAACAACGCCTACCTGCTGCGCTGCCGCGCGACCGGTGAGCAGCTGCTGATCGACGCGGCGGCCGAGCCCACGACGCTGCTGAGCCTGATCGGGGACGACGGCATCGGGTCCGTCGTGACGACGCACCAGCACGGCGACCACTGGCAGGCGCTCGCCGCGATCGTGACCGCGACCGGCGCTCGTACCTACGCCGGCCGGTACGACGCCGAGGGCATCCCCGTACCGACCGATGTCCTCGTCGAGGACGGCGAGGTGATCCGGGTCGGCGAGATCGAGCTGACCGCCGTGCATCTGGTGGGCCACACGCCCGGTTCGATCGCCCTGGTCTACAACGACCCGCACGGCCATGCCCATGTCTTCACCGGCGACTGCCTCTTCCCGGGCGGCGTCGGCAACACGCACAAGGACCCTGAGGCGTTCGCCAGTCTCCTCCACGACGTCGAGACCAAGCTCTTCGACCGGCTGTCCGACGAGACCTGGGTCTACCCGGGCCACGGCGACGACACCACGCTCGGCGACGAGCGCCCGCATCTTCCGGAGTGGCGCCGGCGCGGCTGGTAGTCCGGCAGAGCCCCCGCCCCGGACCCGGTGGGGATGAGCCGGGCGGCCCGGGAACGGGGCGGGGGGGAACAGGGCCGGGTCCTGGCGCCGGGACCCGGGAGACCCGCTGCGGGGTCAGGCCTCTATGTGCTTCTTGTCGTCGTGCTTCCGGCCGTCCGCCTCGTCGTGTGTCCGGCCGTCCGCCTCGACCGCCTTGTCGCGCTCCGTCTGCTTCCTGGTGGCGATCAGGCTGGTGATCGTCGTGATGATCAGGACACCGGAGATGACGGCGAGCGATAGCGGGATGGAGATCACCGGGACGCCCACCCCCTGCTCGTGCAGCGCGTGCAGCACCAGCTTCACCCCGATGAAGCCGAGGATGACCGACAGCCCGTAGCTGAGGTGCACCAGCTTCTTGAGCAGCCCTCCGATGAGGAAGTACAGCTGCCGCAGTCCCATCAGGGCGAAAGCGTTGGCGGTGAAGACGATGTACGGGTCCTGGGTCAGACCGAAGATCGCCGGGATCGAGTCCAGCGCGAACAGCACGTCGGTGGTGCCGATGGCGAGCATGACCACCATCAGCGGGGTCAGCACCCGCTTGCCGTTCTTCTGGATGAACAGCTTCGTGCCGTGGTACCTGTCGGCCACACCGAAGCGGCGCTCGACGGACTTGAGGAGGCGGTTCTCCTCGAACTCCTCTTCCTCGTCGTCCGAGCGCGCCTCCTGGATGAGTTTCCAGGCGGTGTAGATCAGGAACGCGCCGAAGATGAAGAAGACCCACGAGAAGCTGGCGATGATCGCCGCGCCGGCGGCGATGAAGATCGTACGCAGGACGAGCGCGATCACCACGCCCACCAGCAGGACGCGCTGTTGGAGCTGGGACGGCACCGCGAACTTCGCCATGATCAGTACGAAGACGAAGAGGTTGTCGACACTCAGCGACTTCTCGGTGATGAAGCCCGCGAAGAACTCCCCGGAGGCCTTGCTGTCGCCGAAGACCAGCAGGCCGAGGCCGAACAGCGCGGCGAGCGCCACCCAGACGACCGTCCAGGTCCCGGCTTCCTTCATCGAGACGTCATGGGGCTTGCGCCCGATGAAGAAGTCGACCGCGATCAGGGCTGACAGACCAAGAATGGTCAGCGCCCACAGAGTCCATGAAACGTCCACAATGCCTCCGGCTTCGTACCGCTACAGATCAGCGCTGTCGCTGCCGGAGGTCTCTTCCACCCGGCGAACCCATGCCGCCGGGCCGACGCCCCGGGACCGATGGCGGTCCGTATTGACGGGTACGTCGCGTAGTGGGAGTACTCCCCTCCGCTGCAAGAAGAGTACAGCAAACACCAAGGAAAGGTAAAGAGACTGGTAAATAAATGCCAAATAAGCAGGTCAGCCACATCGGACGCGGTAGAGAGACCCACCCGGTCGGGCCCTGGACCGCACATGACGCGGCGCCCGGCGGGGTGGCCGCCGGGCGCCGCGTCATGTGCGGAAGAACCGCGGAACTACAGATGCGGCAGGATCGACGGCATCAGGTCCTGGAACGTGCGGCCGTTGGACGGGTTGCCGAGGGCCGTCATCTGCCAGCCGGAACCGGAGCGGTGCACCTTCGCCATGATCTGCGCGGTGTACTGGCCGCCACCGTCGAGCGTGTACCTGGCCAGCTCCTGGCCGTTGGTCTCGTCGACGATGCGGCAGAACGCGTTCTGCACTTCCTGGAAGGTCTGTCCGGTGAAGGAGTTCACCGTGAAGACGATCTGGTCGACGCGGGCCGGCACCCGCTCCAGGTCCACGAGGATCGCCTCGTCGTCGCCGCCCTGGCCCGCGCCGCCGACGACATTGTCACCGGTGTGCCGTACGGAGCCGTCGTCACTGACGAGATGACGGAAGAAGACCACGTCGACCGGCTGCTTGTCGGCGAAGAGCACCGCGGAGGCGTCCAGGTCGATCTCCCGGGTGCGGGAGCCGAACAGCCCCCTGCGCCGCGCGGCCTGCCAGCCGAGCCCCATACGCACCGCGGTCAGGGTGCCGCCGCCCCGCTTCTCCAGGCTGATGGCCTGCCCCTTGGACAGATTGACACCAGGACCCCCGGGCGTACCGCCCTTGGATACGTCCACCACGCGCTGTCCCCTTTCGAATGGGTTTCCCCGCGACCGTCCGTATGCGGTTGCGGTGCACCCTACGCAGTGGCGCGCGGGCCGCAGCAGGACGCGTCCGCCTTTGTGTCGGTGTTGCAACACAGCCGGCGCGAACCGAACCCCGGCGGCGCGGGCCGGATTCAGGCGGCGTGGGCCGGATTCAGGCGAGCCCCGCCTCCCGCATCTGCCGCAACTCCTTCTTCAGTTCGCCCACTTCGTCCCGCAGCCGGGCCGCGACCTCGAATTGCAGGTCCGCGGCCGCCGCACGCATCCGGTCCGTCATCTCCTGGATGATCCCGGCCAGTTCGGACGCGGGACGGTCGGTGACCACCGCGCCCTGCACGGCGGCCTTGCCGCCCTTCGCGGCCTTGCCTCCGTTCGTGCCCTTCCCCGCGAGCGCGGGCACCGGGGTCTTGGCCGGCTTGCCGTCCTTCGCCTGCCGGTAGCCCGTGCCGAGCAGCGCCTCCGTGTCGACCTCCTCGCGCGCGATGGTCGCCACGATGTCGTTGATCTTCTTGCGGAGCGGCTGCGGGTCGAGCCCGCGCTCCGCGTTGTACGCGATCTGCTTCTCCCGGCGCCGGTTCGTCTCGTCAATGGCCTGCGCCATGGCCGGGGTGACCTTGTCCGCGTACATATGAACCTGGCCCGAGACGTTACGGGCCGCACGGCCGATGGTCTGGATCAGTGACGTGCCCGAGCGCAGGAAGCCCTGCTTGTCCGCGTCGAGGATCGCCACGAGGGAGACCTCGGGGAGGTCGAGGCCCTCGCGGAGCAGGTTGATGCCGACGAGGACGTCGTACTCGCCGGCGCGCAGCTCGCGCAGCAGCTCGATACGGCGCAGGGTGTCGACATCGCTGTGCAGGTAGCGCACCTGGATGCCCAGCTCCAGGAAGTAGTCGGTCAGGTCCTCCGACATCTTCTTCGTGAGAGTGGTGACCAGGACCCGTTCGTCCTTCTCGACCCGCTCGCGGATCTCGTGCACCAGGTCGTCGATCTGGCCCTCCGTGGGCTTGACGACGACCTCGGGGTCGATGAGGCCGGTGGGGCGGATGATCTGCTCCACGAATCCGTCACCGCGGGACAGCTCGTACTTCCCGGGCGTGGCCGAGAGGTAGACCGTCTGCCCGATCCGCTTCTGGAACTCCTCCCACTTCAGCGGCCGGTTGTCCAGGGCGGACGGCAGCCGGAAGCCGTGGTCGACCAGGGTCCGCTTGCGGGACGCGTCGCCCTCGTACATCGCGCCGATCTGCGGCACCGTGACATGCGACTCGTCGATGACCAGTAAGAAGTCCTCGGGGAAGTAGTCGAGGAGGGTGTTGGGCGCCGATCCGCTCTCGCGGCCGTCGAAGTGCATCGAGTAGTTCTCGATACCGGAGCAGGAGCCGATCTGACGCATCATCTCGATGTCGTACGTCGTACGCATCCGCAGCCGCTGGGACTCCAGCAGCTTGCCCTGCTTGTCCAGCTCGGCGAGCCGGGTCTCCAGCTCACGCTCGATGTCGTTGACCGCGCGCTCCATGCGCTCCGGTCCTGCCACGTAATGGCTGGCCGGGAAGATGTACAGCTCCTGGTCCTCGCTGATGACCTCGCCGGTGAGCGGGTGGAGCGTGGTCAGCGCCTCGATCTCGTCGCCGAACATCTCGATACGGACGGCCAGTTCCTCGTAGACCGGGAAGATCTCGATGGTGTCGCCGCGGACCCGGAAGGTGCCCCGGGTGAACGCCAGGTCGTTGCGCGTGTACTGGATGTCCACGAAACGGCGCAGCAGTTGATCGCGGTCCAGCTCATCGCCGACCTTCAGCGGCACCATCCGGTCCACGTACTCCTGCGGCGTACCGAGGCCGTAGATGCAGGAGACGGAAGCGACCACGACCACATCACGGCGGGTGAGCAGCGAATTCGTCGCGGAGTGGCGCAGCCGCTCGACCTCCTCGTTGATGGAGGAGTCCTTCTCGATGTACGTGTCCGACTGGGGTACGTACGCCTCCGGCTGGTAGTAGTCGTAGTACGAGACGAAGTACTCGACGGCGTTGTTCGGCAGCAGCTCGCGGAACTCGTTGGCCAGCTGGGCGGCCAGTGTCTTGTTCGGCGCCATCACCAGGGTGGGGCGCTGAAGCTTCTCGATCATCCAGGCGGTCGTCGCCGACTTGCCTGTACCGGTCGCGCCGAGCAGGACGACGTCCTTCTCGCCCGCGCGGACACGCCGCTCCAGGTCGGCGATGGCCGTCGGCTGGTCGCCGCTCGGCTGGTAGGGACTGACGACCTCGAAGGGCGCCACCGTACGTTCGATGTGGGAAACGGGCCGCATGGTTCAACCGTACGACCCCGCACTGACAGCCGGGCTGCCAAAGCGGCGTACTTCCCTTCGCCGGGCGCGGGTACGCCAGGTCACCGGTCGCGGAAGCCGGAGGATCCCGGGCCCCCCGCTCCGACCCCCGCCCGTCCGGCCCCCGCCCGTCCGGCTCCCTCCCGGCGCCGAGGGCAGGCGCGCGGCCGGGTCCGCTGCGCGGGCACTCCCGCCCTCGCGTCCCGCGCCGTCACGGGCGGCTCGTCATCCTGACGGCCGCCTCCGGCCATCAGCGGATCGAACAGCATCATGATGCCCGCCAGCAGCAGGAAGAACGCGGGACCGATCAGCATCGGGAGGAGGAGCGCGGTGGCCGGTTCGCCGCCGGAGGCGGCCCCGCCGGACGGTTCCACATGGACGTAGACGGCGGCCATCGACGTGTAGTGCATGCCGGTCGCCGCGAGCGCCATCACCAGACTGGCGGCCAGACTCGCCAGGAATCCCCGGTGCGAGACCACCGTCCACAGCGCGCAGGTGGCCGCGGCGACGGCGATCAGGACGGAGAGCGCGACCATGGCGGTGTCGTACTCGATGTGCCCGTCCATCCGGATGCCCGCCATCCCGACGTAGTGCATGGTCGCGATGGCGAGCCCGGTGACCGTACCGCCGGTGACCAGGGCCATCGGGCTGGTGCCGCGATAGCCCACGATGAAGATCCCGATCCCGGTCATGACGATCCCCAGGACGAGACCGGCCGCCATCGTCAGCCTGTCGTAACCGACAGGCACCTCGGCGACGGCGAACCCCATCATCGCGACGAAGTGCATCGTCCAGACACCGGAACCGATCGACGCGGCGCCGAGCGCGAGTCCGCCGGGCTTCCAGGAGTGCGGCTGTCTCAGGGACCGCGCCGTACAGCGCAGTCCCAGGGCGGTACCCAGGCACGCCATGAGAAAGGCCGCCACGGGTGTGACGAGGCCGTAACTGAATCCGTCGACGGTGCCCTGCATAGCGATGTGTCCTTCACCCCGTGGTCTGGTCCGTGTGCGGAAGCGCTGGTTCGGGGCGAGGGTAGGACGGTCGGCCCGTTAGGCAAACATTTTGCCTGGTCGTTTGTCGACATAGGAACACCAGGTCCCATCAGTCCACGCGAGAGCCGTACCGCTCCGGGAAGCCGGCATTCATGTTCCGGTCAGCCGGCGCCCGCCCGCCGTTGGCCGGCGGCTGCCACCCTCGGCCGACCGGATCTCACGACACGAGGAGTCCACGTGCACGCACGCCCCTCCGTGGCGACGGCCGCCGCCCTCCTGGGTGCCACCGCGCTGCTGCTGCCCGGCACGGCCCCGGCCGCCGGCTACGCGCCCGCCAGGCAGAGCAGCCCCCTCGTGATCGCGCATCGCGGCGCCTCCGCGTACGCGCCCGAGAACACCCTCGCCGCCGTCAACCTGGCAGCCCGCATGGGGATCGAATGGGTGGAGAACGACGTCCAGCGCACCAGGGACGGTGAGCTGGTCGTGATCCACGACGACAGTCTGCGGCGGACCACCGACGTGGAACGGGTCTTCCCGGACCGGGCGCCCTGGCACGTGAAGGACTTCACCGCGGCGGAGATCGCCCGTCTGGACGCGGGCAGCTGGTACGACGCGCGATGGGCCGGTGAGCGCGTACCGACCCTGAAGCAGTACCTGGAGGCCATGGAGGCCAACGGGCAGAAGCTGCTCCTGGAGATCAAGGGCCCCGAGCTGTACCCGGGCATCGAACGCGACATCCTGCGGGTGCTCGGCTCCGAGGGCTGGCTCGATCCCGTACACGTCGAGCGGAAGCTGGTCGTGCAGAGCTTCGGCGCCGACAGTGTCCGGGCCGTGCACGAGCAGCGGCCCGATGTCACCACCGGCTTCCTCGGTACGCCCGCGGTGGCCGACCTGCCGTCCTGCGCGGCGTTCGCCGACCAGATCAACCCGGACGTCACCACGCTCACCGCCGACTTCGTGGCAGCGGTGCACCGGCTGGAGGGCCCGCACGGAAAACCGCTCCAGGTCAGCACCTGGACGGTCGACGGCGCGGCGGAAGCGGCACGCGTCCGCGATCTCGGTGTGGACGGGATCATCACGAACACCCCTGATGTGGTGCGGGACACGGTGGGCGCGGACGAGGTGAGCCCGGCCACCTGAGACGGGCGCCCGTACGAGCCGGTCGTACGGGCCGGTACGGTCGCCCGGAGCTGGTCGCACAGGGCCGGGCTCTGCTGTCAGCGGGCCGGCCCGTTGTCAGTGGCCGCCCGTACCGTGGTCCGCATGAACAGTGACAGGCAGGCGCAGGACCGGCCGGACTCCGGCGCGGACGAGCGGGCGACCGTGGAGTGGGCGGTCGTCGCGAGCCCCGTCGGGCCGGTCCTGCTGGCCGCGACCGTCCAGGGGCTGGTGAACGTCGCCTTCCATGCCCGGGGGCCGGCGCGGGAGAAAGCGCTCCGGCAGCTCACGGACCGGCTCGGCGCGGAGCTGGTCGAATCCTCCACGGGCCGCCTGGCCGAGCCCATACGTCAGCTGTCGGCTTATTTCGCGGGTGAGCTGCGGGAGTTCGAGCTGGCCCTCGACTGGTCGCTGTCCTCGGGATCCCCGGGACCTTCGGAACCTTCCGGGGCCACGGGGTTCAACCGGCAGGTGCTGCGGGAGCTGGCGGCGAGCGTTCCGTACGGCTCGGTCGTCGGCTACGGCGATCTGGCGCGGCGGATCGGGCAGCCCGGCGCGGCCCAGGCCGTGGGCGCGGCGATGGGCTCCAATCCGCTGCCGGTCGTGGTGGCGTGTCACCGGGTGGTGGAGAGCGGCGGCGGGCTCGGCGGTTTCAGCGGCGGCCTGGAGACGAAGCGGCACCTGCTGGCGCTGGAGGGCGTGCTCCCCGCACCGCTGTTCTGAACGAGCCAGGCTGTGCGTTTCGCGTCACTTGTCCCCTTTGGATGGCGGGCTTAGGCTGAAATTACGGGCTCGACCCCGCACAGCCCGCCGAACGAGGTGCGCCGGGCTACGGGCCCCGCGTTCACAGAGCCGGTGACTTCCCCGTATCCGTACGGGACTTCAGGCCGACCGTCCGAGCGGTAACGGACCCACCAGGCGCGGGGCCGGACCATCAGCCGGAGAAGTTGAGCCGAAGGGATGTTGATTCAGCCATGAGCGGAGGCAACAAGGCGGTCGCGTACATCAGGCCGGGTGAGGTGGAGGTCAGGTCCACCGACTACCCGACGCTGGAACTTCACGACGGGCCGGGTGTGGCCAAGGAGAACATCGGGCGCAAGTGCCGGCACGGTGTCATCCTCAAGGTCCTCGCGACCAACATCTGCGGCAGTGACCAGCACATGGTCCGCGGCCGCACCACCGCCCCCGAGGGCCTCGTCCTCGGGCACGAAATCACCGGAGAGGTAGTCGAGCGCGGCCCCGACGTCGAGTTCATCGATGTCGGAGACATCGTCTCGGTACCCTTCAACATCGCCTGCGGTCGCTGCCGCAACTGCAAGGAGCGCCAGACAGGCATCTGTCTGAACGTCAACCCGGCCAGGCCCGGGGCCGCTTACGGCTACGTCGACATGGGCGGCTGGGTCGGGGGCCAGTCGGAGTACGTCATGGTGCCGTATGCGGACTTCAATCTGCTCGCCTTCCCCGACCGGGCCGCGGCCCGCGAGAAGCTGCTCGACCTGACGATGCTCTCGGACATCTTCCCGACCGGTTTTCACGGCGCGGTGACCTCGGGGGCGGGCGTCGGCTCCACGGTGTACGTCGCCGGAGCCGGACCCGTCGGCCTGGCGGCAGCCGCCTCGGCGCAGCTGCTCGGCGCGGCGGTAGTCATCGTCGGCGACCTCAACGGCGAGCGGCTGGCCCAGGCCCGCAGCTTCGGCTGCGAGACCGTCGACCTCACCCAGGGCTCGGTCGAGGACCAGGTGGCCGAAATCCTGGGCGAACCCGAGGTGGACTCGGCGGTCGACGCGGTCGGCTTCGAGGCCCGCGCCCACGGCCGGGACTCCGAGGAGGCTCCGGCCACCGTGCTCAACTCCCTGATGGGCGTGGTCAGGGCGGGTGGCGCGCTCGGTATTCCCGGTCTGTACGTCACGGAGGACCCGCGCGGCATCGACCAGGACGCCAAGACCGGCACGCTGAAGATGCGGCTGGGCCTCGGCTGGGCGAAGAGCCACCAGCTCAGCACGGGTCAGTGTCCGGTGATGAAGTACCACCGGGCCCTGTCGATGGCGATCCTGCACGACCGCGTCCACATCGCGAAGGCGGTCAACGCGACGGTGATCTCGCTGGACGACGCGCCGCGCGGCTACGCGGAGTTCGACCACGGCGCCAGCCGCAAGTACGTCCTCAATCCGAACGGGGCGCTGGACGGGGCGATGGCCGCCTGAGGCGACCGTACGCATCGCACCTCCCCGCACGGCAGTCCGCCGGGCCCGCGTTCTCGCAGGCCGGGCGGGCTGACGTTTGGGCGCGGTTCCGGCGCGCCAGGGATGTGACATGTCTGACACCCCGTACACCCCGCCGAGCACCCCCCTGTTGTCCCCCGAGGTACGAGAAGCGCTCGCCGAGGGCCGGCCCGTGGTCGCCCTGGAGTCGACGATCATCGCGCACGGACTGCCGCGGCCCCGCAACCTCGCGGTCGCCGAGGAGCTGGAAACGCTGGTGCGTGAGGGCGGCGCCGTGCCCGCCACGGTCGCCGTGCTGGACGGCGAGGCCCATGTGGGGCTGGCCAAGGACCAGTTGGAGCGGATCGCCGCGGACACCTCCATGAGGAAGCTGGGCCACCGCGATCTGGCGCCCGCGCTCGCGACGGGGGCGAGCGGGGCGACGACCGTCTCCGCCACGGCGTTCCTGGCCGCGCGGGCCGGGATCCGGGTGTTCGCGACGGGCGGCCTCGGTGGTGTCCACCGTGAATGGACCGAGACTCAGGACGAGTCCGCGGACCTGCGCCTGCTCGCGCGGACCCGGATCGCGGTGGTCTGCGCGGGCGTGAAGTCGATCCTCGATGTGCCCGCGACGCTCCAGCGGCTGGAAACGCTGGGGGTGGGCGTGCTCGGCTACGGGACGCGGTACTTCCCCGGGTTCTACCTGGCCTCGTCCGGCGAGCGGGTCGACTGGACGGTCGGCACCCCGGTGGAGGTGGCGGCCGTACTGACCGCGCAGGACGCGCTCGGCGGTCCGGACGCGGCGCTGATCATCGCCAATCCCGTACCGGAGGCGGAGCAGTTGGACCCCGAGTTGCACGACCGCGTGCTCGCGGAGGCGCTCGCCGAGTGCCGGAGGCAGGGCGTCGGCGGCCAGGCCGTCACACCGTTCCTGCTGGACCACCTCCAGCGGCACACCGCGGGCGCGTCGCTGGAGGCCAACCTCGCGGCCGTGCGCGGGAACGTACACCTGGCGGCGCGGATCGCGGCAGCCCGGACCGCGGCGGCACGTTGACGGCCGACGGGACCGCGAAAGGTGGTTCGGCGGAAGGTGGTTCGGCGGAAGGAACGGAAGCGGCGAGAACGGCGGGCGGCGGGGCGCTGCTGATCGTCGGGGACGTGGTGACGGATGTCGTCGCCCGGTACCGTCCGCCCCTCGCGCACGGTACGGACACGGCCGCCGAGATCCGTACGCTGCCCGGTGGCGCCGGAGCCAACGCGGCCTGCTGGGCGGCGCGTTCGGGCTGTGCGGACGTACGGTTGCTGGCTCGTGTGGGCGCGGAGTCCCACGACTGGCACGCGGAGCAGCTGCGACGGGCAGGCGTACGGGCGCGTCTCGTCATCGACGCGCGGGCGCCGACCGCGACCGTGATCTCCCTGGTCGACGCGGACGCCGAGCGCACCTTCCTCACCGACAACGGCGCGGCTCTGCGGCTCTCCCCCGCCGACTGGTCGCCGTCCCTGCTGGACGGGGTGGGCCGGCTGCATCTCTCCGGCTATCTGTTCTTCGCCGACACGAGCCGCCGGCTGGCCCTCGCCGTCATGGCGTCCGCGCGGGAACACGGGATCGCGGTGAGTGTGGATCCGGCCTCGGCCGGGTTTCTCGAGCAGTTCGGCCCGGAACGTTTCCTCGCGTCGGCCGAAGGCCCGGACACACTGCTGCCCAACGCGGACGAGGCCTGTCTCCTGACCGGTCTCCGTGACCCCCTCCGCGCGGCCGCCGAACTGAGCCGCCGGGTGCCGGTGGCCGTCGTGACCCTCGGCGGCGCCGGCGCGGTGGTCGCGGAGGCGGGCGCCGTGACGGCCAGGATCCCGCCGGTCCCGGCGCGGGCCGTGGACTCGACGGGGGCGGGCGACGCGTTCACCGGCGCGTTCCTCGCGGCCCGGCTGGCGGGGGCCGATCCGGCCGCCGCCGCGGCCGAGGGGTGCCGTGCCGGGGCGCGCTCGGTGATGCTGCCGGGCGGCAGACCGGACGCCGGGGCGCCGGAGGGCGGGGCGTACTGAACCGTGTGAGCCGGCAGGACGGGTGGCCGTACGTGCTCCCGCCCCGGGCTCAGCGCAGTCCGCCCCAGGCGGGGTGGCCCGGGTGATCGGTCCGTACGACGGTGTCGGCCGCCTCCGCCGGGCCGACCTCACTCTCGTACCGCTCGAAGGCCGGAAGCGTCCAGCGCTCGGACTCCTCCGTACGGCGGCGGAGCGCGCCGGGCGACAGGCGCAGATGCACCGTCAGGTCGAACGGGAACCAGTGCCCCAGCAGGAAAGGACCGTGCAGCACCAGCACACCGCCGGGCGGCAGTTCGGTGTGCGGACTGCGGGTCGCGCGGTCGCTTGCGGGGTCCCAGAGGTCGGGCAGCACGCGGCCGGTACCGCCGGGATCCAGCGGGCCGAACACCTCGCGCCAGAGTGCGCCGGTGTCGTACCAGCCGCTGTAGTACGTGTCGGGGTCCTCGCGGCCGTACTCGTACCGCAGCGAGGCCGGCCGCAGGAACCCACCGGTCCCGACCACGAGCACCGAGCGGCCGCGCAGCCGCAGCGCTTCGGCGAGCGCGGCGGCCCGCTCCCCGGGACGCGCGGCCGGAGCGCCGTCGAAGCCGACGCGCAGCCAGGGGCTGCCGTCCGCGGGTCCGGTCTTCAGGACCCGGTCGGCGAGGGTGTCGGTCAGCCGCTCCCAGGTGATCGCTTCGAGGTGCACCCGTCCATCATGGTCCACCGCCGGGAACGGGCCGGCGCGGGGCGCTGACGCGGGGCGGGGTCCTTTCCGCAGCCGCTTTCCGGTTTCCGCAGGCCCACCTCTCCGGGCCCCTTTCCCTCCGCCCGCTCACTCTCCCCGCAGCGCCCTGGCGAGCGCCCCTTCGCCCGACACCTCGATACGCCCCTCCCGCACCCCGTCGCCGACCGCCAGCGCGCCGCCGCTCACCGCGCGGCAGGTGTCGGCGTCGAGGACGAGGCGGGTATCGGGGGCGTCGGCGGGGCCGTCGCCGTACACCGGCTCGTCCGGTCCGAGCCGTACGTGGAACACCCCCTCATCGAGGCGTACTTCCACCACACACTCCTCCAACTCCCCTTTTTCGGAAGCCTTTACGAGCCCGTCGAGCACCGGGAGCAGCGGTAGGGCGAACCAGTGCGCCCGTACGGCGTCGGTGGGCCGGCGTTCATCGAGCGCGGGGGCACCCCAGGCCGCCAGGGCCGTCAGGACGGGCAGCAACCCACGACCGCGCTCGGTGAGTTCGTACACGAACGCCGCGGCGGGCGGGGGCAGTTTGCGGCGCGTGGCCAGCTCGTCGCGCTCCATGTCCCTGAGGCGGGAGGCGAGTACGTCCGTGCTGACGCCCGGCAGATCGGCGTGGAGGTCGGTGTAACGGCGGGGTCCCGCCAGCAGTTCACGGACGATCAGCAGCGTCCAGCGGTCGCCCACGGCGTCGAGGGCGCGGGCGGCGGCGCAGTACTGGTCGTAGCTTCGGCGGCGTGGCATGCGACGCAGTCTAGACACCTTGTTGGACTTTCCAAGCTCACACTTGGTAAAACCAAGTACCGCACCAAGGTCTGGGAGGCCACCGCATGGAATTCCGGCAGTCGAGCAAGCTCAGCGAGGTCTGTTACGAGATCCGCGGCACGGTGATCGCACAGGCGGACGCGCTGGAGGAGGCGGGCCACAGCGTGCTGCGCCTCAACACCGGCAACCCGGCGGCCTTCGGCTTCGAGGCGCCGGAGGAGATCGTCCAGGACATGATCCGGATGCTGCCGCAGGCGTCCGGCTACACGGACTCGCGCGGTGTGCTCTCCGCCCGGCGCGCCGTCGCCCAGCGCTACCAGAACCTCGGCCTGACCGAAGTCACCGTCGACGACGTCTTCCTGGGCAACGGTGTGTCCGAACTCGTCTCCATGGCGGTGCAGGCCCTGCTGGAGGACGGCGACGAAGTCCTCATCCCCGCACCGGACTTCCCGCTCTGGACCGCCACCACGACCCTGGCGGGCGGCCGTCCCGTGCACTATCTCTGCGACGAGTCCGCCGACTGGTACCCGGACCTGGCCGACATGGCGTCGAAGATCACCGACCGGACCAAGGCCGTTGTGATCATCAACCCCAACAACCCTACGGGGGCGGTCTATCCGCGCGAGATCATCGAGGGCATCCTCGACCTCGCCCGCCGTCATCAGCTGATGGTGTTCGCGGACGAGATCTACGACCAGATCATCTACGACGACGCGGTCCACCACTGCGCCGCCGCCCTCGCGCCCGACTTGGTGGTACTCACCTTCTGCGGGCTCTCGAAGACGTACCGGGTGGCGGGTTTCCGCTCGGGCTGGCTCGTCGTCACCGGCCCCAAGCAGCACGCGCGCAACTATCTCGAGGGGCTGACGATGCTGGCCTCGATGCGGCTGTGCCCCAACGCCCCGGCCCAGTACGCCATTCAGGCGGCACTCGGCGGCCGTCAGTCCATCCGTGAACTCACCTCCCCCGGCGGCAGGTTGCACGAACAGCGCGACCGCGCCTGGGAGAAGCTGAACGAGATCCCGGGGGTCTCCTGCGTCAAGCCGAAGGGCGCGCTGTACGCCTTCCCCCGGCTCGACCCGAAGGTCCACCGCATCCACGACGACGAGAAGTTCGTACTCGATCTGCTGCTGCGGGAGAAGATCCAGGTGGTGCAGGGGACGGGCTTCAACTGGCCGCGTCCTGACCACTTCCGGATCCTGACGCTGCCGTACGCGGACGATCTGGACGCGGCGATCAGCCGTATCGGCCGCTTCCTGAGCGGCTATCGCCAGTGAGGGCGCATGCGAAACGCGGACGCTCGTGAGGTGAGCGGGCCCGTGGTGCGGGAGTCGGAGCGGGAGCGGGCCCGGAGGCATAGCCGGCCTCCGGGCCACTGTGATGCCGCCCATCAAGCACGCCGGTCCGCTTGAGGACCCAGGTCAGTCGTGATGTCGCCGCGTCCTGCCTTTGGACCACCACGCATCGAGCTGCGCGGGCCGGAGTTGAACCGGCATTTCGGCGTACCGGGGCCTGGGCCCGGTCGATCCGGCGATCGGCGGCGAATGCTGAGGCTGGAGCAATAGTCTGAGATTGACCGCGGTCAGCTGACCGCGACATCACGACGAACTTCAGTTTCAGCTTGCGCTCCTCGCGCACCCCGGACAGCTCAGAGGCCGCCGGGGATTCCTGGAGGCTACCCGAACAGGTAGCCGAACACGGCGTCGCCGACCCGCTGATCGGTGACCTCGGCGCCGTTGGCCTCCTCGCGGGCGAACTTCACGGCCTGCTGAAGCTTCTCGACCCGGTCGAGCAGTTCGTTCACACGCCGCGCCGTAAGGGCTCCGCTGAACTTCACCGTGGTCCAGTAACCGACCGGAACGTCCTCGTAGTAGACGTCGACCTGGGCCGGATGCTTCTCCGTGGCCTCGGCCTTGACGTGGTTGCGGGGCACCTTCTTGGTACGGAGCGTCCGTACCGCTTCCGTCTTCCAGGCGTCCGTCGACGGGTCCTGGCTCCAGGACTCGGCGGCGTCGAGCACCGGCAGCCTGCGCACCAGGGTGTTGATGTCCGTCAACTGCTTCTCCAGGAAGAGCAGATACCCGACAGGCACGGCGCTCACCAGCACCTGCCCGTCCACGGTGACATCGGCGCGGGCGGTGCAGTTCGCCCAGTCCTTCGTGGCGGTCACGTCGAACAACCGGGTGAGGATCTTCGCCGTCTCCCGCAGCACGTCCTCGGCCCTGACCTGAACGCGGGTTGATTCGGGCGGCAGTTGCTCACCCTCCTCGTCCTTCGCCTGGTAGGTGCGGGAGATGCCCGCGAGAAGTGCCGGCTTCTGGAGACCGTGATGGGCGGCCGTCAGGTCCTGGTGCGTCTTGGACTTGACGCCTTTCTCCACTGCGATGATCTGATTGAGTTTCGCCACGTCAGGGACGTTACAAGACCGGATCTCCGTGATCGAACGAATTTACCAACGGAGTTGGGCCTCGTCTTCCACGCCGGTGGGCATCTTTCCTCCATGACGGATCGCCGCGCGGAACACCCGCTGCTTCTCCTGGACGTGGACTTTACCGACCGCGGGTAGTGCCGCCCGTGATGTCCGTCTGTGCCTGTGACCAGGACGTCATGGGCTCGTTTACCGACCGGGACCGGGACGTCAGTCATGTTCCGGAGTCGGTACGGAGTACAAGTGGTACGGCTCGTCGTGGTGGGGGACTTGAGGGTCCAGCGGATCGAAAGGAAGGGCGGGCGGAGGTCATGGACGATCGTCTGGCCCGAAGGCACGCTGCACGCGAAGGCAGATCGGTTCCTGCGTGAGCACGAGGGTTGGGGCACACAGAAGACCTACGCGTACTACCTGGTGGACCACCTGCGATGGCTGGAGCGAGAGTGCCTGGCCTTCGACACGGTCCAACTTCGCGACCTGGAACGGTACATGGGGATCGTCGGTGCCGAGGTCCGCATGCCGCTCGGAGAACCGTGCCGGGTCGGTAAGCGCCCTTACGGCCATTCTGCGCTGTCGACCGCGGCGGCCTGCTTGAAGGGCTTCTACCTGCACCAAGCCTCCCTCGGCATCAACGGTGAGCTCGGCAGGAAACTCGACAGGTCCCGGCTGCCGTCGCGGGTGGACCGCCGTCGGTCGTTCCTCGGTCACGTGAAGTCGCCACTGCTCACGAACCCGCTGGCGCCGAAGGGGCCGCACCGTCGGCACCCGAAGATGTTGCCGGATGGGGCACGGGAGAGGCTGCTGGAGACGGTGAACGCCGCCCGGGACCGGCTGGTCGTGGACTGGCTCGCCGACGGGGGTCTGCGGATCGGCGAGCTGTGCGGGCTGCACCTGGTCGACCTGCACCTGCGGGAGAACGCTGCCTGCGGCGAGTGCCGCACCCCGCATCTGCATGTCTGCCACCGGCCCGGCAACCCGAACTGGGCAGAGGCCAAGACCAAGCACCCGTGGCAGGTCGAGCGCGGGACGGTCACCGGCGGGCTGATCAAGCGTGTCAGCCCGGCGATGGTGCACTCCTACTTCGAGTACATCACCACCGAGTACCCGCGCGGCGCCCGGCACGGGATGCTCCTGGTCCAGCTGCACGGCGCCGATACGGGCCAGCCGTGGGCCCCGGTCGGCGCCCGCCGGATGCTCGGCCGGGCCGGGAAACGCGCAGGTCTGGGGCTGGTGAAACCCCATGCCTTCCGGCACACCTTTACCTCGGCGGTTCTCGATGCTGCGGGCGGTAACACCCTGATCGCCCGGGACGCGGGCGGCTGGGCCTCGGCCACGATGGTCGACGAGGTCTACGGTCACGTCGACATCCACGATCCGGTCTTCGACGCTGCTCTGCGCACGGTCTGGGGTGAGAGCCGATGAAGCGCCGGGACGCGTTTCTGCTGCCCTTGCTGAACACGCATCAGAACCAGACGCGAATCGGCAGGGATCGCCTGGAGATCCTGACCGCTCTGACGAGTGCGCCCTCCTTCGATCCTCTGTTCCGCGACGACATCGTCCAGATCCCGCCAGGGCACCAGACCTATCGGTGGTTCTGCCGGGTCACCGACTGTCAGCGCGCCACCGGCCTCGGCGACTTCTGCCACGCTCATCGCCAAGAGTGGCTCACGGCCGCGAAAGAAGGCGTCAGCCGTTCAGCGTTTCTCAGCGCTGCTGAACCATTGAGCCAGACAACCGAGTATGACGGGAATCTGGCCTGTCTGATCTGCCCCGGACGACCCGCTCGGGCAGGCCAGTACCGTCTCTGCAAATATCACCTCCAGAAATGGAGTCGGTCGCGAGTCGGACAAGACGCCACACCCGACTTCGATGGGTGGGCCGCCGAGCAAAGCCCTGCTCCGGGGTTCGGGACCTGCGCGGTGCTGGTCTGCCCTTTGCTGGCAGAGTCGCCGCTGGGACTGTGCCAGCGACACGCTCACGCCTACCGGAGGGCAGGCTCTCCCGGCGGCGCGTCCATTCCGGGCGGATCGTGGCGTGAGGGGCGAGTCGTTGTCAGCTACATCGACCACGTCCAGTTCCGTGCGTGGTGCGACAGGGAGATTGCGGTCTCCGTGCCCGCTCAGCTGAACTTGCGTGGGCTGAGGCCGCTACCACGAGCTGAAATCCAGTGGGGGTTGTTCACTCATACACAGCGGTCGCGTCCGGCCCGCTGGGATGTCACCGCGCTCCGCATGGTGGTGAACGCCTGCCGCGAGCGGGATGCGACCTCGATCGTCGATCTGGACCTTGCTTGCTTGACCAAGACCGCCAGCGGGATCGCGAAAGAGATCCTCCACGAGTTGCGCCTGGTCTACTTCACACCTGAGGAGGCCAAAGAGGCCGGATTCCTCGAAACGAGGCACTTCGGCATCAGCTACGAGAACCGGCTCGGGCACATCAGCCTCACCACGATCTCTCAACGATGGCTGCGGGACATCACGTGGGACTACTTCGCCGAACTCCTACGCTCCCCGCGCTGCCCCAACAGCGCCCACACGCTGGACCATATTCGTCGAGCGATGGCCGAGTTGAGCACTTTCATCGAGGCCGACGTCCCCGGAGGGGGCCACAATCCCACAGTCCTGGCGAAGGAACACGCCGACCGCTTCGTCGCAGATCAGCGACATCGCGAGCGCCATGCACTCCCGTCGCTGGCCGCGGTCCGGGTCGACGGGAAGCCGAGCATCGTCACGACCGGCACACGATCGGTGGTCTTCAACCACACCCGCAAGATCCTCCGCAAGGCGATGGACGATGGAGTGACCGACGCCATCGGCTTGGCCAGAGAGTTCGTCATCGCGTTGCCCAACGGCGGCGGCACCGCCGTCCAGAAGCGGCGACGTCCCTTCGCCGACGAGGTGGCACGTGCGCTGGCCGACGAACACAATCTCGCCGAGTTCACTCGCGTCCACGATCCGGATGACGAGGGCGCCCGGGACATCTGGGAGACCCTCGTGGTCACCGGACGGCGGTTGGGGGAGGTCATCGAGCTCCGCTGGAACTGTATCGGTCGGCTTAACGGGCTCGCGATGCTCTGGCACGACCAGACCAAGGTCGGCAACTACGACGCGGCCATCCGCATCCCCGAGTCCCTCTTCGACCTCATTGCGGACCGGCGGCGCAAAACTCTCAGCCGGTTCGCCGACGAACACGGCTACACCCCCACGGGCAAGGAACGCGATGGACTCGCGCTGTTCCCCACCAACTACCGCAGCACCGACGGAACGATCGCACTGAGCAGACCATGGTTCTACAGCCGTTTCCGTCCCTGGGTCGACGCTATGGACATCGGCCATTGCGTCCCCCACCAGGCCCGCCACACACTGGCCACCAGCCTCCTACGCAAAGGCGCCACCCTCACCCACATCCGCCGTTACCTCGGACACGTCTCGGACCGGATGGCCGAGCACTACGTCCACCTCTCCAACACCGATCTGGATAACGTGCTCCAGCATGTCTGGGTCGCCGGCCCCGGCACGGCCGCTCCTGGGGAGCTCCTCGCAGGGGACTCAGCCAAGGCCCTCACGAAGGAGCAGGCTCTCGCCATCGCCGTCGACCTCGCCCGCCGCAGCACTCCGGCCGAGGGTGGCTTCTGCACCTTCCAGCCGGTCGTCGACGGCGGTGCCTGTCCCTGGAACCTCGACTGCCACAACTGCGACAAGTTCGTCCTCTCCGGCGCGGACCTCCTCTACTGGCGGCGCAAACGGGAACAGTGGCGGCAACTGGCCGAAGGCGCCCCGGACGACGCCACCGCCGACTACCTCCACAGCTACTTCGAGCCGACCGCCCGCGCCATCGACGGTCTGGAGAAGGCCCTGGCCGGCCTCGGGCTCCTCGACGACGCCCTCGCCCTGGACCTGCGCAAACCCCAGGACTACTTCCACCGCGTGTGGTCCACGTCCTTCCGCGCCGCCGACCTCGCCGCCGCAGGCAACGACGACGAGCAGAGCGAGTACAGCGATACGTGCACAACCGACAACGACCCCGAGCAGGACATCGCATGAAGACCGCTGCCGTTCCAGAACCCCGCACGGCCGCCGCCCTGGCGGCCCGCCGCCACAAGACCGAGACCGCCCTCCAGCGTGTCCGCGAGGCCATCACCCGATTCCGGCGCGAGAAGGCCCAGGTCAGCATCGCCGCCGTCGCCCGTCGCGCGGATGTCTCGCGCACGTTCCTCTATGACAACGCCGAGGCCCGGGTCATGGTCGCTACCGCAATGGCCGAGGCCGGAGACCGCCGGACTCAGTCGCTCGCCGACCTGGACGACCAGCGTGAGGCGACCTGGCGCGAACGTGCCCTGAACGCCGAGGAAGGTCTCAAGACCGCCCAGGCCGAGATCCTCACACAGCGCACCCGCATCGGTGAACTCCTGGGCCGGATCCGGGACTTGGAAGCCGAGTGGACCGAAGAGGCCATCCAGCGGATCACCACCGAGAACACCACCCTCAAACAGCGCGTCCGCCAACTCATCACCGACAACCGCACCCTCGACGAGCGCCTCAAGGCTGCCCGCTCCAACCTCCGCTTCCAGGACCGGCGCCTCGCCGACCTCGAAGCCCAGATCGCTGGCAGCTGAGAACTCAAGGAGTGCCACTCGGTCCGGTGACCACGGGAAACCCCTGGTCACCGGACCGAGTCGTATGCCAGGATCCGGCGCATGGAGCCCCACAACGAGTCGGCAGCAGGCGAGGTCCTTCGTCAACGCGGCTGGCGCAAGGCATTCACCGTCCAAGAGATGGTCGACGAATGGGCCTGGCTCGTGGGCAAGGTCGAGGATGGTTACAGCGACCTGGTGGACGAATACACCAACGACCTCTACAGCCGGAACTGGCTGCACGAGGCGTGGCCGATCCTCACTGAGCGCGTGATCGTCCTATGGACCCCGCAGGTCAAGACCCTCGACGACCGTTTCCGGGCCGCCACCGTCTTCGACGACGGCATCTCGTTGTCACAGTTCCACCGGATCAGCGGATTCGACCCGATCGGCATGTGGTGGTGGCGGCGCCACCCTCGTCTACTCGTCGGCGATCTCGGCCGCTCGCTCCGCTCAGCGGGCGCTACTGACTGATCCTCCGCAATGGAGGCTGCTACGAATCGCGGCCGGCGACCGCAATCACCTGGCCGGCGGCTCGGCCAGGAGGACGACTCGGTCGGCGTCGATATCGAAGCCGAGCACCGGATGACCATGTTCGCCCTCCGGGTCCATGAGCACCGGTTTACCCAAGCGCCGCCCGATCTCCCGCAAGAAGTCGCAGAACACATCAAGTCGCTCCTGGCCCTGCAACTCCCGCAGGTCGACGTCGAAGTCGATCTCACCGTCGTCCTGGAAACGGAAGATCGCCAGAACATCGGCAGTCGGCCAGACCCGCAGGTTCGGACATTCTGCGTCCGCCGGGCGGGACAGGACGGTCTCCGCCCGAGGGACCGGCAGCACAGTCTCGCCTTCGGAGTACCGGCAATGCCAACCTCTCGCCTCGACAAGATCAAGGACCGCCTGCCAGCCCTCCACCGAGGCATCTGGGACACGCAGGTCCGGCAGAGACCCCATCACATCCGGGTCGAAGAAACGGCTCACGTCTCCCCACAGCAGATCAGCCACACCGTCATGCTGCCCGACTCCTCGATCAAGCGCAGCCTCGTTTTCCTTGGCCAAAGACATGGGGCCCCGGATCACTCAGACGGACGACATCATCGGCCCCAACTCGGCGTCACGGACATGTAGTCTATGTATCGTCGCAGTTCAGAGCCGGTATCAGGGCTCCTGTGGTCGGTAAAGTGGACGGCCCGCTCAACCCGTACGCCGCCCGCCTCCCCGTGCCACGCGGCTACACCAGCAGGCGCCTGCACCCCGCAAGCTGGCTCTCCCACCAGGTCCCCGGCTCCCGCAGCCACCGTCGCGGCCTGCGCGTACGTCTCCATCCCGGCCACGGCGCGCGGCTGCTGGCCCTGCCGTACGAACTCGCCTGGGCCACGACCTGGATGCATGAGGCCAACAGCATGATCGCCCCGGTGGTCGGTCTCCCCGCCGACCTGCCGGTGATCGAATGGCCGGAGCTCTTCGCGAAGGACCCCGACGGCCTGTACTGGAAGACCCGCCCGCTGCTGGAGTGGGCGGCGGGCCGCCCGTTCGCGTGGGTCGACGACATGATCACGGACCTGGACAGGGCCCACGTGGCGGCCCACCACGACGCCCCGGCGCTCCTGCTGCGCATCCACCCGCGCCGCGGGCTGCGCGAAGGGGACTTCGCGGAACTGACGCGGTGGGCGGAGGCGCTCGGACCGCGGACGCCGTGAGCGCGGGCGCCAGCGCGGGGCCCTGGGCGCGGATTCACGGGCGGGGATTCACAGGTGCGGATTCACAAGTGCGGGCTTGTCGGCATGAGTTCGTCACGCGGGTCCGTCGGCGCGGCTCCCTCGGCACGAGCCGGTCGCACGGTCCGTCGGTGCGGGTCCTCACGAACGAGTGAATCCCCTGAGACATAGGACAACGCTGTCATTGGCATGGACCTGACCTTCTTCCTCGGCTAATCTCCGGCCATCAGCGGAGGAGAGCGCTCTCATCCCGCTGCTACCCCCACCGGCCGTCACCACGAAAGGGTCAACTCCCTTGAAACTGAGACGCTCCACAGCCATACGCACCGGCCTGTCGGCCCTCCTCCTCGGCACCTGCGTCACCGTCGGCTTCGTCCCGGCCTCCGCCTCGGCCGCCCCCACACCCACGGCCGCCCCTCAGGTCTCCGACGGCCTGCTGCCCGCGATGCAGCGCGACCTCGGCCTGACGAAGAGCCAGGCCGAGGTACGCCTGGCCGCCGAGAAGACGGCGACGTCGATCGCGGGCAAGGCGCGGCGCGCAGCGGGTTCGACGTACGGCGGGTCCTGGTTCGACCCGGCCGACTCCAGGCTCACCGTCGCGGTCACCAGTGACCAGCAGGCCGACGCCGTGCGCGCGACGGGCGCGGACGTCCAGCGGGTGACGTACAGCGCCAAGCAGCTCGACGCGGCCAAGAACCGGATCGACGCGCTCGACGCGCCGGCCGGCGTCAGCAGCTGGCACGTCGATCCCAGGACCAACCAGGTCGTGGTGAACGTCGTCACCGCCCGGAAGAACGACGCGAAGGTCCGCGCGTTCGTCGAAAGCGCCCGCAAGACCGGTCCCGTCACGGTCAAGGAGACCGCGCAGGCCCCGCGGACCTTCGCCGCGGGCACTGTGGGCGGCGACCCGTACTACACCGGCAACGTCCGGTGCTCGATCGGCTTCTCGGTGAACGGCGGCTTCGTCAGCGCGGGCCACTGCGCCTCGCCGGGCGCGGCGGTCACCGGCTGGGACGGCTCCCAGATCGGCAACTTCCAGGGCCAGTCCTTCCCCGGTGACGACTACTCCTGGGTGAGCGTCGGCAACGGCTGGTGGACGGAACCGGTCGTTCTCGGCTGGGGCGCCATCCCGGACCAGCTGGTCCACGGCTCGGCGGAGGCTCCCATCGGCGCCTCGATCTGCCGCTCCGGCTCCACCTCGGGCTGGCACTGCGGCAACGTTCTGGCGACGAACGAGACCGTGAACTAC
This sequence comes from Streptomyces sp. NPDC088725, assembly GCF_044751305.1. Classification (NCBI taxonomy): domain Bacteria; kingdom Bacillati; phylum Actinomycetota; class Actinomycetes; order Kitasatosporales; family Streptomycetaceae; genus Streptomyces; species Streptomyces sp. NPDC088725. Next base: position 159,479 of record NZ_JBIVLO010000002.1, read on the forward strand.
GCCGAGGGCGCCGTCTACGAGATGACGGGCACCAGCGTCTGCGCCGAACCCGGCGACTCCGGCGGCTCGTTCATCAGCGGTGACCAGGCCCAGGGCGTCACCTCCGGCGGCTTCGGCGACTGCACGAGCGGCGGCCAGACCTGGCACCAGCCGGTCAACGAGATCCTGAACCGCTTCGGCCTGACGCTCACCACGGCCTGATGCCCAGCACCTCCTGACACACCAGACACACCGGCGCGCCACTCAGCCCCACCACGCGCCCCCGGAGCCCGTCGCACCCGGTCCAGCCGCCGCGACGGGCTTCGAGTGCGTTCAGGGGCGGCCGTCGGGGCCCTTGCGGATCATGCCCGCCAGGACGACCGGGGCGTTGTACGTACCGCCGTTGATGGTGTTGTGGACGTCGCGGATCTGTTGCGCGGGGCGTTCCGGGGCCAGTTCGTCCAGGAGCGCGCGCAGTTCGGCGGCCGCTTGCGGGTCGGTGCGCAGTGTGCGGCGGAGGCGGGCCCGCCATTCGGCCTGGAGGTCGGTGGCGGTCTCCTCGTCGTTCTCCTGCCGGGCCGCGACCAGTTCGGTCCGGGCCGTGTCCAGGTCGGACGCGACAGCTTCGGGCGAGGTCGAGCCCCGCGCGGCGAAGAAGGCGGCCATCCGGTCCCGTGCCCGATTCCAGCCGTCCGTCGCCATCTGCTGGACGAGCGTGGTCGCACCCGCTGCCGCCAGTGCCATCAACTCGGCTTCCACCGGGCCCCCTTCCACCGCCGATTCGCCTACGGGGACGAGCGTACCGGCCGCTCACGGAACCGGCGGGTCACTACGCGTGATCGCTCCGCCACCGGGTCGCCGGCACGCCGCCCACCAGGGTCCGAGCTTCGGTTTCCTCGCCCATTTGGGGGGTATGAAATGTAAGTTATCGGACATATCGATGGGATTGATATGCGGGTTCTCACGGGTTCTGACACTGCCGTGGCCGCCGCACAGCCCGCCGCGCACCTGACGGGCACAGCGGTAGCGGTGATCGACTCCCAGGGGATGGTGATCGGCTGGTCGGCGGATGCCGAGGCGCTGATGGGATATACGGCGGCCGACGTGGTGAATCGTTCCGCGGAGATCCTGCTGACCTCTCATGGGGAGACGGCGGCCACCCCGTCGTGGGCGGATCACGTCCGGGCCCGGGAGGGCTGGTCGGGCGTGGTGGAGGTCCGGCACCGTGACGGCCACGGGGTGCATGTCGGGCTGCAGGCCTCTCCCATGTCCGGCGCGGACGGGCGGACGGACTGGCTGGTGTCGGCGGCAGCGCTGTCCGAGGCGCTGGCGCGCCCGATCCTGAGTGAATCGGTGCTCGACGCGCTGCTCGATCACGCGCCGATCGGGCTGGCCGTCTGGGACCGCGCCCTGCGGTGCACCTGGCTGAACAACACGGCCGAGCGGAGGAGTGGCGCGCTCAGCCATCAGCGGCTGGGACGCCGGCTGACGGAATCGGTACCCGGTCTGGACACCAAGTCGGTCGAGGCGGCCATGGCGCGCGTGCTGGAGACCGGTGAGCCGGTGATCGACCGGGAGTTCCGCTGGATCTCGCCCGAGGACGAGGAGGACCGGGTGTTCTCGGCCTCCTACTTCCGTCTGGAGGGAGCGGACGGCAGTCCGCTGGGCGTGTGCTCGGTGGCTGTGGACATCAGCAACAGCTGGGCACGCGAACGCCTCGCCGTCCTCAACGAGGCCGGTACGCGCATCGGCAGCACGCTTGATGTGATGAGCACCGCGCAGGAGCTGGCGGACGTGACCGTGCCGCTCCTCGCGGACTTCGTCACCGTCGATCTTGAGGAGTCGGTCCAGCTCGGTGAGGACCCGCCGGAACGGCTCACCGCCACGGCCGCCGGCGTCCCGGTGTTCCGCCGTGCCGGGGTGGCGTCCATCCACGCGGGGGCGCCCGAGTCCTCGTGGGCCCGCGGCGAGCCGGTGGTCGTCCCGCCCTCGTCGCCCTTCGCCCGTGCCTTCTCGTCGGGCCAGTCGCACTTCGAACCCGAGCTGGACACCTCTCCCGGCACCTGGTTCGACGACGACCCGCAACGGGCCATGAGTGTCCGGGAAACCGGCATCCACTCCATGATGGTCATCCCGCTCAAGGCGCGCGGTGTGGTGCTGGGCGTCGCCACGCTGGTCCGTACGACCACGGACAGGCCGTTCACCAGGGACAACCTGCTCCTCGCCCAGGAGCTGGTCACCCGCGCGTCGCTGAGCCTGGACAACGCGCGCCGCTACACCCGCGAGCGGGCCGCCGCTCTCGCGCTCCAGCGCCAGTTGCTGCCGCGCAGCCTGTCCGGCGGGAGCGCCGTGGACGTCGCGTCACGGTACCTGCCCACGGACACGCACGACGGTGTCGGGGGTGACTGGTTCGATGTCATCCCGCTGTCCGGGGCCCGGGTCGCCCTGGTGGTCGGGGATGTCGTGGGGCACGGGATCAACGCGGCGGCGACCATGGGCCGGCTGCGTACGGCCGTGAACACCCTCGCCGACATGGACCTGGCGCCCGACGAACTGCTCGCCCACCTCGACGACCTGGTCACCCGCATGGGACAGGAGGAAGCGGGAGCGGGCTCCGACGAGTTCGCCATGCCGGTCATGAGCGCCACCTGCGTGTACGCCGTCTACGACCCGGTCACCCGCAAGTGCACCATCGCGCGCGCGGGGCACCCGCCGCCCGCGATCGTCGATCCGAGCGGCCGGGTCACCTTCCCCGACCTGCCGTCCGGGACACCGATCGGTCTCGGGCTGATGACGTACGAGTCCGTGGAGCTGGAGCTGCCGGTGGGCAGTGTGATCGCCCTCTACACCGACGGTCTGATCGAGACGCGGCAGGCCGACATCGATACCGGGCTGGACCGGCTCGGTGCCGCGCTCTCTCTGACCGGGAAGCCTCTCGAAGATCTCTGTGCCCAGGTGGTCGACACGATCGTGGCGAAGACGCCGTCCGAGGACGATGTCGCGCTGCTGCTGGCCCGGACCCACAGTCTCAGCCCGCAACAGGTGGCGTCCTGGAATCTGCCCGCCGAGCCCGCGGCCGTGAGCGGTGTCAGGTCCCTGGCCGTCGGCCAGCTCTCCGCGTGGGGTCTGGAGTTTCTGGGGCCGAATGTGGAACTGATTGTCAGCGAACTGGTCACCAATGCCGTGCGGTACGGCGCCAGCCCGATCAGACTGCGTCTGATCAGGGACAAGTCGCTGGTGTGCGAGGTCGCGGACGCCGGGCCCGGCGCTCCGCGCATGCGGCACGCGCGCGCGGCCGACGAGAGTGGCCGGGGCATCTTCCTCGTCTCGGAACTGTCCAACCGGTGGGGAACGCGCTTCGCCCCCGGCGGGAAGATCGCCTGGGCCGAGATGGAGCTGCCGGCCAACCGGTCCGTCGTGAGCGTGTGAATACGCTCACGACGGTGCTGACCTCGGCCCCGCCGTCCGGCCCGGTTCAACAGGGTTCGGTCAGCGGCCGAGCAGGGCTGTGAGGGCGCCGACCGCGTCGGTGTCCGGGGTGCCCCTGGGCCACCAGTCCTCGCGGTCGCGGTCCGACTCGTAGCCGTACCAGAGGTGGTCGCGGCCGAACCGGAGTTGGAGCGCCGGGGTGGAGAGGTGGTTGCGCCAGGGACGGAAGTGCGGGAAATCCGCCGCGATCAGGGCGGAACGGGCCCGGTCGAAAGGCCCCGCCGGCGGGTCCCAGGGGGTTTCCAGCGCTTCGAGACCCGCGAGGCCGCCCTGCCGCCAGGCCGCCACCGCGCGGGCCAGGTCCGTCGGCGAGCGGTCGGTGCCGGCCGCGAGGTCCCGGTAGAGGGCGCGGGTGGAGGCGGTCAGGCCGGAACCGGGGTGGGCGGCCGCCAGACGCACCGCGTCCTGCCAGGGGGTGAGGTCCGCGACCGGGTCGAGGCCCGTGGCCAGGAACGTATGGGCGCGGGCCACCGCCTCGCCGGCCAGGAGGTCGAGAGCGAGGGGGTCGGGAGCGCCGGGTGCGTGCGGGTAGGCCGGCGGGCGGCCCGGCTGCGCGGGGACGCGGAAGGGCGGTGGCAGGGCGGGAAGCGCACGCGGGACGAGGGCCTGGGTGGCCGGGACCACGGGTATGGGAGGTGCGGTCGCGCTCCGCTCGGCCGCGGAGCGGGTGGCGTTGCGCCGGGTCAGGTCGGCCAGGACCTCGTTCTCCCCGCGGCCGCGCATCAGGAGCAGCACGAACGGGTCCTCGTCCAGGAGCCTGGCCGTCTGGTAGCAGAGGGCCGCCGCGTGCTTGCAGGGGTAGCCGTCGTCCGGGCAGGAGCAGTCGGGGGTGAGGTCCCCGGCGGCGGGAAGCAGGTCTGCCGAGCCGGCGAGCGCGTGCGGCATGTCCTTGTCGAGGAGCGCGGCGATGTGGTCGGGGCGGGCCGCCGCCGCGTCGAGGAAATCCTCCCAGTCGTCGTCGCCCAGCGTCCGCAGGCGGATTTCCGTACGGTACGGACGGGGGCGCGAGCCCTGGACGTAGGCCATGACCCGTCCGGGGGTGACGGTGATGGCGGCGACATGGCCGCGGTCGGCGTAGGCACGTCCGCGCTGGAGGCGGGCCGCGTCGAGGGCGGTGTCCTCCATGGACTCCACCCAGGCGTTGCCCCACCAGGTGGACGCGAACTCGCGCTCCTCGGCGTGCGGGCGCGACGCCAGCGCGGGGAAGGTGCGGCGGCGCTCCTCGGTCCTGCGGCGCTCCTCCTGGCGCGGACCGCGCGGCGCGCTCACGACGGCCTCCGCAGGGAGACGAGATCGGCCAGCTCACGGTCGGTCAGCTCGGTCAGCGCCGCCTCGCCGGAGCCGAGGACGGCGTCGGCCAGGGCGCGCTTGGACGCGAGCATCTCGGCGATCCTGTCCTCCACGGTGCCTTCCGCGATCAGCCGGTGGACCTGCACCGGCTGGGTCTGGCCGATGCGGTAGGCGCGGTCGGTCGCCTGCTCCTCCACGGCCGGATTCCACCACCGGTCGAAGTGGACGACATGACCGGCCCGCGTGAGGTTGAGGCCGGTGCCCGCGGCCTTGAGCGAGAGGACGAAGACCGGGGACTCGCCCGACTGGAACCGGTCCACCATCCGCTCGCGCTCGGCGATCGGCGTGCCGCCGTGCAGGAACTGCGAGGGGATCGCGCGCGAGGAGAGATGCGCGGAGAGCAACCGGGCCATCGACACGTACTGGGTGAAGATCAGGACCGAGCCGTCCTCGGCGAGGATCGTGTCCAACAGCTCGTCGAGCAGGGCGAGTTTGCCGGAGCGTCCGGTCAGCCGGGCCGCGTCCTCCTTGAGATACTGCGCCGGGTGGTTGCAGATCTGCTTGAGGGCGGTGAGCAGCTTCATGACCAGTCCGCGGCGCGCGATGCCCTCGGCTTCCTCGATGGCGGCCATCGTCTCGCGCACGACCGCCTCGTACAGGGAAGCCTGTTCGCGGGTGAGCGGGACGGGGTGGTCACTCTCCGTCTTGGGCGGCAGCTCGGGCACGATGCCGGGGTCGGACTTCTTCCTGCGCAGCAGGAAGGGACGGACGAGCCGGGCCAGGCGCTCCACCGCTTCCGCGTTGTCCGCGTCCTTGACGTCGGCCGCCTTCGCGTTCTCCGCGTTCTCCACGATGCGGGCGTGCCGGGCCCGGAAGGCCTTGAGGGGCCCGAGCAGCCCGGGGGTGGTCCAGTCGAGGAGGGCCCACAGCTCGGACAGGTTGTTCTCCACCGGGGTGCCGGTCAGCGCGATCCTGGCGGGCGCCGGGATCGTACGGAGCGCCTTGGCGGTGGACGAGAAGGGGTTCTTGACGTGCTGGGCCTCGTCGGCGACGACCATGTCCCAGGTGTACGCGGCCAGTTCGTCGGCGCTGGAGCGCATCGTGCCGTACGTGGTGAGGACGAAGCCGCCCTCCACGCCGTCCAGCGTGCGCCCCGCGCCGTGGAAGCGGTGCACGGGGACCCCGGGGGCGAAGCGGGTGATCTCGCGCTGCCAGTTGCCGAGGAGGGAGGCCGGGCAGACCACGAGGGTGGGTGCGGGACGGGCCCGGTGCAGGTGGAGAGCGATGACCGTGATGGTCTTGCCGAGCCCCATGTCATCGGCGAGGCAGCCGCCGAGGCCGAGCGAGGTCATCAGGTCCAGCCACGCGAGGCCGCGCAGCTGGTAGTCGCGCAGTGTGGCGGTCAGGGCGGGCGGCTGCGGAACGGCGGCGGGACCCGCGAGAAGGCGGTCCCGCAGTGCGGCCAGCGCGCCCGTCGGAACGGCCTCGACCGTCTCGCCGTCCACCTCGGCCGTGCCGGTGAGCGCCACGGCCAGCGCGTCCACCGGCTCCAGCAGGCCCAACTCCCTTTTGCGGGCCTTCCGTACCAGCTCGGGGTCGATCACCACCCACTGGTCGCGCAGTCGCACGATCGGGCGGTGCGACTCGGCGAGCGCGTCCATCTCCTGCTCGCTGAGCGGATCGCCGTCGAGCGCCAACTGCCAGTTGAACTTGAGCAGTTCCGCACTGTCGAAGAAGGGGGTGCCGTCCGTCGCCGAGCCCGGTGCGGGGCGTACGACCGCGGCCGCGGTGAGCGTACGGGCCAGCTCCCTCGGCCAGTGGACGGTGACGCCCGCCGCGGCGAGGCCGACTGCTCCCGGCCCGAGCAGATCGTGCAACTCGTCCTCGGAGAGCGGCAGTACGTCGGGCACATCCTGTTCGAGCAGCCGCGCGAGGGGCGTCCAGACGCGGGCCGCGCGGCGCAGCGCGAGCATCGCGTCGATCCGGGCACGCGGGCCGAAGCTCTCGTCCCCCTCCCCCGCCCACAGCATGGCCGCGTCCATGACCAGTGTCGGATCGGCGAGGCTGTGGATCTGGACGAGAGCCGCGCCGGCGCGCCGCTCATCGGTGTCCGCGCCATGTGTGCCGCCGGCGGCGGTCTCCCCGGGCGCCGGTGCCTGGTCGAAGAGCTGGTACGCCGACAGGTCGAGGCGCAGCGAGACCCTTACCCCCGCGTCCATACCGGCCGCCGCCTCCGCCGCCCACGGCCGGGCGCCGGGCAGATGCTGGGCCGCCCTGGCGGCGAACGGCGCCCCCGCCGCGTACGCGGCTGCCGGGGTGCGCGGCAGCGAATCCGCCACCGCGTCCAAGAAGGCCCGCACCAGCGCCTCGGGCTCGGGAAGGCTCAGCGGGACCAGCCCGGGAACGGGCGCCGCGTGCGCCTCGTACGGCATGGCCGCGGCGATCGCCCGCAGCTGCGCGATGTCGTCGGCATCGAGCGGTCCTGCCCGCCAGGCGTCATGGTCGGACGCGGTGAGACCGGGGAGGAGCCGGCCGCGCGCGGCGAGCTGGAGGGCGTGCAGGGCTGCGGCGCCCCAGCAGGCGGATGCCGGATGCGCTGCCCCGTCCTGCCGGGCGCGGACCAGCAGGGGCAGGGCTTCGGCGACGGACAGCAGCACCGCCGGCACGGTGTCCGTGAAGACCCCGGTGGCGCCCTGCCGTACGACCGTCAGTGTCCCGGCCGCACTCTCCTCCCCCGGCGCGGCGGAGGGCGTGGAATCGACCGCCTGGGCCGCCTCGGCCACCGCGGCCGGCAGCTCGCCGTCCGGGGCCCAGAAGGCGACCCGCCCCTCGCGCGGCAGTCCCGCGGGCAGGAAGACCGCGGCGCAGCGCGTAAGACTCTGCCCGTTCCGCACCATCGCCGACGCTCCCTCCCCGTCCAGGATTCGATTGCTCTGCGAGTCTAGGCGGGGGGTCTGACAATCCTGTTCGCGAGCGGATTCTTCGCAGGTCAGCGCAGTCTTTCGCACAGTTCCCGCTCCCGCGGCCCGAGATCGCGAACAGGACGGGAACCGGGGCCAGGAGGGAAAGCGGGGCCGGACCAGGCATGGGACCGGAGTCACCCGTCCCGCCCGTGCCGTCGCCGGAGACCGTAGCCGGACACCGTCACCGTCCTGCTGACCGTTCGTACGCCACCCGCCCCGGATACCCCGTCCCCGCGAACGCCACCCACGCTCCGTGCGCGTCGGAGGAGCGGCGGACACGGGACCTTGAGCGCTCTGGGCCCCGGACGCTGTCGGTCCGCACGCGACCGCCGGGCACGTATGGTCCGTCCCATCGCCCGGCCGGGTTCCGGTGATACGCCCAGCGCCGACTGGAGTGACGCTCAACCGTGCCGCTCGAAGGTCCTCTCGCGCTTCTTCTCGCGCGGGGGAGCCGAAGGCTCCGGCGGCGGCCCGCCGGCCGGCGGTTCGGCAGCAGTGGGTCCGGCGGCCGGCGGCGCACCGGCACCCGACGAACCCGCACCCGGTGAACCGGGAGCCGCTGGACCAGTCGCTGGACCAGCCGCCGATCCGGACCGCCCCGCACCCTGCGCCGCCGTCGCCCCGGCCGCCCCCGACACCGCGGAGACCGCCTGTACCGCTTCCGCCGGAGTGGCGCGTTCGAGGAACCTGAGCAGTTCGACGGGGAAGGGCAGGACGAGCGTCGAGTTCTTCTCGGCCGAGACCGCCACCACCGTCTGCAACAGCCTCAGTTGGAGCGCGGCCGGCTGCTCCGACATCTCCTCCGCCGCCTCCGCGAGCTTCTTCGACGCCTGCAGCTCCGCGTCCGCGTTGATGATCCGTGCCCGCCGCTCCCTGTCGGCCTCCGCCTGCCGTGCCATCGAGCGTTTCATCGTCTCGGGCAGCGACACGTCCTTGATCTCGACGCGGTCGATCTGGACACCCCAGCCGATCGCCGGGCTGTCGATCATCAGCTCCAGCCCCTCGTTCAGCTTTTCCCTGTTCGACAGCAGGTCGTCCAGATCGCTCTTCCCGATGATCGAACGCAGCGATGTCTGTGCCATTTGCAGCACCGCGAAGCGGTAGTCCTCGACCCGCACCAGCGCGTCCGACGCGTCGACGACCTGGAAGTAGATCACCGCGTCGACCCGGACCGTCACGTTGTCGCGGGTAATGCCGTCCTGGGCCGGCACCGGCATCGTCACGATCTGGAGATTCACCTTGCGGAGCTTGTCCACGAACGGCAGGACCAGGGTGAATCCCGGCCCGCGCACCCCCTCGCGCAGCCGGCCGAGGCGGAACACCACACCGCGCTCGTACTGCCTGATGACCCGGGCCGCGGCCATCGCGTACACCGCGAAAGCCGCCACCACCGCTATCACCGCTATGACTACTTCCTCGCCCATGATGGCCCCCTGACGCCGGACCGAGGTCTCTATTACACGATATGCCCGTTGCGCGAAGAGGGTGAAGCCCCAGCGGCCGCGGGAGGAGGCCGCCGGGCAGGGGTGTACGGGCCTTCGCCCGGCCGGGTGCACACCACGTGCCGCTCCGGCGGTCGTGCGGCAGGGTGGCGGTCATCAGACCTCTCCGCCCTGCTCGAGCTGCCTTCTCCGCCCTGCCCACAGACGCACAGACGAGGACCGCCCATGTCCGTGACCGATCACCGGCGCCGGCGTCTCGGTATCGCCGCCGCGACCGCCCTTCTGCCCCTCGCCGTCGCGGGCTGTTCAGGCCTCGGCCGTACCGCCGGTGGCCCTCTCACCTACGAGACACCGCAGAAGCACCACATGCAGGTGACGCGGATCCCGGTCGGCGGCTGTCACAAGCTGTCGGGCCCCGGGGCGGCCGAGGTCACGAACCTCACGCTGGTGGACGTCATCCTGTACCAGACCCCCGACTGCACGGGTTCCGACACCACCTACCTCGCCACCACCCTGTCCGACCATCCCGCCCCCGGCCAGAAGCCGTGGCACAGCTACACCGTCGTCCACTGACCTCATCGCCCGCGCCTCTCGCATACACCTCTCACGCGACCTCTCACCCGCGCTCCCGCAGTGCCATCCTTGAACAGAGGGAGGCAGAGGAGGTACGAACCATGCGCACCGGGAGCGAACCAGTCACCGCGCGCAGCGCGCTGCGCATGCGGTTCTGGCTGAGTCTGTGGGGCATCGTCTGGACCGCCTTCGGCACGATCGTGTTCGCGCTCGTCGCACAGACGGGGTGGGCCGTTGTCTGTGGCGTCCTTCTGCTGGTCGTCCTGGCGGATCTGGTGCTGGTCGTACGCCGGATCCGGCAGGGATCGCGATTCCAGCCGCCGCCGGACGTCCCGCCGTACGAGCCGACCGCCGGCCCGGAAGCCCCGAGAAAGCACTTGATCCACAGCGGGCGGCACGGCGGGCGGTGAGTGGCCGGGCCCCTGTGACACGTGCCCCCTGACCGGATTCGGCGGCTCGGTCACAAGAGCCGCCGGCCGTCAGTCCTGCTCCTCGTCCCCCTGACCGGCACGGTCCTCGAACCGCGCCGCCTTCAGGTACTCGGGCTTGGGGTCGAGCGCCGCCGCCAGTCTGAAGTGCCGCTTGGCCTGGTCGGGCCTGCCCGACCGTTCGAAGGTGCGGGCCAGCGCGAAATGCGCGAACGCGTTGTCCGGCTCACGCTCCAGGACCAGCTCGAATTCGAGTTCGGCGGGCCGGAGCTGGGCTGCGGCGAAGAACGCGCGGGCGCGCAGCAGGCGTGCGGCGGTGTTCTCCGGATGGGACGCGATCACGGAGTCCAGCAGCTTCACGGCCCCACGGGGGTCTCTGGCTTCCAGCAGCTGTTCCGCCGCGCGGTAATCGATGACGTGGGTCTCGGGGCTCTCGGGCACGGTCACATCCTTCCCTCGACGCGCGGCCGAAACGCCACAGCGGCCGCGCTGTTCCTGCACCGCCCATCGATCACACCACCGGTCGAGCCGGCGTCGACCGGTCCAGCGGTCTGCTTCTTCAGTCCGACCGGTGACCGGCCGCCGCCCGCTCGCCCAGCTGCCGCCACACCTCGCTGACCTGCGGTTCCAGCTCCTCCAGTGGTCCGTCGTTGTCGATGACGAAGTCCGCGACCGCCAGCCGCTCCGCACGCTCCGCCTGCGCGGCCATCCGGCTGCGCGCCTCCTCCGGCGCCATGCCCCTGGTCCGTACGAGCCGGTCGAGCCGGGTCTCCGCCGACGCGTCGACGACCAGGACGAGGTCGTACAGGGAGGCCATGCCGTTCTCCACGAGCAGTGGTACGTCGTGGACGACGATCGCGTCCGGCTGCGCGCCCGCCTCCAGTTCGGCGGAGCGCGCGCGCACCAGCGGATGCACGATCCCGTTCAGCGCCCGAAGGCGCTCCTGGTCGCCGAAGACGATCCCGCCGAGCTTCGGGCGGTCCAGGGCGCCGTCCGCCGTCAGCACCCCGGGCCCGAACTCGGCCACCACCGCCGCCAGTCCCCGCGTGCCCGGCTCGACCACCTCGCGGGCGATCCGGTCGGAGTCGATGAGCACCGCTCCGTACGCCGTGAACAGGCGCGCCACCTCGCTCTTGCCCGCGCCGATTCCGCCTGTCAGTCCGAGCCTCACCATGGGCTCAGCCTAGAGGTCCGCCCCGCGCGGCGGAACGGAGCCCGGGAGCGGATCCCGGCATCCCGCACCTGCCGGCCGGGGCGGACCGGCCGTGCCCGGGGGGCTCAGGCGCCCGACTCGCCCTCGCGCTCGGCGAGGAACTTCTCGAATTCGAGCCCGATCTCGTCGGCCGACGGCAGTTCGGACGGCTCCGCGACCAGATTGCCGCGCGTCTCGGCGCCCGCGACCGCGTCGTACTGGTGCTCGAGCCCCTGCACCATCGAGACCAGCTCCTCGTCGCCCTCGCCGAGTTGCCGCTCGATCTCGGTCTGGGTGCGCTGGGCTTCCGTACGCAGCGAGTGCGCGACGCTCGGCAGCACCAGGCCCGTCGCCGCCGTGATCGCCTCCAGGGCGGTCAGCGCGGCGTCCGGGTACGAGGACCGCGCGACGTAGTGCGGGACGTGGGCGGCGACGCCGAGCACGTCGTGGCCGGACTCCATCAGCCGCAGTTCGACCAGCGATTCCGCGCTGCCGGGGATCTGCGCCTCGTCGAAGGGGCTGCTGTGACCCGGCATGAGGTCCGTGCGGTTGCCGTGCGGGGTAATGCCGACGGGACGGGTGTGCGGAACACCCATCGGGATGCCGTGGAAGTTCACCGAGAGCCGCACCCCGAGCCGGTCCACGATCTGCCCCACGGCCGCCGCGAAACGCTCCCACTCCACGTCCGGTTCGGGCCCGGACAGCAGCAGGAACGGCGCGCCCGTGGCGTCCTGGACGAGCCGGACCTCCAGGGTCGGCGTCTCGTACTCGGTGAAGCGATCGCGCCGGAAGGTCAGCAACGGGCGCCTCGCGCGGTAGTCGACCAGTCTGTCGTGGTCGAAACGGGCCACCACCTGGTGGGGCAGCGCCTCCAGGAGATTCTCGACGATCTGGTCGCCGGTCTCCCCCGCGTCGATGTAGCCGTCGAAGTGGTAAAGCATGACAAGGCCCGCCGACTCCTGCGCGAGCGCCACGTCGACGACTCCCAGGCCCTTCGGCTCCCATGCGTACAAACCCTGCGGATCAAGCACGATTTCCGCTCCTCCTCGTGTTCGTAGGGAAGAACGCACCGCGGGGCGCGGGCATTCCCCCGCCCGCGCCCCACCGAAGCGGCCCCCGTCAGGCGAGGACGCGCTCGTGCAGGGTGGTCACGGCCTTGCGGGCGGAGCTGAAGGCGCCATGCTGCCAGGCATCGGCGTACGAGAGGTAGTCGCCCGCGAAGTACACGTGCCCCGCAGCCTTGTTGAGGGGAGCGTACGCCGGAGCATCGGGGCCTCCCGACATGGTGTGCCAGGCGCCTTCCAGGTGCGGAATCTGCCGCCAGTGGTGCGAGAAGGACGAGGCCAGTTCCGTACGGTACTTCTCGCCGTGGATCTTCACGCCCTGGGCGACGGCCCGCCTCTCCCGCTCGGCGGGGCTGAGCAGCGCGTACGCGTCGGCGTTCGCACCGGTGTTGTAGTAGCCGACGATCAGACCGCGCTTGGCGTGGAAGCCGTACGACGGGTACCAGATGTGGCTGAGGTCCATATCGGTCTCGGTGATGCCCCCGTAGATCCGGTGGTCGCTCTCCCACCAGCGGTTGCGGTACTCCAGGCCGATCTTGCCCGCGGAGGACGGCTTGACCGCCTCCAGCGCGGTCTGGACCGCCGAACCCAGGTTGTGGGCGGTCTTCGCGAGGATGTGCGGTGGGAGCGCCGCGATGCAGTAGTCCGCGTCGATGGTGCGGGTACGGCCGTCCTGGGTGTACCGCACGGTGACGCCGTGCGCGGTGTCGGTGATCTCCTGCACGACCGCGCCGGTGCGTATCCTCCGCCCGCCGATCGCCTTCGTCAGCGCGGCGGGTATCCGGTCCATGCCGCCGACCGGCTGGAACATCAGCATCGCCTGGTCGTAGCCGAACTCGAACGAGAAGTACCTGCCCACTCCGCTGGCGAAGACCTCGGACGCGGAGGGCACTTCGCCCAGTTCGACGCCCGGGGTGCCCGCGGCGGCCGGATCGGTGGTGAAGCCGCGGTGCTCGCTGCCGGTGTACTTCAGCTCGCTGCCGATGTCCCCGAAGTCCTTGAGGAATTCGAGCAGCCGCTCCCTGTCGTCGGCGGTGAGATCCCCGTCGAGGGCACCCAAGTCCGTTGCTTTGGCCAGCAGTTCGGAGACATAGCCGTATGTGTCGGCCTTGGCGGTGCGGTAGCGCACCGGGGCTGTCATGCCGGCCTTCTCGTTGTAGATGTACGCGCTGGCGTTGCTGTTGGTGAACACCTCTATGGGTACGCCGAGTTCGCGACAGTAGTCCATGGTGATCATCCACTGCGGGATTCGGCCGGGCCCCGCGTTCATGTACTGGCCCTCACTGAAGCGTGCCGTCTGGCGGTTGCCGTACAGGTCGAGGGTGGTGTCACCGCCGCGTACGGTAAAGTTCCGGCCGCCGGTGCGGTCCCTGGCCTCCAGGATCGTGCAGTCGTAGCCGGCCTTGCCCAGCTCGTAGGCGGAGGCCAGGCCGGCGATGCCGCCACCCACGACGACGACCTTGGCCGCGCCCCGCCCCTTCAGCGTGAAGTCACCGGATCTGGGCGCGCGGAAGACCGGCTCGCGGCTCGCGGCCCCGGCGGTGGGAGCCAGTCCGAGCGCCCCCATGGTGGCGAGCATGGCGCCCGCACCTCCGGTGGCGCCTACCTGGCGGAGGAAGCGGCGGCGGCTGGTTCCCGTGGTGGTGTGCGGCGCATGGCTCATGTCCCGGTACCCCTTCTGAGCTTCAGGTGTGCCGGGATCCTGGCAAGGGCGTGTTACGGACTGGGGAATGCCCGTGTATCTCGCACGTTGCTCTCCCCTCACCGGCTGTCCTTCGGCCTCTCCCCTCCGAAGCTTGGCCGCGCAGCTCCAAAGCCGTTGACTCGCTTGGCCGCCGGCCCCAGCGAGCACCCCTGGACGAAGGGTTTCCCGCACGCGAAGGCCTCCGCATACGCGAAAGGCCCGCTCCCCCGAGGGGAAGCGGGCCTCACGTACACGCTATCTACGTACCACCTGCGAGGTCAGAGCGTCAGCTCTGGCCGCCCGCCAGCTTCTCGCGAAGCGCGGCAAGGGCCTCGTCCGACGCCAGGGCGCCGGAGTTGTCGTCGGACTCCGAGGAGTACGAACCGCCGCCACTGCCACCGGAGGCAGCCGGGGCGTTTCCACCGCCGGCGGGGGCGGCAGCGCCCTCGGCGGCAGCGGCCTCGTCGGCCTCGCGGGACTTGATGACCTGGGCCTGGTGCTGCTCGAAGCGCGTCTGCGCCTCGGCGTACTGCGTCTCCCAGACCTCACGCTGCGCTTCGAAGCCCTCGAGCCAGTCGTTGGTCTCGGGGTCGAAGCCCTCGGGGTAGATGTAGTTGCCCTGGTCGTCGTAGGACGCGGCCATGCCGTACAGCGTCGGGTCGAACTCGACCGCGGCCGGGTCGCCACCGAACGCCTCGTTGGCCTGCTTCAGCGAGAGGCTGATGCGACGGCGCTCGAGGTCGATGTCGATGACCTTGACGAAGATCTCGTCGTTGACCTGGACGACCTGCTCCGGGATCTCCACGTGGCGCTCGGCCAGCTCGGAGATGTGGACCAGGCCCTCGATGCCCTCGTCCACACGGACGAACGCACCGAACGGAACGAGCTTGGTGACCTTGCCGGGGACGACCTGACCGATCTGGTGCGTCCTGGCGAACTGCTGCCACGGGTCTTCCTGCGTCGCCTTGAGCGACAGGGAGACACGCTCGCGGTCCATGTCCACGTCGAGAACCTCGACGGTGACTTCCTGGCCGACCTCGACAACCTCGGAGGGGTGGTCGATGTGCTTCCAGGACAGCTCGGAGACGTGCACGAGACCGTCGACGCCGCCGAGGTCCACGAACGCACCGAAGTTGACGATCGAGGAAACGACGCCGGAGCGGACCTGGCCCTTCTGCAGGGTCGTGAGGAAGGTCTGGCGGACCTCGCTCTGGGTCTGCTCCAGCCAGGCACGGCGGGACAGGACCACGTTGTTGCGGTTCTTGTCCAGCTCGATGATCTTGGCTTCGAGCTCCTTGCCCACGTAGGGCTGGAGGTCGCGGACGCGGCGCATCTCGACGAGGGAAGCCGGCAGGAAGCCACGGAGGCCGATGTCGAGGATGAGACCACCCTTGACCACCTCGATGACGGTGCCGGTGACGATTCCGTCCTCTTCCTTGATCTTCTCGATGGTGCCCCAGGCGCGCTCGTACTGGGCGCGCTTCTTCGAGAGGATCAGGCGGCCTTCCTTGTCCTCCTTCTGGAGAACAAGGGCTTCGATCTCGTCGCCGACCTTGACGACCTCATTGGGGTCGACGTCGTGCTTGATCGAAAGCTCGCGAGACGGGATGACGCCTTCGGTCTTGTAACCGATGTCGAGCAGGACCTCGTCCCGGTCGACTTTCACGATGACGCCGTCGACGATGTCGCCGTCGTTGAAGTACTTGATCGTCTCGTCGATCGCGGCGAGGAAGGCTTCCTCGTTACCGATGTCGTTGACCGCAACCTGAGGGGTGGTGGCGGTGGTCTCGGTGCTGCTCGTCATGTGGGTTAGGGCTCCGGTGCGGACAGTGAGTCGTAGGTACTGCTACGCCGGGAGCCCTTATCGCTTCTGCCGAAGCCGGACAGCCTAGGAAGCGCCGATCCCCTACAACGGGATAAGCGCCTCGACAACCGAGGGGGCATACAACAGTCGCGAGCGCGGCTGCTACGTCTGAGGCGCGCAAGCCCGCAGCGCAACCTTTAGCATACGGGGGCAGCCGGGCACGGTCAATGCGCGAAGGCGCACACCCGGGGCGGAACGTCACAAAACCGGCACAACGAGCGTTCGATGAGGCCAGAAGAGCCCCATGGCGACTCCCCGCACACTACGACGACGGACACGATGATCCAAGAGATCCAAGACCAAGAGCCGGAAGCGACCCGTCGCGACACCGGTGACACGGAGAGCAGCCGGGCCAACCGGGGCTGGTGGGACCGCAACGCGGACGACTACCAGATCGAGCACGGCACCTTCCTCGGCGACGACCGGTTCGTCTGGTGCCCGGAAGGGCTCGACGAGGTGGAGGCCGAGCTGCTGGGCCCGCCGGATTCGCTGCGCGGCCTCGACATCCTGGAGATCGGGGCGGGCGCGGCGCAGTGCTCGCGCTGGCTGGCGGGACAGGGCGCGCGTCCGGTGGCGCTGGACCTCTCGCACCGCCAGCTCCAGCACGCGCTGCGGATCGGCCAGGACCGCAAGGCCGCCGCGGACGCGCCCGAGGGCTCGGCGGCCCTGCCGCTCGTGACGGCGGACGCCGGCGCGCTGCCCTTCCTGGACGGCTCGTTCGACATGGCGTGCTCCGCGTACGGCGCGATCCCCTTCGTGGCCGACCCGGTGAAGGTGTTCCGCGAGGTGCACCGCGTGCTGCGGCCGGGAGGACGCTGGGTCTTCAGCGTCACGCACCCCGTCCGCTGGGCGTTCCCGGACGAGCCGGGGCCCGAAGGGCTGACGGCGGCGTCCTCCTACTTCGACCGCACGCCGTACGTGGAGCAGGACGCGGAGGGCAACGCGGTCTACGTCGAGCACCACAGGACGCTCGGCGACCGGGTGCGCGACGTGATCGCGGGCGGCTTCCGGCTGGTCGACCTCGTCGAGCCGGAATGGCCCGCCTGGAACAGCCAGGAGTGGGGCGGCTGGTCCCCGCTGCGCGGCGCGCTGATCCCGGGAACGGCGATCTTCGTCTGCGAGCGGGACTGACGTAGCCGAACGGACCGGCGTACGGGACGGGGGCGTACCCGGACCGGCGTACGGGACGGGGCGTACGAGACTGAGGGGGTGATCCGAACCGACGCCCTCGACCGCCTTCCCGTACGTACCGCCGTGCCCGCGCTGGAGCGGGCCCTCGACGGCCCCGGCTGCGCGGTGCTGTGCGCGCCGCCGGGGACGGGCAAGACGACGCTCGTACCGCTGGCGCTCGCCGGACTGCTCGCCGCAGACGGCCGTCCCGTACGGCGGGTGGTCGTCGCCGAGCCGCGGCGGATCGCGGCCCGCGCGGCGGCCCGGCGGATGGCCTGGCTGCTCGGCGAGCAGGTCGGCGGGCGTGTCGGGTTCACCGTGCGCGGCGAGCGGGCGGCCGGGCCAGAGACCGTCGTGGAGGTCGTCACCACCGGTGTCCTCCTCCAGCGCCTGCAGCGCGATCAGGAGCTGGCCGGGGTCGATGTGGTGATCATCGACGAGTGCCACGAGCGCCATCTGGACGCGGACACGGTCGCGGCCTTCCTGCTGGACGTACGCGCGGCCCTGCGGCCCGGGCTGCGGCTCGTCGCTGCCTCGGCGACGACCGACGCGGAGGGCTGGGCGCGGCTGCTGGGGGACGCCCCGGTGGTCGAGGCGCAGGGCGTGTCCCATCCGGTGGAGGTGGTGTGGGCGCCGCCCGCGACAGCGGTGCGGCCCCCGCACGGGATGCGGGTCGATCCCGTCCTGCTCACGCATGTGGCGTCGGTGGTGCGGCGCGCGCTGGCCGAGCGGCCGGGCGATGTGCTCTGTTTCCTGCCCGGGGTGGGGGAGATCAGCAGGGTGGCGGGCCAGTTGGGGGACGTCGGCGCCGAGGTGCTCCAGGTCCACGGCCGGGCTCCGGCCGCCGTGCAGGACGCGGTTCTCGCCGGGTCTTCGGGCAACCGCAGGGTCGTCCTGGCCACGGCGGTCGCCGAATCGTCCCTGACGGTGCCGGGCGTGCGGACCGTGGTGGACGCGGGCCTCGCGCGCGAACCGCGTACCGACCACGCGCGCGGGCTGAGCGCGCTCACCACCGTACGGGTGTCCCAGGCGGGCTCCCGGCAGCGCGCGGGACGTGCGGGGCGTGAGGCGCCCGGTACGGTCTACCGCTGCTGGACGGAGGCCGAGGACACCCGGCTCGTACGGTTCCCCTCCCCGGAGATCAAGGTGGCGGACCTCGCCGCGTTCGCGCTCCAGGCCGCGTGCTGGGGCGATCCCGGCGCCTCCGGTCTCGCGCTGCTCGACGCGCCGCCCGCGGGGGCGCTGGCGGCCGCGCGTGCCGTCCTCGCCGCGATCGGCGCGGTGGACGCGGCGGGCAGGGCGACGGAGCGCGGTGTACGGATGGCGAGGCTCGGCCTGCACCCGCGGCTCGCGCGTGCCCTGCTCGACGGCGCCCGGCAGGTGGGCGCGCGCAGGGCCGCCGAGGTGGTGGCGCTGCTGAGCGAGGAGCCGCCCCGGTCGTACGGGGACGATCTGGCGGCGGCCTGGCGGACGGCGCGCCGGGGTGCGGACGCGTACGCCGCCCGCTGGAAGCAGGAGGCCCGGCGGCTGCACTCCGCGGCGGGCGGCGATTCGGCGGCCGGGAAGACTTCCGGCGGACAGCTCACGGACGACATGGCCGCCGGGCTCGTCGCCGCGCTGGCCTTTCCCGAGCGCGTGGCGCGGGCCCGCGCGGAGAGCACGTACCTGATGGTGTCCGGCACCGGTGCCGAGACGGCCGACGGTTCGGCTCTGCGCCGCGCGCCCTGGCTCGCGGTGGCGGTGGCGGACCGTCCCGCCACCGCGGTCGCCGCGCGCGTACGGCTGGCCGCCGTCATCGACGAGGACACGGCGCTGGCCGCGGCCGGCCCGCTGCGCTCGTCCGGCGAGGAGGTGCGCTGGGAGAACGGCGATGTCGTCGCGCGCCGGGTCGAACGGCTCGGCGCGGTCGAGCTGTCCGTTCGCCCGCTGAAGAAGCCCGACCCGTCGCTCGTGCGCGCGGCGCTGCTCGACGGGCTGCGCGCGGAGGGACCCGGGCTGCTGCACTGGAGCCGCGACGCACAGGGGCTGCGTGAGCGGATCGCCTTCCTGCACCGGGCAGTGGGCGGCGGCTGGCCGGAGGTGACGGACGCCGCGCTGCTGGAACGCGCCGGCGACTGGCTGGAGCCCGAACTGTCCAGGGCCGGGCGCAGGGCGGACCTGGCCCGGCTGGACGCGGGGCAGGCGCTGCGCCGGCTGCTGCCCTGGGCGACCGGCGAGGCGGGGCGGCTCGACGAGCTGGCCCCGGAGCGCGTCGAGGTGCCGACGGGGTCGCGGATACGGGTGGACTACAGCGGCGAGCAGCCCGTACTGGCCGTGAAACTGCAGGAGTTGTTCGGGCTGCGGGAGACTCCGAGGGTGGCGGGCGTGCCGGTGCTCGTGCATCTCCTCTCCCCGGCCGGGCGCCCCGCGGCGGTCACGGCGGACCTGGCGTCGTTCTGGCGGGAGGGGTACCGCGCGGTGCGTGCGGAGCTGCGCGGCCGCTATCCGCGCCACCCCTGGCCGGAGGATCCGTCGACGGCGGAGCCGACCAGGCGGCTGAACAACCGCCGCTGAAATAGGTGGACTTACGCGACAGAGCCCTTCCCGCCGATGGCCGGCGGGAAGGGCTCTGTCGTGGTGCTCGCATGCGGAGCCGGGGTGCGCGTTACTGCTGCGGCGCCGGTGCCTCGACGGTGAGTTCCACGGTCAGCGTCGCGCCGCCCGCGGTTTCGAGGCGGAGCAGGAAGGTGCCGGTCGCGTCGTCCGCGAAGATCTTCGGGAGGCGCAGCACACCGTTGGCGTCGGTCGTGAGACCCGTCAGGCTGCGGGTCCGGTTGCCGAACAGGTCGGTGAAGTAGGGCCCCTTGCCGGGCACGGTGGTGTCGGTGGCCGACGTGACCATGGAGGCGGTCACGGCGACGTCCGGCGCGATCGCGCCCCGGAAGGTGGCCTGGACCTCGACGCGTTGGGCGAACCGCGCGCCCGGCGCGGCCGTCAGCGGGGTGCCGGAGGTCCTGACGATTCCATCGGCCTGACGTTCCGTCACGGTCGCCGCGTAGTCGACGGCCGCGACGCCCTCGGCGCCGGTGGTGGCACGGACGGTGAAGTCGCCCGTCCGCTCACCCGCCTGGACGGCCGGGGCGCTCGCCGTGCCGTCGTCTCCGGTGACGACGGTGACCACGGACGCTCCGCCTTCGAAGCGGGCGTCGGTCGCGCCGACGATCTGGAAGCGCACCTTCACCCCGGCGACGGGCTTGCCGTCGGCGTCCTCGGCCCGTACGACGGCGTGGTCCTCGAACAGGGCGCCCGCGACGGCGGTGAGGAGGTCCCCGCCGGCCTTCGTGAGCTGCTTGACGACCGGGGGCGCCGGAGGCGCCGGCGTACCGGGCTCGTCACCGCCCGGCGGGGGTGAGGTGGGGCCGCCCGGCTGGGACGGGGGCGTGGCCGGATCGGAGGGCTTCGTCGGCTTGGACGGCTTCGACGGGTCGTCCGGCTTGGGCGTCGACGGGGCGCCGCCCGTGCTGGGCGAACCGCTCGGCTTCGGGGAGGGCGTGGTGCCGGGGCCCGGGGTGGGGCGGGGCGACGGGCTCGGGTTCACGGCGCCGGGGCTGGTGGGCAGTACACCGCTGCCGTTCGGGACCTCGTGCGTGCCGTTGCGGTAGAACTCCAGCCAGGACAGGACCGTGTCCAGGTATTCCTGGGAGTGGTTGTAGCCGAGGATCGACTGGTGGAGGTCCGCCTCGACCGACAGGTCACGGTCGCCCGCGCAGAGGTACATCCCGGCGGCCAGCGCCGCGTCGTAGATGTTGTTGGGGTCCTTAGCGCCGTCACCGTTGGCGTCCTGGCCCCAGGTGGCCCACGTCGACGGGATGAACTGCATCGGGCCGATCGCCCGGTCGTGGATCGCGTCACCGTCGTACTGGCCGCCGTCGGTGTCCGAGATGTCGGCGAAACCGACACCGTTGAGGACCGGGCCGAGGATCGGGGCGATGGTGGTGCCGTTCGCGTCGACGTTGCCGCCGCGCGCCTGGCCCGACTCGACCTTGCCGATGGCGGCGAGCAGCTCCCACGGGAGGTTGCAGCCGGGCTTGGTATCGGCGAGTGTCCGCTCGGCCTGCTTGTACGCGGCGAGTACCGACGCGGGTATGCCCGCTTCCGGGGTGCCCTCCTCGGGCAGACCTATCGAAGTCCCGGGCTTGTCCGGGGTTTTCAGCGGCGGCAGCTCCGTGTGGTACGGAGAATCGCCGCTGACCGCGGTGTCGGACGACGGCGGTACGGTCGTGTCCGCCGACTGGCCGCCCGCGGCCGTGCTGGGTACGACGGCGGGTGCTCCCGAGGCGGAGAGCGCCGCGATGGCGGCGGCGGCCACCGCGGTGGTGGTCGCTCCTCTGCGCAGTCGACGGCCGAATCGCGCTGCCATACGCTGGTCCCTCCCCATAAACAGACACCGCGCTCCCCGCGCGAAGACTCAGCGACCCTACGTCAAGTCCCCCGCCCGGCAAACCAGTAGGTGCCGGTTTTCACCAATTCGCCACCTGCCGGCCCCCCGGCCTTCGGACCGCCGCTTCCCGGCGGGGAAGGGCGGGCCGGTGGACGGAGGACCAAGGGAGGCCCGGGTCCCGGCACTTCGGGCTGCCGGGCGGTGTCGCCCGAGCAGCGGGCCGCCCGGTCGGTGAACCGCCGGGCCGGTGGGCCCGGTCCGCCCGGTCAGTGCGCCGCCGACTCCCAGTCCGAGCCCACTCCCACCGAGACGTCCAGCGGAGCGCGCAGCTCGGCCGCGCCCGCCATCTCGCGCCGGAGCAGCTCCTCCACCCGCTCGCGCTCGCCCGAAGCGATCTCCAGGACGATTTCGTCGTGGACCTGGAGGAGCATCCGGGAGGTGAGACCCGCCTGCTTGAGCGCACGGTCGACGTTGAGCATCGCGACCTTGACGATGTCGGCGGCGGTGCCCTGGATGGGGGCGTTGAGCGCCATCCGCTCCGCCATCTCCCGGCGCTGCCGGTTGTCGCTGTTGAGGTCGGGGAGATAGCGTCGGCGGCCGAGCATCGTCTCCGTGTAGCCCGTGGCCCTGGCTTCCACGACGGCCCGCTGGAGGTAGTCGCGGACGCCGCCGAAGCGCTCGAAGAAGGTGTCCATCAGCCCGCGCGCCTCGGCGGCCTCGATGTTCAGCTGCTGGGAGAGGCCGAACGCGGAAAGCCCGTAGGCCAGGCCGTACGACATCGCCTTGATCTTGCGGCGCATCTCCGGATCGACCGCGGACTTCTCCACGCCGAACACCTGAGAGGCGACCGTCGTGTGCAGGTCCTCGCCGGAGGTGAACGCCTCGATGAGACCGGCGTCCTCGGAGAGGTGGGCCATCACGCGCAGCTCGATCTGGCTGTAGTCGGCGGTCATCAGTGACTCGTAGCCCTCACCGACGACGAAGCCGCGGCGGATCGCGCGGCCCTCGTCGGTGCGGACCGGGATGTTCTGCAGGTTGGGCTCGGTGGACGAGAGCCGTCCCGTCGCCGCCACCGTCTGGTTGAAGGTGGTGTGGATCCGGCCGTCGGCGGCGATCGACTTGATCAGCCCTTCGACCGTGACCCGGAGCTTCGCCTGCTCGCGGTGGCGCAGCATGATGACCGGCAGTTCGTGCTCGGTCTGCGCGGCGAGCCAGGCCAGCGCGTCGGCGTCCGTCGTAAAACCGGTCTTGGTCTTCTTCGTCCTGGGCAGACCCAGCTCGCCGAAGAGGACTTCCTGGAGTTGCTTGGGCGAGCCGAGGTTGAACTCGTGGCCCACCGCGGCATGGGCCTCCTTCACCGCCTGCTGCACGGCGCCCGCGAACTGCGCCTCCATGGCCTCCAGATGAGCGCGGTCGGCGGCGATGCCGTGCCGCTCCAGCCGGGCCAGCAGCTCCGAGGTGGGCAGCTCGACGTCGTCGAGCAGGCCGACGGCGCCGACCTCGCCCAGCCGCTGGGTGAACGCGTCGCCCAGATCGAGGACGGCGCGGGCCTGCGTCATCAGCGCGTCCGCCTCCGCCTGTTCGTCGCCGCCGAACGCGAGCTGCCCGTCGGCGGCGGCCGCGGGCGCCAGCTCGCGGCCCAGATACTCGATGGCCAGCGCGTCCAGCGCGAAGGAGCGGCGGCCCGGCTTGACCAGATACGCGGCGAGCGCGGTGTCCATCGTGACGCCGCCGACCCGCCAGCCGTGCTCCGGCGCCACCCGCATCGCACCCTTGGCGTTGTGCATGACCTTGGGGCGCTCGGCGTCGGCGAGCCAGGCCGCGAACGCCTGCTCGTCGGGCTCGTCCAGCTGCGTCGTGTCGAACCAGGCAGCAGCGCCTCCGGCGGCGGCGAGCGCGATCTCCGTGATGCTTCCGGTGCCCAGCGCCCAGGTGTCGACCGTGGCGACACCGAGCGGCCGCACGCCGTGCTCGGCCAGCCAGGGAGCCAGCTCGCCCGGTCCCAGGACCGTGCCGTCCAGCTCCACGCCGGCGGCGGGCGCCGGCGCCTCGTCCTCCACCGCGCCCGGATCGACGGCGAGCAGCCGCTCGCGCAGGCTCGGATTGCGGATCTCCAGGACGTCGAGCACGCCCTTCACCGCCGCACGGTCGTACGCGGCGCGCTCCAGCTCCTGGGGCGTCTTGGGCAGCTCGACGTCACGCACCATCTCCGTGAGCCGGCGGTTGAGCTTCACCGACTCCAGATGGTCGCGGAAATTCTGCCCGGCCTTGCCCTTGACCTCCTCGGCGCGCGCGATCAGCTCGTCGAAGGACCCGAACTGATTGATCCACTTCGTGGCGGTCTTCTCACCGACCCCGGGGATGCCGGGGAGATTGTCGGACGGGTCGCCGCGCAGGGCCGCGAAGTCCGGATACTGCGCCGGGGTCAGTCCGTACTTCTCCTGGACCTTCTCCGGGGTGAATCGGGTCAGCTCGGAGACGCCCTTGGTCGGATACAGGACCGTGGTGTGCTCGCTGACCAGCTGGAACGAGTCACGGTCGCCGGTGACGATCAACACCTCGAAGCCGGCGGCCTCCGCCTGGGTGGCGAGCGTCGCGATGATGTCGTCCGCCTCGAACCCGTCGACCGCGAACCGGTCGGCGTGCATCGCGTCCAGCAGCTCGCCGATCAGCTCGACCTGCCCCTTGAACTCGTCGGGGGTCTTGGAGCGGTTCGCCTTGTACTCGGGGAACTCCTCCGCGCGCCATGTCTTGCGGGACACGTCGAAGGCGACGGCGAAATGCGTGGGCGCCTCGTCGCGCAGCGTGTTGGCCAGCATCGACGCGAAGCCGTAGATGGCGTTCGTCGGCTGCCCTGTCGCGGTCGTGAAATTCTCCGCGGGCAGCGCGAAGAACGCACGGTACGCCAGGGAGTGCCCGTCCATGAGGAGCAGGCGGGGACGGATGTCTGCGGTCTTCTTCGATGCTGTCTCAGCCACATCCACGATCCTGCCACGTCGCACTGACAATCCCCGACGCGCGGACAGCTCCCGCCGTCCCGCCGGACCGTCTCCCGCCGTCCCGCCGCTACGCGCGGCACGCGGAGCGCGGCCCCGGGACGGGTGGCGGCCGTACCGTAGCCACCAGCCCCAGTTCCAGTTCCAGCCCAGAGGTTCGCCCCCGTACCGAAGGAGAGCGCGATGGCCGGCAACCCGCCCGCAGGTGATCCCGCCCAGGACGACCCGCACGTCACCGCACCCCTGCACAGCGCGGCCGGCATCCCCGCCGTCGCGCATTCTCTCCTCGTCTCGCAGCGGCAGATGGGGGTGGCACGCACCGCGAGAACCCTCCTCAAGGTCAACCAGAAGAACGGCTTCGACTGCCCCGGCTGCGCCTGGCCGGAAGGGGACCACCGGCACACCGCGGAATTCTGCGAGAACGGCGCGAAGGCCGTCGCGGAGGAGGCGACCGTACGCCGGGTGACTCCCGCCTTCTTCGCCGAGCACTCGGTCTCCGACCTGGCGGACCGCAGCGGCTACTGGCTCGGCCAGCAGGGCCGGATCACCGAGCCCATGCTGCTGGAGGCCGGCGCGTCACCGGACGGCGAGGACCACTACCGGGCCGTGAGCTGGGAAAAGGCGTTCGCGATCATCGCGGAGGAGCTGACCGCGCTCGGCTCCCCCGACGAAGCCCTCTTCTACACCTCGGGACGCACCAGCAACGAGGCCGCGTTCCTGCTCCAGCTCTTCGCCCGTGAATTCGGCACGAACAACCTGCCCGACTGCTCCAACATGTGCCACGAGTCGTCGGGTTCCGCGCTCACCGAGACGCTGGGCGTCGGCAAGGGCAGCGTCTCCCTGGAGGACCTGCACCAGGCGGATCTGATCATCGTGGCCGGCCAGAACCCGGGCACCAACCACCCCCGGATGCTCTCCGCCCTGGAGAAGGCCAAGTCCGCCGGCGCGAAGATCATCTCGGTCAACCCACTGCCCGAAGCCGGTCTCGAACGGTTCAAGAACCCGCAGTCTCCCCTGGGCATGGTCAAGGGCGTCCCGCTCACCGACCTCTTCCTCCAGATCCGCATCGGCGGCGACCAGGCCCTCTTCCGCCTGCTGAACAAACTGATCCTGGAGACGCCCGGCGCCGTCGACGAGGCCTTCGTGGCCGAACACACCCACGGGTACGAGGAGTTCACGGCGGCCGCGCGCGCCGCCGACTGGGACGAGACGCTCACCGCCACCGGTCTCGAACGCGCCGGGATCGAAGAGGCCCTGGCCATGGCCCTCGCCTCGAAACGCACCATCGTCTGCTGGGCGATGGGCCTGACCCAGCACAAGCACTCCGTGCCCACCATTCGTGAGGTCGTCAACTTCCTTCTGCTGCGCGGCAATGTGGGCCGCCCGGGGGCCGGCGTCTGTCCCGTGCGCGGTCACTCCAACGTGCAGGGCGACCGCACGATGGGTATCTTCGAACGGCCTGCCCCGGCCTTCCTCGACGCCCTGGACCGCGAGTTCGGCATCACCTCGCCCCGCCGTCACGGCTATGACGTGGTGCGGTCCATCGAAGCGCTGCGCGACGGCAGGGCCTCGGTGTTCTTCGCGATGGGCGGCAACTTCGTCGGCGCGAGCCCCGACACCGCCGTCACCGAGGCGGCGATGCGCAACGCCCGTCTCACCGTCCACGTATCGACCAAACTCAACCGCTCGCACGCCGTGCACGGCGCGCGCGCCCTGATCCTGCCCACCCTCGGCCGCACCGACAAGGACGTCCAGGACAGCGTCAGGCAGGTCGTCACCGTCGAGGACTCCATGGGCATGGTGCACGCCTCCCGCGGCAACCTCGCCCCGGCGAGCCCGCACCTGCTCTCCGAGCCGGCCATCATCGCCCGCCTGGCACGCGCCGTACTCGGCCCGGCGTCCCGCACACCCTGGGAGCGGTTCGAGCGGGACTACGCGCGGATCCGCGACAGCATCGCGCGGGTCGTCCCCGGCTTCGAGAACTTCAACGAGCGCGTGGCGCGCCCCGGCGGCTTCACGCTCCCGCACGCCCCACGCGACGAACGCCGCTTCCCCACCGCCACCGGAAAGGCCAACTTCACCGCCGCGCCGGTGGAGTTCCCGCAACTGCCGCCGGGACGGCTGCTGTTGCAGACCATGCGCTCGCACGACCAGTACAACACCACCATCTACGGCCTCGACGACCGTTATCGCGGCATCAAGGGCGGCCGCCGCGTCGTCATGGTCAACCCGGACGACGCACGTGAACTGGGCCTCGCCGACGGCGCGTACACCGACCTGGTCAGCGAATGGAAGGACGGCGCCGAACGCCGCGCCCCGGGCTTCCGCGTGGTCCATTACCCCACCGCGCGCGGCTGCGCGGCCGCCTACTACCCGGAGACCAACGTCCTGGTCCCCCTCGGCGCCACGGCCGACACCAGCAACACCCCGGCGAGCAAGTCCGTCGTGGTGCGCTTCGAACCGGCCACGTCCGACTCCTGATCCCACCCCTGGAAGACACACGCGCTAAGCGTTCGCTCAGGCATCTGGTAAGTAAGAGGTGCGCGGCCGCGCACGCGCCGCGCGCCACACGCAGACGATCGGAGCCGGGTTCCATGGGTGAACAGTCCACAGTGAAGCTGCCGCAGGACATCGTCGACGAGTACGCGGCCCTCGGCACCGACCTGCCCGCCCTCTTCTCCGCCGGACACCTCGGCGAGCGCATGGGCGTGCAGCTGGTCGAGGCGACCGTGGAGCGGGTCGTCGGCACCATGCCTGTCGAGGGCAACACCCAGCCGTACGGGCTGCTGCACGGCGGTGCCTCCGCCGTGCTCGCCGAAACCCTCGGTTCCGTCGGCGCGATGCTGCACGGCCGCAGCACCAGACTCGCCGTCGGTGTCGACCTCAACTGCACCCACCACCGGGGCGTCAGGGACGGGTCGGTGACCGGTGTGGCGACTCCGGTCCATCTCGGACGCTCCACCGCCACGTACGAGATCGTCATCACCGACGAGGCCGGCAAGCGCGTCTGCACCGCACGGCTGACCTGCCTGCTGCGCGACGCCCCGGCGCAGAACTGACGCGCTCTCACGAGCACCACGAACGACAAGCAGGGCCCGGACCGTTGAGCTGCTGTTGAGCTGTCCGGGCCCTTCGCCGTGTCACCGATGGTGACGGTCCGGCTTTCCCGTTCGTAACACCGCGTAACAAGTACGCAATACGGAAAGGGCCTTTCGCCCCGAGTTGCGCCCGCGCCCATCCCTACCGGAAAAAGTCACAGGTTCCGTGGAAGGCGTCGGCATGTTTCGCAGGCCGTCAGGAGCATGATCGGCCCAAGCCCCTTAGCGGAACTGGGAGTTCTCACTATGT
This sequence comes from Streptomyces sp. NPDC088725, assembly GCF_044751305.1. Taxonomy (NCBI): domain Bacteria; kingdom Bacillati; phylum Actinomycetota; class Actinomycetes; order Kitasatosporales; family Streptomycetaceae; genus Streptomyces; species Streptomyces sp. NPDC088725. Next base: position 187,381 of record NZ_JBIVLO010000002.1, read on the forward strand.
GGGCATGTGGAGGGCGGACATAAACACCCCATCTGTCCACACTGCGACCGCCGGTTCTCCTCATTGGCATAACAAGACAGTCACATCCTGTCCCTCTCCGGTCCTCCATCGCGTCAACTCGCTTAGAGTCACGCCCAGTCACCGCGCCGCCGGGCGCGTCCACTGCATGGCCAGCAGCATCCGTACGGCCCGGCGAGACACACGGCACCTCAGCAGAGGGGCCGCGCCAGGGAGAGGACCCATCGTGCGACAGCGTTCGTTGCTCATACTCACCACAGTGCTGACCACCGGAGCACTGACACTCACCGCGTGCGGTTCGCGCGACGACAAGGGTGGCAGCGACAGCGGCGGCGGCAACGCCACCGTGATCATCGGTGTCGACGCCCCCCTCACCGGCCCCAACTCCGCGACCGGTCTCGGCCTCCAGTACGGCGTCCAGATAGCCGTCGACGACGCCAACGAGAAGAAGACCGTCCCCGGCGTCACCTTCAAGGTCCAGGCCCTCGACGACAAGGCGCTGCCGGCCACCGGCCAGCAGAACGCCAGTGCGTTCGTCGCCAACGACGACGTGCTCGGTGTCGTCGGACCGCTCAACTCCGGTGTCGCGACGTCCATGCAGAAGACGTTCGCCAGCGCCGACCTGGTGGAGATCTCCCCGGCCAACACCGCGCCGGAACTCACCCAGGGCAAGAACTGGAACAGCGGCACCAAGAAGCGCGACTACGACACGTACTTCCGCACCGCCACCACCGACGCCCTCCAGGGCGGTTTCGCGTCGCAGTACGCGTACCAGACCCTGAAGAAGAAGAACGTCTTCGTCGTCGACGACAAGCAGACCTACGGCGCCGGTCTCGCCAAGCTCTTCAAGGCGGGCTTCCTCAAGGAAGGCGGCAAGGTCGCGGGCGAGGACCACGTCAACACCGGCGACAAGGACTTCTCCACCCTCGTCACCAAGATCAAGAGCTCCGGCGCCGACATCCTCTACTACGGCGGCCAGTACGACGAGTCCGAGATCCTCACCAAGCAGCTCAAGGACGCGGGCGCCAAGATCCCCCTCATGGGCGGCGACGGCATGTTCACCCCGACCTACATCCAGACCGCCGGCAAGGCCTCGGAGGGCGACCTCGCCACCTCCGTCGGCACGCCCGTCGACACCCTGCCCGCCGCCAAGGACTTCATCGCCAAGTACAAGGCCAAGAAGTACCCCGGTGACTACGGCACTTACGGTGGCTACTCCTACGACGCCGCGACCGCCATCATCAAGGCCGTCGGCAACGTCGTGAAGGACGGCAAGGTTCCCGACGACGCGCGCAAGCAGATCGTCGCCGAGGTCCAGAAGTCCAACTTCGAGGGCATCGCGGGTCCCGTCTCGTTCGACGAGTACGGCGACACCACCAACAAGCAGCTCACCGTCTACCAGGTCGTCAACGGCGCCTGGAAGGCCGTCAAGAGCGGTACGTACGACGCCGGCTGAGCCACCGGCCGCACCGCACGACCCGCGACCCCGCACGACCGCTCGACCCGCACCACGCAGCACCCGCAGCGCCCGTCCGGCAGCGCGTCCGACCGCGCTGCCGGACAACACCGGCCCTCAGACACCGGTACGAGAGCGACCCGTCGCCGTCCGCAGCCGCACAGCACCACCGTGACACCGGCAGCCACCGCGGCGGGTCGCCCGCTTTCCTCCCCCGTTCACCACCCCGACCACATGGAGGCCATGCGGTGAACACCCTGCCGCAGCAGCTGGCCAACGGGCTGTTCCTCGGCTCGATGTACGGGCTGATCGCCATCGGATACACGATGGTGTACGGCATCGTCCAGCTCATCAACTTCGCCCACGGCGAGATCTTCATGACCGGCGGCTTCGGAGCCCTCACGGTCTATCTCGTCCTGCCCGACGGCATATCCATGTGGATAGCCCTACCCGCGATGCTGATAGGCGGCGCGCTCGTCGCCGTCCTCATCGCCGTCGGAGCGGAGCGCTTCGCGTACAGACCCCTGCGCGGCGCGCCACGCCTGGCGCCCCTCATCACCGCAATCGGGCTGTCCCTCGCGCTCCAGCAGGTCGTCTTCAACCTCTACCCGGACGCCAGGACATCGCGGGTCTTCCCGCAGCTGCCCTTCGGTCCGTTCCACCTGGGGTCGGTCAACATCCAGAGCGGCGACGTCTTCCTCGTCATCGCGGCCTTCCTCTGCATGACGGCCCTCGCCTTCTTCATCCGGACCTCGCGCACCGGCCGCGCCATGCAGGCCACCGCGCAGGACCCGGACACCGCGCAGCTCATGGGCATCGACACCAACCGCATCATCGTGATCGCCTTCGCCATCGGCGGTCTCTTCGCGGCCGTCGCCGGTGTCGCCTACGGCCTCAAGTACGGCAGCATCGACTACTCCATGGGCTTCCAGGCCGGCCTCAAGGCGTTCACCGCCGCCGTCCTCGGCGGTATCGGCAACATCTACGGCGCCATGCTCGGCGGCATCGTCCTCGGCCTCGCCGAGGCCATGGCGACCGCCTACATCGCCGACATCCCCGGTATGGAGCAGTTCGGCGGCCAGGGCTGGGCGTCCGTGTGGGCCTTCATCCTCCTCATCCTCGTACTGCTGCTGAGGCCACAAGGCCTGCTCGGCGAACGCGTCGCGGACAGGGCGTGAGCACCATGACCACCACCACACAGCACACCGACCGCGGCATCGTCCCGCTTCCCGGCGCCACCGCCCGACTCCTCGTCGTCATCGGCGCCGTCGTCACCATCGCCAGCGCCTTCATGTCCTGGACCTGGACCTCGGAGTTCCCCGGCGACCTCACGGTCTACGGCTATCCGGCCGGGCTCCAGATCCTCGCGCTCATCGCCGGCCTGCTCACCCTGCTCCTCGGCCTCACCCGCTGGGAGATCCGCGGACTGCGCTGGCTGAACCCGGCCGGCGCCACCAACCCCGTACTCCTCGCGGCTCTCTCGGCGTTCGCGGTCACCTGGTTCACCGCGATCGCCATCGCGATCGACCTCGGCGGCCTCGCGAACCTCGACCCCGGCGCGTACGTCGCGGTCGTCGGCGGAGCGCTGCCCGTCCTCGGCGCGCTCGCCCTGCCGCACTCCGGTTCCTCCGTACGGGAGTACCTCGCGAAGCCGGAGCGGCTGCCCCGGGCGGCCGAACAGCCCGCCTGGGTCCAGCGGATCGTCATCACCCTGGTCACCGCCGTCGGCCTCGCCGCCTTCAGCTACGGCATCGGCATCGACAACGAGGAGAGCGAGACCTTCGTCGGGTTCATCCTCCTCGTCGTCCTCGGCGCCATGGCGTTCTTCAGCGCGGGACTCGTCGAGCGGTTCTCCGAACTCAACGGCCGGCACAAGGGATTCGCCACCTCCATGGCGTTCCTCGCGGCGGCGCTCTTCCCGTTCACCCAGAGCAACGACCACAACGCCAACCTCGGCGTGAACATCCTGATCTTCGGCACCGTCGCCCTCGGCCTCAACATCGTCGTCGGCCTCACCGGGCTCCTCGACCTCGGGTACGTCGCCTTCCTCGGCGTCGGTGCCTACGCGGCCGCCCTGGTCTCGGGATCCGAGTTCTCCCGCTTCTCCGGCGTCCAGTTCCCGTTCTGGGCCGCCGCGCTGACCGGCATGGCCGCCTCGCTCGTCTTCGGCGTCCTGATCGGCGCACCCACCCTGCGGCTGCGCGGCGACTACCTCGCCATCGTGACCCTCGGGTTCGGAGAGATCTTCCGTATCGCCGTCAACAACCTCGACGGCTCCTCAGGCCCCAACGTCACCAACGGTCCCAACGGTATCCCGAGCATCCCCGACCTCAATCTCTTCGGGTTCGACTTCGGTAATCCGCACGACATCGGCGGCTTCACGATCGGCCGTTTCGCCAACTACTTCTTCCTGATGCTGCTGATCACCGGCTTGGTCGTGCTGGTGTTCAACCGCGCGGCGGACTCCCGTATCGGCCGTTCCTGGATCGCCATCCGTGAGGACGAGACCGCCGCGACCGCCATGGGCATCAACGGCTTCCGGGTCAAGCTCATCGCCTTCGCGCTCGGCGCCACCCTGGCCGGTCTCGCGGGCACCGTCAGCGCCCACGTCACGTACAGCGTCGTGCCGAGCCCGTACCAGTTCGCCGGCGCGGCGCCGCCCAACTCGGCCTTCCTGCTCGCCGCGGTCGTCCTCGGCGGCATGGGCACCGTCGGCGGTCCCATCCTCGGCGCGACCCTGCTCTACCTCATCCCCGAGAAGCTGGGCTTCCTCAAGGAGTACGAACTCCTCGCCTTCGGCATCGCGCTCATCGTCCTGATGCGCTTCCGCCCCGAGGGCATCATCGCCAACCGGCGGAGCCAGCTCGAATTCCACGAAACCGGCCAGCTCGACGTACCACCGGACGACGGCCTGTCCGCCGCCACCGTCGGCGTCACCAAGGCGGGGGCGTAACCACGATGACGACCGCGACCACCACCGCGACCACCACCTCCGCCGTCCTCGAAGCGTCCGGCGTCACCATGCGCTTCGGCGGACTCACCGCCGTACGCTCCGTCGACCTCACCGTCAACAGCGGTGAGATCGTCGGGCTCATCGGCCCCAACGGCGCCGGCAAGACCACCTTCTTCAACTGCCTCACCGGCCTGTACGTGCCCACCGAGGGCCAGGTCAGCTACAAGGGCACGGTCCTGCCGCCCAAGCCCCACCTCGTCACCAGCGCGGGGATCGCCCGTACCTTCCAGAACATCAGGCTCTTCGCCAACATGACCGTCCTGGAGAACGTCCTCGTCGGACGCCACACCAGGACCAAGGAAGGCCTCTGGTCCGCCATCCTGCGCGGCCCCGGCTTCCGGAAGGCCGAGGCGGCCTCCCGGGAACGCGCCATGGAACTCCTCGCGTTCATCGGCCTGGACCACAAGGCGGACCACCTCTCGCGCAACCTCCCCTACGGCGAACAGCGCAAGCTGGAGATCGCCAGGGCCCTCGCCAGCGAACCGGGCCTGCTCCTCCTGGACGAGCCCACCGCGGGCATGAATCCGCAGGAGACCCGCGCCACCGAAGAACTGGTCTTCGCCATCCGTGACCAGGGCATCGCCGTTCTCGTCATCGAGCACGACATGCGCTTCATCTTCAACCTCTCCGACCGCGTCGCCTGCCTCGTCCAGGGCGAGAAGCTCGTCGAAGGCACCGCCGAGGTCGTCCAGAGCGACGAACGCGTCATCGCCGCCTACCTCGGAACACCCTTCGAGGGCGCACCCGGTGGCGAAGAAGTCGCCGAAGTCGAGGCGGCGGAAGCCGCAGGCAACACCAGCACCACCGGCACCACGGGTCCGGAAGGGGAAGCGAAGTGACCGCACTCCTCGAGGTCGAGGACCTCAAGGTCGCCTACGGCAAGATCGAGGCCGTCAAGGGCATCTCCTTCAGCGTCGAAGCCGGCCAGGTCGTCACTCTCATCGGCACCAACGGCGCGGGCAAGACCACCACCCTGCGCACCCTCTCCGGGCTCCTCAAGCCGGTGTCGGGGCGCGTCACCTTCGACGGGAAGCCGCTGAGCGGAGTCCCCGCGCACAAGATCGTGTCGCTGGGCCTCGCCCACTCCCCCGAAGGCCGCCACATCTTTCCCCGGCTCACCATCGAGGAGAACCTCCAGCTCGGAGCGTTCCTCCGCAGCGACAAGGCCGGCATCGAGAAGGACATCCAGCGCGCCTACGACCTGTTCCCCATCCTGGGCGAACGCCGGAAGCAGGCGGCAGGCACCCTCTCGGGCGGCGAGCAGCAGATGCTCGCCATGGGACGCGCCCTGATGTCGCAGCCCAAGCTGCTCATGCTGGACGAACCGTCGATGGGCCTCTCCCCGATCATGATGCAGAAGATCATGGAGACCATCGTCGAGCTGAAGGCGGCGGGAACCACCATCCTGCTGGTCGAGCAGAACGCACAGGCAGCGCTGTCGCTCGCCGACCAGGGCCATGTGATGGAAATCGGCAAAATCGTGCTGTCGGGTACGGGTCAAGACCTGCTGCACGACGAGTCCGTACGGAAGGCGTACCTGGGCGAGGACTGAGCCCCTTACGCGCCTTTACCCATATGGGCGTACGCACACGGAAAAGGCCCGCACCCCGCAATGCCGGGGTGCGGGCCATTTCCTTGTGCCACGTCCCTTTTAATCGGTTGTCCGCGAAACGGCTCTCTGATCCACTGTCCGACGACAGCGACAGCCGAACAGTCAGGAGCGGGAACATGCGCGAAGCGTTCATGCACACCACGAAGGTAATCACCATCACCTGTTCGAGGGACATGACGCTCTGTGCACACGCTGAACCTGGGAATCCTGGCACACGTCGACGCCGGTAAGACAAGCCTGACCGAACGGCTTCTGCACACCGCGGGAGCCATCGACACCATCGGCAGCGTCGACGACGGCAACACGCTGACCGACTCCATGGCATTGGAACGGCAACGCGGCATCACCATCAAATCCGCCGTCGTCTCCTTCGCCGTCGACGACATCACCGTCAACCTGATCGACACCCCCGGCCACCCGGACTTCATCGCCGAAGTGGAACGGGTCCTCGGCGTGCTCGACGGCGCCGTACTCGTCATCTCCGCCGTCGAAGGCGTCCAGGCGCAGACCCGCGTACTGATGCGCACGCTCCAGCGGCTGCGCATCCCCACCCTCGTCTTCGTCAACAAGATCGACCGGCGCGGCGCGCGCCACGCGTCCCTCCTGCGGGACATCGCGGAAAAACTCACCCCGGCCGTGCTCCCCATGGGATCCACCGGCGGCCTGGGCACCCGCGACGCCCACAGCACCCCGTACGCCGCGGCCGACACCGAGTTCACCGCGCGCATGACCGACCTGCTCACCGCGCACGACGACGCACTCCTCGCCACGTACGTGCACGACGAGAAAGCCCTCACGTACGGCCGCCTCCACGACGAACTCGCGGCCCAGACCGGCCGGGCCCGCGTCCACCCGGTGTTCTTCGGCTCCGCCATCACGGGCGCGGGCATCGACGCCCTGACCACCGGCATCCGCGAACTGCTGCCCGCCACCGAAGGCGCTCCCGAAGGGCCCGTCTCCGGCACCGTGTTCAAGATCGAACGAGGCCCGGCGGGAGAGAAGATCGCCTACGTCCGGATGTTCTCCGGCACGGTACGCACCCGGGACCTGCTGCCGTTCGGTACCGGCGGAGGAAAAACCGACGGAGGAAAGGCCGACGAAGGAAAAGTCACCGCCATCAGCGTCTTCGACAACGGCTCGTCCGACCGGCGCGACCACGTCGGCGCAGGACAGATCGCCCGGCTCTGGGGACTCGGCGACATCCGCGTCGGCGACCCGGTGGGCACCCCGCGCGACACGGCGGACACCCACCACTTCTCACCGCCGACCCTGGAAACCGTCATCTCCCCCTGCCGCCCCGCCGACAGAGGGGCGTTGCACAGCGCACTCGTCCAACTCGCCGAACAAGACCCGCTGATCAACCTCCGCCAGGACGAAATCCGGCAGGAAACCGCCGTATCGCTCTACGGCGAAGTACAGAAAGAAGTCATCGAAGCAACACTGGCGGACGAATACGGCCTCGACGTCACCTTCCGCGAAACCACGACCATCTGCGTCGAACGACCCCAAGGCAGCGGCGCGGCCGTGGAATTCATGGGCAAAGACCCCAACCCCTTCCTCGCCACCATCGGACTGCGCATCGATCCCGCACCCGTCGGCACCGGCGTGGAATTCCGGCTGGAAGTCGAACTCGGATCCATGCCGTACGCGTTCTTCGCTGCCGTCGAGGACACCGTGAAGGAAACACTGACCCAAGGCCTCCACGGCTGGCAGGTCACCGACTGCACGGTCACGATGACGCACTCCGGCTACGCGCCGCGCCAGAGCAGCGCCCACGGCGGCTTCGACAAGAACATGTCCAGCACCGGCGCCGACTTCCGCCTGCTGACGCCCCTGGTCCTGATGAACGCGCTGGAACAGGCCGGCAGCCAGGTCCACGAGCCGATGCACCGCTTCCGCCTCGACATCCCGGCAGACACCTACGGCTCCGTACTGCCCGTCCTGTCCCGGCTGCGCGGCGTCGCACACACGGCGGTGCCGCAGGGCGCCTCGTACCTGCTGGAAGGCGACATCCCGGCGGCCGAGGTACACGCGCTGGAACAGCGCCTGCCCACTCTCACCAGCGGCGAAGGCGTACTGGAAGCCGCCTTCGACCACTACCAACCGGTCCGCGACGCCTTCCCCACCCGCCCCCGCACGAACCACAACCCACTCAACCGCAAGGAGTACCTGCTGCACGTCGTACGCCGCGTGTAAGGCCGCGACCGGCCGCTCGCGGCGAAAATGTCCGGAGCATCTTCCATCCTCTTTGACATGATGACGCCATGACCTCAACTACCCATGAAAGCAAAGGCGTTGGCCCAATCTCCCGCCGCTTGGTCCTCGGGGCTCTCACCGCCACGGCTGCCGGTCTCGCGCTGCCCGTCGCGGCCCGGGCCGCGACGGGCACCGATGCCGGGCTCTTCCGCTGCGACCTGGCCGAGCCCACCGGGCCGAACCCCGTGAGCACCGTCGACCTGCACCTCGTCGACCACGAACGAAGAGACCCCTGGGCCGAGGGAGAGCTCCGGCCCAGAGAATTGATGATCACCATCTGGTATCCGGCAGACCGGAACGACGAAACGCAGGTCGCGCCGTACGCCACACCGGGTCTCGGCCCGGCCCTCGACACCTTCGCCGCTTCCCTCGGCGTCCCCGGCCGCTCCGTCGACTGGACCGGCATCGGCACGCATGCGACCGTCGGCGCTCCCGTAGCGGCCCGGCCCGGCGGACTGCCCGTCGTCCTGTACACGCCCGGTCGGCTCAGCCCGCGCTTCCTCGACACCACCATGGCCACCGACCTGGCCAGTCACGGGTACGCCGTCGTGGCCGTCGACCACACCTACGAAGCGCTCGCTGTCGAGTTCCCGGACGGCCGCGTCCTCACTCCCGTCGCCTCCCTGGCCGGCGGCGTGCTCCCACCGCAGGTCATGAAGGCGGCGGTGGACTGCAGGGTGGCCGACCTGCGCTTCGTACTGGACCAGTTGCGGCTGCTCGCGGGCGGCGGTAACCCCGACGCCGCCGGCCGCGCCCTTCCTGCCGGACTCGGCGCGGCGCTCGACCTGTCGTCAGTCGGCGTGTTCGGGCACTCGCTGGGCGGTACGGCCGCCGCGGAGGCGATGCGACTGGACCACCGTATCGGCGCCGGCGCGGTCCTGGAGGGGCCCCTCGGCTACGGTCCTGACGACCCGGAACTGTTCGCACCGGTCACACGTACGGGGCTGCGGAAACCCTTCCTGCTGGCAGGTAGCTGGTACGCGCCCGACATCCCGTTCACCCACACCGACGTACCCACCTGGCAGGCTCTGTGGGAGAACTCCTCCGGCTGGAAGCGCGACCTGTGGATCACCGGAGCACGTCACCAGTCCTACTGCGATTACCAGACGCTCCTGCCCGCACTCGCCGCCCGCTTCGGGACCCCGCCGCCCGCTGACGTGGCGGCCCTGATCGGGGACATCGACCCGGTCCGCTTCACCGGCGCCCGCCGCGTCTATCTCACTGCTTTCTTCGACCACGCACTGAAAAACCGCCGACGCCCTCTCCTCGACGGACCCTCACCGCGCTTTCCCGAGGTCGCCTTCATCGACTGAGCCGTGTCCGAGGGAACAGACGGACGCCGGGCCCTGCCGCATGACGACCCGGACATGACGACCCGGACTTCGTCGCGGCCGGCCCGACGGCCTCGGCGAAGAACCACGTCCACCGCGCGGCCGGCGGTGAGCGGGGACCGATGAACAGGAGAACGGGAGTCGATGAGCGGAGGCCGCTACTGCCCCTTCGCGGCCTTCTTCTCGTCGGCGTCCTGGATGACGGCCTCCGCCACCTGCTGCATCGACAGCCGGCGGTCCATCGACGTCTTCTGAATCCACCGGAACGCGGCGGGCTCGGTCAGGCCGTACTGCGTCTGGAGCACCGACTTCGCGCGGTCGACCAGCTTTCGTGTCTCCAGGCGCTGCGTCAGGTCGGCGACCTCGCCCTCCAGCGTCTTCAGCTCCGAGAAACGCGACACCGCCATCTCGATGGCCGGCACCACGTCGCTCTTGCTGAACGGCTTCACGAGATACGCCATGGCCCCGGCGTCCCTCGCACGCTCGACGAGATCGCGCTGCGAGAAGGCGGTGAGCATGAGGACGGGGGCGATGGACTCGGCGGCGATCTGTTCGGCGGCGGAGATCCCGTCCAGGACGGGCATCTTCACATCGAGGATCACCAGATCGGGCTGGTGCTCCCGAGCCAGCTCGACGGCCCGCTGCCCGTCGCCGGCCTCGCCGACTACGGAGTAGCCCTCTTCTTCGAGCATCTCTTTGAGATCGAGACGGATCAGCGCCTCGTCCTCGGCGATGACGACGCGGGTCGTCAGCGGCGGGACGTGCGACTTGTCGTCGTCTTCGGCGGGCTGGGGTGACTCGGGGGTGGTCACGGGGCTCCTCGTTCCAGGCAGGGTGCTGCTTCCCAAGAGCCTACCTAGCTACGGTATGGTTGGAGCACGGAGGGTCCTTGCCTTCCTTCGTTTCGAAGGAGCCCCGGTAGCCCAGCGGAAGAGGCCATGGATTCAAAACCCATACAGCGTCGGTTCGAATCCGACTCGGGGCACTCTCCCTTCATTTCCATGGTTGATCACTAGCCACTGATCTTCACCCGCAACGGTGAACATGAGCGCGATGATGCACATGGCTTCAGAGCTGCGGCCAGGCTCGCAGTCATGTACGACCTCGAGACGCGCCGACAGGCTCTCGCCCTCGTTGAACAAGGCCGCAGCCTCAACGCCGTGAGCAAGCAGACCGGTGTATCGCGGGCGACGATCCGCCAGTGGCAGATCCGTATCGAGCCGCTGCCCCGCGTGGCGCTCCGCTCCTGCCCCGGTGTACCGGCCGACTCCGCTTCGTACGCGTACCTCCTTGGCCTTTACCTGGGCGACGGCTGTGTCAGTCCGCACCCCCATGGCGGTTTCTACCTGCGTATCGCGTGCGCAGACAGCTGGCCGGGACTCATCGAGTTGTGCCGCGCGGCCGTCACAGCCGTCCGGCCCGAAGCCGCGCTGTCAGTCCTCAAGAAGGAGGGGTGCGTGATGGTGAGCAGTCACGATCGCCACTGGCCATGCCTGTTCCCGCAGCACGGCCCTGGCAAGAAGCACGAGCGGACCATCGAACTCACCACCTGGCAGCAGGAGATCGTCGCCGACCACCCCTGGGAGCTCATCCGTGGGTTCATCCATTCCGACGGCTGCCGGACCATCAACTGGACCACACGCGTCGTCGCGGGCGAGAAGAAGCGGTACGAGTACCCCCGGTATTTCTTCACCAACATGTCCGCCGACATCATGCGCCTCTATACGGACACTCTGGACAGGCTCGGCGTCGCTTGGCGGCGGAGTAATGCGCGCACCGTCTCCGTCGCCAAGCGCGCGTCCGTCGCGCTGATGGACGCCCACGTCGGCCCGAAGTACTGACCCGCGGCTACTTCGGGCTGTCGTCCTCGCCGACGTGGTGCACGCGCACCAGGTTCGTGGAACCCGGTACTCCCGGCGGGGAGCCCGCCGTGATCACCACGACGTCGCCCTTCCGGCAGCGTCCGGTCCGCAGCAGGATTTCGTCGACCTGGTCGACCATCGCGTCCGTCGAGTCGACGTACGGCCCGAGGAACGTCTCCACGCCCCAGGTCAGGTTCAGCTGTGAGCGCGTCGACGCGTCCGGGGTGAACGCCAGGAGCGGTATCGGGGAGCGGTAGCGGGAGAGGCGTTTGGCGGTGTCGCCGGACTGGGTGAAGGCGACCAGGAACTTCGCCGCCAGGAAGTCGCCCATCTCGGCCGCGGCGCGGGCCACCGCGCCGCCCTGGGTGCGGGGCTTGCTGCTCTCCGTCAGTTCCGGGAGGCCCTTCGCGAGGAGGTCCTCCTCCGCGGCCTCTACGATGCGGCCCATCGTGGTGACGGTCTCGACGGGGTATTTGCCGACGCTCGTCTCACCGGACAGCATCACCGCGTCCGTGCCGTCGATGACGGCGTTGGCGACGTCGGATGCTTCGGCGCGGGTGGGACGGGAGTTCTCGATCATCGAGTCGAGCATCTGCGTGGCGACGATGACCGGTTTGGCGTTGCGCCTGGCGAGCTTGACGGCGCGTTTCTGCACCATCGGCACCTGTTCGAGGGGCATTTCCACACCGAGGTCGCCGCGCGCGACCATGACGCCGTCGAATGCGGCGACGATGTCGGCGAGGTTCTCGACGGCCTGCGGCTTCTCGATCTTGGCGATGACGGGGAGCCTGACGCCCTCCTCGTCCATGACCCGGTGGATGTCCTCGATGTCGTTCCCGCTGCGTACGAAGGACGCGGCGATGACGTCGGCGCCGGTGCGCAGGGCCCAGCGGAGGTCTTCGACGTCCTTCTCGGAGAGGGCGGGGACGGAGACCGCGACGCCGGGGAGGTTGAGGCCCTTGTGGTCGGAGACCATGCCGCCCTCAAGGACGATCGTGCGGACGCGGGGGCCTTCGACCGAGGTGACTTCGAGGGCCACCTTGCCGTCGTCCACGAGGATGCGCTCGCCGATGGTGACGTCGTCCGCGAGCCCTTCGTAGGTCGTGCCGCAGATGTCGCGGTCGCCTTCGAGGGGTTCGACGGTGATGGTGAAGGTGTCGCCGCGTTCAAGCAGTACGGGGCCTTCGCGGAAGCGGCCGAGCCGGATCTTCGGGCCTTGAAGATCTGCCAGGATTCCGACGCTGCGGCCCGACTCGTCGGCGGCTTTGCGCACCCGCCGGTAGCGTTCCTCGTGTTCGGCGTGGGTGCCGTGGCTGAGGTTGAGTCGGGCGACGTCCATTCCGGCTTCGACCAGGGCTTTGATCTGGTCGTAGGAGTCGGTGGCAGGCCCCAGGGTGCAGACGATTTTGGCTCGGCGCATAATTCGAGCGTAGACCTTACCGACCGGTAGAGAATTGGTCGTGCATGACCGCTCAACAACCTTTGCGTGAAGGGTTGTTGTCACCCGTCGAATTGTGCGCGGGGGCGCTCCTATGAGCGTCCGGCATTCCATGACGGCCCCCTTCCGTGAGCCTGTTCCGGGTCTTTTCCTGGCAGCTGGTCCGGTTACGCGGTGAGGTCGGGCGGTGTCATGGTGAAGCGGGCGTTGACGTGTGCGCAGACCGTCTGGCGCTGCGGTTCGAGATCGAGGGCGGGTGCCTCCTCGCCAGGTCCGTTTCCGTACGCGACCCGGCTGCGCATGGCGCCCGGGGGCACGGGTGCGGGGTATCCGCCGGCGTTCTCCGCGCCGCTGTCCGCCAGCTCGACCAGGGCGGCGAGGTCCGCGCCGAGCGCCCCGGCGTATTCGCGGGCGCGCTTGACCGCTTCCCGTACGGCTTGACGGCGGGCTTCGCCGTGCGCGGGCGAGTGGGGGCGCAGCGCCCACCAGGGTCCTGTGACGTCGGTGAGTTCGAGGTCGGCGAGGCGGGTGGTGAGTTCTCCGAGGGCGGTGAAGTCGGAGAGTTCGGCGGTGATGTGGACGCGGCCGTGATAGGCGCGGATCCGTTCGCCGCGGCCGCGTTTGGTGAGTTCCGGGCTGATGGAGAAGGCGCCGGTTTCCAGTTTTTCGACGGCGTCGCCGTAGCTTTTGATCAGGGCGAGGACGTCCGCGTTGCGGCGGGTGAGGTCGTCGAGCGCGGTGCGCCTGTCGGTGCCCCGGGCGTTGACGGCGACGGAGATCCTGGCGATTTCGGGGTCGACTTCGAGGCGCGCTTCGCCCCGGACGGCGACCCTGGGGATTTCGGGGGTGCCGTAGGGCGCGGCGTGGGTGGACGCGGCGTGGGCGGGTCCGGTGTCGGCGGATGCCGCGGCGGCGGGTGCGTCGGCGTTGGTCATGGGGCGTCGGCTCCTTCGTGGGACAGGCGGCGTGCGGGCGCCGTTCCGTCGCGTACGCCACCGCGACCGCGGCGGTGTCGCGTCGTACGAACACTGTCGCATTCGGGTCTGACAGTCGGCGGTCACCTGATCGCAACCTGGCGGGGGTGTTGCCGCGGGGTGGCTCCGAGCCAGAATCTACGCGCGTTGTTCGAGGATCGAGATGGACAGAAGGAGCACAAATGCCGCTGGACAGAAGGACGTTCCTGGGCACCTCCGCGGCGGCCGGCGCGAGCGCCGCGCTGGTGGGCGGGCTCGCGGTGCCGGCCGAGGCGACGGGTCACGGCCACGGGGGTCACGGCCAGGGAGACCACGGGCGTCCGCCGCAGCGGTACTCGTTCACCGTGATGGGCACGACCGACATGCACGGGAATGTCTTCAACTGGGACTATTTCACGGACAAGGAGTACGACGACGCCGCGCACAACGACGTCGGGCTCGCGAAGATCTCGACGCTGGTCGACCAGGTCCGCCGGGAGAAGGGCCGTCACAACACGCTGCTGATAGACGCGGGTGACACGATCCAGGGCACGCAGTTGTCGTACTACTACGCGAAGATCGACCCGATCACGGCGAAGCGCGGCCCTGTGCACCCGATGGCGCAGGCGATGAACGCGATCGGTTATGACGCGGCGGCCCTCGGCAATCACGAGTTCAACTACGGCATTCCGCTGCTGCGGAAGTTCGAGGAGCAGCTGCGTTTCCCGTTGCTGGGCGCGAACGCGCTGGACGCGAAGACGCTGAAGCCCGCCTTCCAGCCCTACGTCATCAAGAAGCTGCGTACGCCGCACGGGCATGAGGTGCGGGTCGCGGTTCTGGGGCTGACGAATCCGGGCATCGCGATCTGGGACAGGGCGAATGTCCAGGGGAAGATGACCTTCCCGGGCCTGGAGGAGCAGGCGGCCACGTGGGTGCCGAAGCTGCGCTCGATGGGCGCGGACGTGGTGATCGTGTCGGCGCATTCGGGTACGGACGGCACGTCTTCGTACGGGGATCAGGTGCCGTACGTGGAGAACGCGGCGACGCTGGTGGCGGAGCGGGTGCCGGGCATCGACGCGATCCTGGTCGGGCACGCGCATGTGGAGATTCCCGAGCGCCGGGTCGTCAACAAGAAGACCGGCAAGGACGTGGTGCTGTCCGAGCCGCTGCTGTGGGGCCAGCGGCTGACGCTGTTCGACATCGATCTGGTGTGGGAGCGGGGTTCCTGGCAGGTCGCGCGGGTCGGTTCGCGGCTTCTGAACTCGAACACGGTGGCCGAGGACCCGAAGATCACGCGCATGCTCGCGGACGAGCACCGCAAGGTCGTGGCGTATGTGAATCAGGTCATCGGTACGGCGACGGTCGCCATGACCACGGTGGACGCGCCGTGGAAGGACGAGCCGATCATCGATCTGATCAACCACGTCCAGACGGAGACGGTGAAGGCCGCGCTGGCGGGCGGCGAGTGGGCGGCGCTGCCCGTGCTGTCGCAGGCGTCGTGTTTCTCGCGTACGGCGAAGATCCCGGCGGGCGAGGTGACGCTCAAGGACGCGGCGGGGCTCTATCCGTTCGAGAACACCCTGGAGGCGCGTCTGGTGACCGGTGCGCAGCTCAAGGAGTATCTGGAGTTCTCGGCGGCGTACTACGTGCAGACGGCGGCGGGTGCGCCGGTGGACACGTCGAAGCTGACGAACGCGGGCAACACTCCGGACTACAACTATGACGTGGTGTCGGGTGTGACGTACGAGATCGACATCGCGAAGCCCGTGGGTGCGCGGATCACGGATCTGCGCTTCGAGGGTGCGGCAGTCGATCCCGCGGCCCGGTTCGTGCTGGCGGTGAACAACTACCGCGCGAGCGGCGGCGGCAACTTCCCGCATGTCGCCACCGCTCAGCAGCTGTGGGCCAATTCGGACGAGATCCGCAACACGATCATCGAGTGGGTGCGGTCGGCGGGGACGGTGGATCCTGCACAGTTCGCGTCGGTGGACTGGAAGCTGACGCGCGAGGGCACGCCGGTCTTCTAGGTCCTGTCTTCGGGCGGCCCGGAGTGAGCCGCCCGGAATCCGGCCGCTCTCAGCGGACTTCGGTGAGGGGGACCAGGCCCGTCGGTGCGGGTGCCCGATGGGCCTGGTTCTGGTTGTCGAGGCCGAAGCTGGTGAAGGCGGTGCGCCGGGGCAGCGGGTAGACGTCGGTGCCCGTGAGGTGGTTGAGGATGGAGGCGCTGCGCCAGGCGGCGAGGCCGAGGTCGGGTGCGCCGACGCCGTGGGTGTGCCGTTCGGCGTTCTGTACGTAGACGGAGCCGGTGACGGACGGGTCGAGGACGAGCCGGTGGTGTACGTCGATACGGGGGCGTTCGGCGCTGTCGCGGCGGACGTACGGTTCGAGGCCGGCGAGGATCCGGTCGACGGGGCGTTCACGGTAGCCGGTGGCGAGGACGACGGCGTCGGTGGTGAGCCGGCTGCGGCCGGCCTGCTGGGCGTGTTCCAGGTGCAGTTCGACTCTGGTGGTGGCGACGCGTCCCGCCGTTCGTACGGTGACGCCGGGGGTGAGGACGGCGTCGGGCCAGCCGCCCCGCAGGCTGCGGCGGTACAGCTCGTCGTGGATGGCGGAGATGGTGCCGGCGTCGATGCCTTTGTGGAGCTGCCACTGGCGGGGCAGGAGATCGCCGCGTACGTGTTCCGGCAGGGCGTGGAAGTAGTGGGCGTAGTCGGGGGTGAAGTGTTCGAGGCCGAGCTTGGAGTACTCCATGGGCGCGAAGGCCTCGGTGCGGGCGAGCCAGTGGATTTTCTCGGCTCCGGCGGGGCGGGCGCGGAGCAGGTCGAGGAAGATCTCGGCGCCCGACTGCCCTGAGCCGATGACGGTGATGTGCCCCGCGTCGAGGAGCTGTTCGCGGTGGTGGAGGTAGTCCGCGGAGTGGATGACGGGGGCGCCGGGTGCTTCGGCGAGGGGTTTGAGCGGGTCGGGGACGTAGGGCTCGGTGCCGACGCCAAGGACGATGTTGCGGGCGTGGGCGCGGCCGAGTGCCTGGGCTTCGCCGTCGGCGTCGAGCTGGGTGAAGTCGACCTCGAACAGCGCGCGTTCGGGGTTCCAGCGGACGGCGTCGATCTGGTGGCCGAAGTGGAGTCCGGGGAGTTGTTCGCTGACCCAGCGGCAGTAGGCGTCGTATTCGGTGCGCTGGATGTGGAAACGCTCGGCGATGTAGAAGGGGTAGAGGCGGTCGCGGGCTCTGAGGTAGTTCAGGAAGGACCAGGGGCTGGCGGGGTCGGCGAGGGTCACCAGGTCTGCCAGGAAGGGGACTTGGAGGGTGGTGCCTTCGATGAGCAGTCCGGGGTGCCAGTGGAAGGCGGGGCGCTGCTCGTAGAAGGCGGTGGCGAGGCCGCCATGGCCCGCACGGTCGCCGTGGCCCGCACGATCGTCGGGGATGCCGTCGGCGAGCGCGGCCAGGGAGAGGTTGAACGGGCCGATGCCGATGCCCACCAGGTCGTGGGGAGTGTCGAAGTCGGTTGGCTGGGCGGTCATCGGCGGGGCTGCCTTCCACGAAAGTGAGGAGTGTGTCGCGGCACGCGGAGCCCGTACGGATCACCTGTACGGGCGGTGTGCGCCGCGGCATGCTCGCAGGGTCCTTCTGATCCGCGCGGGCAGAAGCGCACAGGTGCACGCGGACACACCGGAGGGTCCCGGGGCTCGGTCCCGGCGCCCGTGCAGCACAACGACGGGGACACGGAAGCGGCACTGCGGTGCGGTGGCGGACAGATGGTTTCGCGCCGATGTGGAAGACGGCTCGGCCCGGGGCGATCGTACGTACAGACGTACGGGCCCCGGGCCCCGGAACAACGGGCGGCCGGCCCGGCGGATCAGGCCGCGCGGCTCCTCAACACCCGCCGCAGGTCGTCCAGTTGGTCAATGAGCCTGCGGCGCAGGGCGGGGAGGAGTTCGGTGCCGTCCAGACATTCCTCGCCGAGCGCCAGCGCGTGCTGGTCGATCGCGTACACGGGGAAGGCGTAACGCCCCGCGGCGGCGGCGATGGCCGGTCCCCGGCGGGCTGCCAGGGCCACCGCCTCGGGGTAGTAGCGGACGACGTACTCGTTGACGAGATCGGCTTGTTCCGGCTGCCAGAAGCCCTGGGCAGTGGCGGTGAAGAGGTAGTTGGAGAGGGTTTCGGAGGCGAAGAGGCTGTCCCACGCGGCGGCTTTCGCCGCGGGGTCGGGCAGGGCCGCCCGGCAGCGAGCGGCGCCCTCCTGGCCGGTGGCGCTGGGGTCGCGGCGCAGTTCGGCGGCGATGGCGGGCTCGTCGGCCGCGCCGAGGACGGCGAGGCGGGTGAGGATGCGCCAGCGCAGTTCCGGGTCGACTTCGGGCCCGCCGGGGATGTCGCCCGAGGTCAGCCAGTCCTGGATGCCGTCGGGCTGGGTGGCCGCGTCGATGTAGTGGCGTACGGCGGTGAGGCGCAGGCCGGGGTTGCTGCCGTCCTCGGTGCGGCGGATGAGGTCGCGGCAGATCGCGGCGAGGGTGGCGAGCGCCGCGGGCCTCTCGTCGGCGGGCAGGTACCGGTCGGCGATCTCTCCCGCCGCGAAGGCGAGGACGCCCTGGGCGACGGCGAGGTCCTGTTCGTACGGCAGGTGGGCGCGGGCCGCGTCGAGGTAGACACCGGGGGCCAGTTCACCGTCGCGGACCATGTCGCGTGCGGCGTTCCAGAGGACGGCGCGGGTGAGGGCGTCGGGGACCCCGGAGAGCGAGTCGAGGACGGTTTTCCAGGACTCGGCGTCCAGGCGGGTCTTGGCGTACGTCAGGTCCTGGTCGTTGATGACGACGAGGGCGGGCCTGCTGCCCGGGCGTGCCAGGGCGTCGCCGGTCCCCGGCAGGTCGAGTTCGAGCAGGTCGCGCCGTACGAGCCGGGTCGGGTCGACCACGTCGCGGTCGTATGTCCCGACGGCGATACGGTGCGGACGGCTGCCTTCGCGGGCGACGTCGAGGGTCCAGCCGCGCCCGGTCTCCGTGACGGTGCCGGTGACCTCGGCGGTGAGAGTGTCGACGCCGGAGGTGCTCAGCCACTGTGCGGCCCAGGCGTGTACGTCGCGGTCGGTGGCCTGGGCGAGGGAGTCGAGGAAGTCGGCGAGGGTGGCGTTGGCGAATTTGTGCCGGGCGAAGTGGACGTTGATACCCGCCAGGAAGTCCTTCTCGCCGAGCCACGCGACGAGTTGGCGCAGGGCCGAGGCGCCCTTGGCGTAGGAGATGCCGTCGAAGTTGAGCATCGCCGCCTCGGCGTCGGGGACGTCCTCGGGGGCGGGCGCGACGGGGTGGGTGGAGGGCCGCTGGTCGGCGTCGTATCCCCAGGCTTTGCGTCCGATGGCGAAGTCGACCCAGGTCTCGGTGAAGCGGGTGGCTTCGGTGAGGGTCTGGTAGCCCATGTACTCGGCGAAGGACTCGTTCAGCCAGATGTCGTCCCACCAGGCGAGGGTGACGAGGTCGCCGAACCACATGTGGGCCATCTCATGGGCGATGACCATGGCGCGGGTCTGCCGCTCGGTGTCGGTGACGGCGGAGCGGTAGACGAATTCGTCGCGGAAGGTGACGAGCCCGGGGTTCTCCATGGCGCCCGCGTTGAACTCGGGGACGAACGCCTGGTCGTAGGAGTCGAAGGGGTACGGTTCCTCGAACTTCTCGTGGTAACGGTCGTAGCAGGCGCGGGTGATGCCGAGAATCTCTTCCGCGTCGGTGTCCAGGTAGGGGGCGAGGGAGCGCCGGCAGTGGATTCCGAAGGGAATGCCGGCGTGTTCGGTGCGTACGGAGTGCCAGGGGCCCGCCGCGACGGCGACGAGGTAGGTCGAGATGGGCGGGGTGGGGGCGAAGGTCCAGTGTCCTTCACCGGTGTGGGTGGCGATGCCGTTGCCGAGGACGGTCCAGGCTTCGGGGGCGGCGACAGCCAGTTCGAAGACGGACTTGAGGTCGGGCTGGTCGAAGGCGGGGAAGACGCGCTGGACGTCTTCCATGGACAGCTGGGTGTAGAGGTACGTCTCGCCGTCGGCGGGGTCGGTGAAGCGGTGCATGCCTTCGCCGGTACGGGAGTAGCGCATGTCGGCCTCGACCCGCAGCTCGTGCTCCCCGGCGCCGAGGCCGGTGAGCGCGAGCCGGTTGTCGTCGAGCGCGGCGGGGTCGAGGGGGCGGCCGTCGAGGGTGACGGAGCGCAGCGTCGCGGGCTTCAGCTCGACGAAGGTGTCTCCGGCCGCCCGGGTGGTGAAGTGGATGACGGTGCGGGAGTCGAAGGTGTCCTCGCCGGTGGTCAGATCGAGAGCGACCGTGTAGCGGTGAACGTCGAGGAGCTGGGCTCGGGTCTGCGCTTCGTCGCGCGTCAGTACGGACATGGTGGCCATGCTGCCTGATGGACGGGGCCCGGCGCAGGGGGGTACGGCGCCTGTACGCCCGGCGGGCCCGGATCCGGACGGCTGGGGCGGGGCGGCGGGCGGGCCGGAGCCCGGCCGGGGCGGTCGGCCGAGCGATCGGCCCGGGCGGTCGGCCGGGGCCGTCGGTCGGGGCCGTCGGTCGGGGCCGTCGGTCGGGGCCGTCGGTCGGGGCGATCAGCCGAAGCGGGCGGCCGAGGCGATCGGCCGAAGCGGGCGGCCGAGGCGATCGGCCGAAGCGGGCGACAGGGGCCGTTGGCCGAGGTAGTCATCCGGAGCGACCAGCCGGGCGATGAGCCGGGGCGGTCGGCCGAGGTGGTCGGCCGAAGCGGTCGGCCGGAGCAGTCAGCCGGAACCCGGCCGAAGCGGTCGGCCGGAGCAGTCAGCCGGAACCCGGCCGGAGCGGTCAGCCGGGGTGATCAGCCGGGACAGGGCTCCGGGCGCCCGAACCGGCGGTTCAGGCGCGGGGGGGGGGAGGGCGTCGGGCCGCCCGGGTCGGGGTGGTGCCGGGCACGTACGTGTGTGGACTCCGGTCGGCGGCCCGCAGGTTGCGGCGCGTGCGCGTATGCCCCCGGTCGGCGGTCCGCAACGGGGACGGTGCGTACGGCGCCGGTCGGGCGGACGCCCGCTCCCCCGGCCACGTGGTCACTCCGGTCACGCGGTCGCTCCGCCCCCGCGGCACTCCGATCACGCGGTCACTCCGGTCACGACCCGCCGCCCTCGGCGCAGCGCGGGTGCGCGCGGGGGAACCAGGACACCTGGAGGCCGAATACCCGCCTCTTCCGCTGTCCGAGGTCCCTGACTTCTTCCCGCGACACGGCGAGACCGCAGAACACACAGTCGGCGCCGCGCAGTTGACGCTCGCTCAACGTCTCGACGGCCGGCATCCGGCTGATTTCCGTGGTCATCCGGGGACCTCCGCGGAACCTCCGGCCCGACCGCCCGGACGCCGGGCGTCACAGCACCGGCGGGCGTCGCACGACCGGCCGTCATCGCAGGCACGGCCGTCATCGCAGGCACGGCCGTCATCCCACGAGCGGCGGACATCGCACGGCCGGCCGGTGCCCCACGACCCGCGGACACCGCACGCGCGGGCTCTTCGCCCCGGGCTCTGCGCTCTGAGCGCGAGCCGTTCCTCCCCGGCTGAGGCTATGTGCGCGGTACCCGTGGCGTGTGTCCCGTTGGCCATGGCCAGCACGTTAACCGCGCCGGCCGCGCGATCGCCGGGCGATTGCGCCGGATTGCGCGTGCCGCCCGGGCGCGTGGGAGCAGTCGTTCAGGGAACGGCGAGCGCGGCTCGCGCGCGGCCGATGAGCCGGCGCGCCTGGGGCCCCTGAACCGCTGATTCGAGGAGCCAGTCCCAGGCACGGCCGTACGTTTCCACGCTGTCGGTGTCCTCCAGCCACATCTCCGTGTCGATCGTCTCGACGATGACGAGCCGCTGGTCGTATATCCAGAAGCCGTGAGCCGGTGTACGGCGCAGCTGCGTGCCGAACGGGATGACGCGGAGATCGACGGTGTCCAGGGCGATGAGGCCGGCGAGCCGGTCGAGTTGAGCCGCCATCACGTCCCGGGGGCACACCATCATGTGCAGCGCGCCCTCCCATATCAGGAACCGGAACTGGCGGCCCGGTTCGTTCAGCGCGTCCTGGCGGCGCATCCTGGCCCGTACCGCTTCGTCGATGTCCCGGGGCATCTGCCGGAATTCGGCGTTCACCGAGAACATGTACCGCGCGTAGTCCGCCGTCTGGAACAGGCCCGGGACACGGGAGACTTCCAGGCCGCGGATGACGCGCGTGGCGGCGGTCTCGACGAGCGCCAGTTCCTGCCGGGCCCGGTGGCCGCTCGCGAGCTGCCTGCGCCAGGACCGGTAGCGCGTCTCCAGTCCCGCGAGCCGCCCGGTCAGCTCCGCGGCGACATCCGGTCGTCCGACCGCCTCGGCCCAGGCGGTCAGGTCCGCGGTGGTCGGGGTCTGTTTGCCTGTCTCGAGACGGCTGACCTTCGAGCGCTGCCAGTCCAGTGCCCGCGCGATTCCCTTTCCGTCGAGGCCCGCTTCGGTACGCAGTTCACGCAGCCGCGCACCGAGGGCGATTCGGGCGCTCTGGAAGTCTGTGCTCACACCGTCGAACGTACCCGGGCCCACACCTGGGCCGTGGGTGTGGCCCGGCACCAGGCGGCGTCGCGGGCCCGGCGGATGCGCAGGACCCTCGCCGGATCGTCGGTCACCTCGACACCGAGCGTCGCGTCCGCGCCGTCGTGGTGGATGCGGACCAGGATCCGTGAGTCGAAGAGCCACACGTCATGTCCGGGCAGGCCGAGACGGCGGGCCTCGTCCCGCGCCAGGATCCGGATGTCCTCGCCCGCCTCGACGTTGGCGGCGGCCGTGGCGAGGAGGAACCGCTGGCCGTCCGTGGGCGGATCGTCGATGATCCGTACGCGTGCGAACCGTTTGCCCAGCCGGGTCTGCGCCCTGACGTTGACGTTCCACGGATGATCCGGCTCCGGTCGTGGCTGAACGCCGCGCAGGAACATCTGGAACCGGGCCCCTTGCCGGTCGGAGGCGTAGCCCTGACGGGTCTCCAGTCGCCAGGCGGTGTGCTCGAACTCGGTGAACAGGTGCCCGACCTCGGCGAACGGGATCAGGTGCGGCACGTCACCCCTTGGGCGCGAAGCGAGTGAGCAGTTCCCGGGGGATGACGACGAAGGTCTCGGACTCCTTTACGTCACGGAGTTGTTCAAGATGCTCGGGATCGGTGAGCCGGTCACCCTGGACGACGATGTCGCCTGTCTCTTCCACCTCGTACAGGGTGGGGCAGTCGCCGTGCTCGGAGGTGGTACCGATGAAGCGCAGCGTCATGGTGTCGCCCTCTCTGGATGGTTGGAGATCCAGGATGCGCCGGGCCGCAGCAATCCGTCCGGGGAATGCGGCAGATCACTCTCCGTGGCACGGGCGGCCGGGCGCCCGCACAGGTCCCCGACCGCGTGATGCGACGCAACTCACGGCCGGTGCGGGCACGCCACACCCCGCAATGGACGGGGCGCGCGGCCCGCGCCCCTATCCTGGCTGTATGTCCCTCACCCCCAACACGCCTGGTTCCGTGCGGTCACCGGCCGCCGTGAACGCGGACATCCGCGCGCTCTGGACACGCGCCGGGGGAACGCTCTCACTCGCCGAGCAGGAGCGGTACCACCAGCTCCTGGTGGAATGGGCGACGGCGATACAGACCGAGATCACCGCGGCGGCGGCCTGAGGGAACGGCGTTCGGCAAGCACCTCCAGGGACACCTGGGGCGGCCCCCGACGCCCCGTCAACGCCCCCGCTCCCGTGACTCGTCAGCCGGACGACCCGTCATGCGGGGCGCTCAGAAAAGAGCTGTACGCAAGGGAGTTCGTTCGGCGTCGTGGCGTCGCGCGGGCATTCATGGGTGAGTTGGAGACGGTGGCGGCCGGGGCCGGGTGCTCGCGTATCGAGTGGACCGCGGACACGGACAATCCTCCCGCCCTCGCGTTCTACGAGGCCCTTGGAGCGGCGCCGCGTGGCGGGAAGGTCCTTTACCGGCTCGGGCCGTAGCCGGCGCCGTGGCCGGGTGAGTTCAGGCGTTCTCGGTTCCGGTGTCCGGCGCCGTGCCGTCGGCGATCTGCTCGTGGTGGCGGATCACTTCGGCGATGATGAAGTTGAGGAGCTTCTCGGCGAAGGCCGGGTCCAGTTTGGCGTTCTCCGCGAGCTGGCGCAGGCGGGTGATCTGGTTGGCCTCGCGGGCCGGGTCTGCCGGGGGCAGCTGGTGTTCGGCCTTGAGGAGGCCGACCTGCTGGGTGCATTTGAAGCGTTCGGCGAGCATGTGGACAACGGCGGCATCGATGTTGTCGATGCTGTCGCGGAGGCGGTTCAACTCGGCGCGTACGGGCTCGTCGATGCCCTGACTGTTGCTCGTGGTCATGGTCGGGCAGCTTAGACGGCGCCGGTCAGGAAGGTCGGCCGGTGATCAGGATGCGGGATCCCGATGCGGGGTGCGGAAACAGCGCGAGCGGGCGCCGGGCCCGGACCACCGGGAGAGGCGGCACGCGGGGCCCCGCGAACCCCGCAGGGCCCCCGTGTCCCGAAGGGCCGGGCTCAGGGCGTGGAATGCGGAAGGGGCAGGCGCCGGTTCGTACGGCGCCTGCCCCTCCTCCGGGCTCACGTCACAGCGACGCCGCCGCCGACGCGATGTCCGAGGCGAAGGTCGAGACCTCGGTGTAGACGCCGGGGTAGCCGGGCCGCGCGCAGCCGTTGCCCCAGCTGACTATGCCGACCTGGATGAACTCGCCGGCGTTGTCCTTGCGGAACATCGGGCCGCCGGAGTCGCCCTGGCAGGTGTCCGTGCCGCCCTCGTCGAAGCCGGCGCAGATCTCCTCGTCGGCGATGACCTCACCGTCGTACGCCGTGTTGCAGGCACTGTCGGAGACGAACGGGACGGTCGCCTTGAGCAGGTAGCGCTCCTGGCCGCCGCCCTCGGTCGCCGCGCCCCAGCCGGCGATGGTGAAGTCGCCGGAGTTGTACGCCGTGGTGGTGGCGATCTTCAGGGTGGGCTGGTCGATGGGCTCGGCGAGCTTGATGAGCGCCCAGTCCTTGCCCGCTCCGTCGTAGCCGGGAGCCTGGAGCACCTCGGTGGACTTGACGGTGACGGCGTCCGGGCTGTTGAGGTCGACGACGCCCGCGGTGGCGGTGATGCTGGTGTCGCTGCCGGATCCGTCCACGCAGTGCGCGGCGGTCAGGACGATGTCCTCGGCGTAGAGCGCGCCGCCGCAGCCCATGGAGAGCCGGACCATGAAGGGGAACTCGCCCTGCGTGGCACGGGAACCGCCGACGACCGGCGGTGCGACCGGAGCGGCGTCGCGGACCGCGGAGGTCACCGGGGAGGGGGCTCGGTCCTGGGCGGGTGCGGCGGAGGCGGACGAGGGCTGGAGGCTGATGGCGGCGAGCAGGACCGCGCTGGTGGCGGCGCCCCTCTTGAGGGCGCGCAGAAGCTGGCTCATGGGTCTGGCCTTTCACGGCGGGGGGGGGTGGCCATGTGTGGGGGGGACGCGCACGCGGACCGGAAGCTGTCCGACGGGCGCGGTGTACGAAGTCGACCCGTACAGACACGTTTTTGTCATGCGCTCGACAAAACGTGATCAGGATTATGCGGAGGCATTCGGCCACGCCACAAGTGGCTACTTTTCGCCACGCGCGCCGGTGTTTTCCGGCCATCGGGCCACACGTACCCGTCGCGACCTGCTCGTATTACCGCCCCGATCAGATCCCGACCGCCGTAGAGTTGACTCCGGCTGACCGTCCTTTCAGGGGGTGTCCGGACGTGACGAACGGCAGCGAGGTCGTCCACGGCTATCCACAGCTGGACACCGTGCGGGCGGCCGTCACCGCGCTCTACAGACGGCTGACGCCCGACGGCATCCGCTCATACGCACCCAGCGTCGCTCCGGCCGACGTCGCGTTCAGCGATCTGGACGATCTTCATCTCGGCGCGCAGCGGGTCGCACACGCGCTGGTCCGGCAACTGCGCCTGCCGGACGCGCACATGATCATCAGCTTCCGCGAGATGGAGCACGCGGCGAACGTCGAACTGGCCGCGGGCCCGGAGTACTTCATCGAGCTGAACAACCGATTCCGCACCCACCGGCGGGACATCGGCGCCGCCCTCGCCCACGAGATCACCCACGTCCTGCTGCACCGGCTCGGCCTGAGCTTCCCCGGCACCCGCGCCAACGAGATCCTGACCGACACCGCGACGACCTACCTCGGCGCCGGCTGGCTGCTGCTCGACGCGTACCGCGAGGACCGCGACTCCAGTCAGAAGCTCGGCTATCTCACGCCCGAGGAGTTCGGTTACGTACTCGCCAAGCGGGCGCTCGTCTTCGACGAGGACCCTCGGATCTGGTTCACCAGCCCGCAGGGCTACACCGCGTACACCAAGGGCCGGGCGCAGGCGCTGCGCGACGAGCAGCAGCCGCCGCTGACCACCGCGGGCCGACTGGGCCGGCTCCGGTACGCCAAGGACCGCCGCTACGCACTCGACCACGCGGACACGCCCACCGGCTCCGACGCCGACCACGCCCCCGGCCCCGGCTCTCCGTACGTCTTCGAGCGGATGCCGGACGGTCTGCGCGTCGCCTTCGCCTGCCCGACCTGCCACCAGCGCATCCGGATACCCGTCCGAGGGCGCGTGCGGGCCCGGTGCGGGCTGTGCGGCACGGTGCTGGAGTGCGACACCTGACCGAACGGGACCGACAACCCCCGGAGGCCTCGGCCGGACCCCGGCACGCCCGGTCACCTCAGCCGCAGTACCCCCGGGGCTTCTTCCTCGAAGAGGCCCGTCAGTTCGTCGAAGATCGTGGGGCCCAGGCCGGCCTCCGCCTCCGCCAGTCGCGTGCTCAGCGCGGCCCTGTTGCCGGGGTGGGCTCGGGCCAGCCTCCGGCGGAGTTCGCGGGCGGTCTCCTCGTGTCCGAGTGCCTGGCGGGAGAGGTCGTGGGCGCGCCACTCGATGACGTAGTCGCCGTCGTCCGGGGTGCCGAATCCGCCGTGCAGGCAGTCCGCGAGCGCGTCGAGGTTGCGGCCGAAATAGCCGTCGGGGCCGTTCACGGCGGCGCCGATCACCTGCCAGAAGCGGTCGAGGCCGGTGACCTCCGCCCCGTCGATCACATACGTCATCGTCATGGGGCGGAGGTTACCCTCCTGCTGAGCGGGTCTCAGCAGCCGAAGTCGACGAGCGAGAACGACTCGTAGTGGTCGGCCGTGTAGTAGTCCTCGTCGGTCTTGCTGCCGGTGATGATGCGGCGGGCGCCGCGGTCCGGGGAGCCCGGGGTCACGACGGTGTACTCGTGGTAGTAGCTGCTGGACTGGATCGGCAGCAGCTGCTCCCGGTTCTGGAAGACGACGCCGTCCTGGTCGTACGGGAACGGGCCGCCCGCGTCGATCAGGTCGAGCGTGTCGTGGGCCTGGGACGGCAGGCTTCCGTAGCAGATGCTGCCGACGGCGGTGGGGGCGGCCGTGGCGGTGGCGGTGACTCCGCCGACGAGGAGCGTGGAGACGAGGGCGGCCAGGCCGCCGAGCGCGGCGATGCGCGTACGTGGGGGAATTCGCATGCCTCATGATGACGCGCGTAGACAGGGACACGTCAATCCCAACTCCATGGAATTTCCCGGAAGTTAACCGGTCGGGCCGAGACCTTCCCCTGCCGTGCACGGACGCGACAGCCCCCGTACGCGCACACAGAAACGCCCGGTCCCGCGCTCAGTGCGCGGGGCCGGGCGTTGCCGTACAAGCGGGCGTTTCCGCCGGTCGGAGCCTCAGGCCGCGGTGCGGCGGCCGCCCTGGGCGCCACTGCCGCCCGGGCGTCCGCGCCGGCCGCGGCTGCCGCGTGAGGGGGCACCGCCGATGCGGGCGCCGCCACCGTTCGCGTTGCCGCCCGAGCCGCCGCGCGCGGGCCGCGCCGTACGCGGCTTCTGCTTCGGCGGTACCGCCTGCTGCGGCACCTCGATGGTGACGGCGACGCCGGAGGGCTCCCGCGCACCGGTGAGCTGCGTCAGTTCCTCGTCGGTCGACTTGATCCTGGCGGACCTGGGGTCGATGCCGGCGTCCGACATCAGCCGGGTCATCTCGCGCCGCTGCTCGGGCAGCACCAGCGTCACCACACTGCCGGACTCCCCCGCGCGTGCGGTGCGTCCGCCGCGGTGCAGGTAGTCCTTGTGGTCGACGGGCGGATCGACGTTGACCACGAGGTCGAGGTCGTCGACGTGAATGCCGCGCGCCGCGACGTTGGTCGCGACGAGCGCGGTGACCTGCCCGGTCTTGAACTGCTCAAGGGTCCTGTTGCGCTGCGGCTGGGAGCGGCCGCCGTGCAGGCCCGCCGCCCGTACGCCGCTGGCGAGCAGCCGCTTGACCAGCCGGTCCACGGACCGCTTGGTGTCGAGGAAGAGCAGCACCCGGCCGTCGCGGGCCGCGATGCGGATGGTGACGGCCTTCTTGTCGGTCTCGTCCAGCACGTACAGCACGTGGTGTTCCATCGTGGTGACCGCGCCCTGGGACGGGTCGACGGAGTGGACCACGGGGTCCGTCAGGTACTGGCGGACGAGCCGGTCGATGTTCTTGTCCAGGGTCGCCGAGAACAGCATCCGCTGGCCGTCGGCGCGCACCTGCTTGAGGAGCGCGGTGACCTGCGGCATGAAGCCCATGTCGGCCATCTGGTCGGCCTCGTCGAGCACGGTGATCTCGACCTGGTCGAGGCGGCAGTCGCCGCGCTCGATGAGGTCCTTCAGCCGTCCCGGTGTGGCGACCAGGACCTCGGCGCCGCGGCGGAGCTGGGCCGCCTGCTTGCTGATGGAGAGGCCGCCGACGACCGTCGCGAGCTTGAGGTTCACGGCGGTGGCGTACGGGGTGAGCGCGTCGGTCACCTGCTGCGCCAGCTCGCGCGTCGGGACCAGCACCATGACGAGGGGTGCGCGGGGCTCGGCGCGGCGGCCCGCGGTGCGGGCGAGGAGCGCGAGGCCGAAGGCGAGGGTCTTGCCGGAGCCGGTACGGCCGCGGCCGAGGATGTCGCGGCCCGCGAGCGAGTTCGGCAGGGTCGCGCCCTGGATGGGGAAAGGTTCTGTCACACCCTGGGCGGTGAGGGTCTTCAGCAGCCCTGCGGGCATGTCCAGCTCGTCGAACGCCTCGACGGCGGGCAGTGCGGGGGTGATGGTCTCCGGCAGCGTGAATTCCTGCGGACGTGCGGCGGAGCGGCGGGCGGGTGCCTTCGCCGAGCCCCTCGAAGATCCGTTGGAACGGGAATTCACCGGGCGCTTACCGGCTGATCTGACAGCACGGTCCTGGCGTTCGGGTCGAGTCATGACGGGAAATGCCTTCCTGGGCCTGAGGACAGCGCGAGCCGGGACCCGCACCGTGCAGGTGCGGGCCCCGGCTGCGAGGTACGCGTCCGGAAATTAGGCCGGGACGATGTTCTCCGCCTGCGGGCCCTTCTGGCCCTGCGTGACGTCGAACGAGACCTTCTGGCCCTCCTGGAGCTCACGGAAGCCCTGGGTGGCGATGTTCGAGTAGTGGGCGAAGACGTCGGCGCCGCCGCCGTCCTGCTCAATGAAGCCGAAGCCCTTTTCCGAGTTGAACCACTTCACGGTGCCAGTTGCCATGTCATTCTCCTAAAACAGGTGCAGAGCCGGAAATCCGCACTTCACGGATTCCTCGTCGCCGCATTGAGCCCCATCCGGAGAAGCCGGCAAAAACATATGTGCGCCTGAGGAAGCATTCCCGTCAGGCGCACATAAAGTTCATGGGTACCAAAACTGCAACACAGTCAGCCTAGCATGCCCTCGCGGCGAACCCGGAGCCGGACACGCCCATGATCGAGGGATGTGCGAGCGGGCCGGCTCACACGTCCCGGCAGGCGGGGCCTGCCCTAGCTGCCCCGCCGTACGGTGCGGGCCGGACGTCCCGGGGACCAGCGCCGCAGGACCAGCTCCACCCCGTCCACCTGGGTTTCCACCACCTCGGTCAGCTCGGCGCGGAAGAGGTCGAAGCGGAGCGTGGTGCCGGTGGCCTCGGCGTAGCGCGCGATCACCGCCGCGTCGGTCACCGCGACCGCCCGTCCGGCGATACGGACGTCTCCGTCGGCCATCCGGTCGTCGCCGCCGGGGTTCGCGTGCAGTGCGAAACGCGGGTCGCGCAGCAGATCCCGGCCTTTGCGTGAGTTCGGCATCATTCCGCACCAGAGTTCGCCGTCGACGAAAGCGACTCCCAGTCCTGAGAGCCTCGGGGAGCCGTCCCCGCGTACGGTCGCGAGGACGTGGTGGGCGTACTTCTCGAAGCGCCGCCGCGCGAAAGCGGCGAAGGCCGGTTCGGCCGCGTGGAAATCCGTCCAGGTGGACGTGATGGCTGTCATGGCATCCATCCAACGGGCAATACCGGACATCCTCTGTCACCGGCGGAACACGGGATGCGGAACCCAGGAGCCGGACGCGCCGGATTCCGGAACGCGTTGGCGGCCCGAACGCGCCGGATGCCGGACGCGGCCACATGCCACGGCGCCCGCCAACGGTCCGGTCGGGGACTGGGGGCAGGCGCCGTGTCTTGCGGAGGGTCCGGGGGCACGCCCCCGGACCGACACCGCCCGTACGCCGTTGTACGGGACGTCTATGGGGTTGTTCAGACCGTCAGTGCGCGGTCCGTCGGCCGGATCGGGGCGTGCAGTTCGCTCGCACCCGTCAGGTGACGGTCCACACCGCGCGCCGCCGAGCGGCCCTCGGCGATCGCCCAGACGATCAGGGACTGGCCGCGGCCCGCGTCCCCGGCGACGTACACGCCGGGCACATTGGTCGCGAAGTCCTCGTCGCGGGCGATGTTGCCACGCTCGTCGAGTTCGAGGCCGAACTGCTCGACCAGACCGTTCGCCTGGTCGGTGCCGGTGAAGCCCATGGCGAGCGTCACCAGCTGAGCCGGGATCTTACGCTCGGTCCCGGGCTTCGACTCCAGCTTGCCGTCCTTGAACTCCACCTCGGTGAGGTGCAGGAACTGTACGTTGCCGTCCTCGTCGCCCTCGAAGTGGGTGGTGGAAACAGCGTAGACGCGCTCCCCGCCCTCCTCGTGCGCGGTGGTGACCTTGTAGAGCATCGGGAACGTCGGCCACGGCTGGTGCTCCGCGCGTTCGTCGCCGGGCCTCGGCATGATCTCCAGCTGGGTGACGGACGCGGCGCCCTGCCGGTGGGCCGTACCGACGCAGTCCGCGCCGGTGTCGCCGCCGCCGATGACCACGACGTGCTTGCCCGCGGCGGAGATCGGGGAGACCGTGAGGTCGCCCTCCTGCACCTTGTTGGACAGCGGCAGGTACTCCATCGCGAAGTGCACGCCGTTCAGCTCACGGCCGGGGACGGGCAGGTCGCGCGAGACGGTGGCGCCGGCGGCGATGACGACAGCGTCGTAGCGCTTGCGCAGCTTCTTCGCGTCGAGGTCGCGGCCGACCTCCACCTCGGTGCGGAACTTGGTCCCCTCCGCGCGCATCTGCTCGATGCGGCGGTTGATGTGGACCTTCTCCATCTTGAAGGCGGGGATGCCGTAGCGCAGGAGGCCACCGATGCGGTCGGCGCGCTCGAACACCACGACGGTGTGGCCCGCCCGGGTCAGCTGCTGGGCCGCGGCCAGGCCCGCCGGGCCCGAGCCGATGACGGCGACGGTCTTGCCGGACAGCCGCTCGGGCGGCTGCGGGGTGACGTCGCCGCTGTCCCACGCCTTGTCGATGATGGTGACTTCGACGTTCTTGATGGTGACGGGCGGCTGGTTGATGCCGAGCACGCACGAGGCCTCGCACGGGGCGGGGCACAGCCGCCCGGTGAACTCCGGGAAGTTGTTCGTGGCGTGCAGCCGCTCGATCGCGGCCTTCCAGTCGTCGCGGTACGCGTAGTCGTTCCACTCGGGGATGAGGTTTCCGAGCGGACAGCCGCTGTGGCAGAACGGGATGCCGCAGTCCATGCAGCGTCCGGCCTGCTTGCTGATGATCGGGAGCAGCGAACCGGGAACGTAGACCTCGTTCCAGTCCTTGACGCGCTCCTCCACCGGCCGGGTTTCGGCGACCTCGCGCCCGGTGGTGAGAAAGCCCTTCGGGTCAGCCATTGGTCGCCGCCTCCATCATCTTCTCGGTGGTCTCGGTCTCGGAGAGTCCGGCCAGCTCGGCGGCGTCCTTGGCGGCGAGCACTGCCTTGTACGTGGTGGGGATGATCTTGCTGAAGCGGTCCGCTGCGGTGTCCCACTCGGCGAGCAGCTTGGCGGCGACGGTGGAGCCCGTCTCCTCCTGGTGGCGGCGCACGGCGCCGTGCAGCCACTTCCTGTCGGTGTCGTCGAGGGGTTCGACGGCGGACAGGTTCCCGGCGTTGACGTTGTCCGGGTCGAGGTCGAGGACGTAGGCGATGCCGCCGGACATGCCGGCCGCGAAGTTGCGTCCCGTCTCGCCGAGGACGACGGCGTGGCCGCCGGTCATGTACTCGCAGCCGTGGTCGCCGACGCCTTCGGAGACGACGGTCGCGCCGGAGTTGCGCACGCAGAAGCGTTCGCCGGTGCGGCCGCGCAGGTACAGCTCGCCGGCGGTGGCGCCGTAGGCGATGGTGTTGCCCGCGATGGTGGAGTACTCCGCGAGGTGTTCGGCGCCGCGGTCGGGCCGTACGACGAGGCGTCCGCCGGAGAGGCCCTTGCCGACGTAGTCGTTGGCGTCGCCCTCCAGGCGCAGGGTCACACCGCGCGGCAGGAACGCGCCGAAGGACTGGCCCGCGGAGCCGGTGAAGGTGATGTCGACGGTGTCGTCGGGCAGTCCTTCGCCACCGAACTTCTTCGTCACCTCGTTGCCGAGCATGGTGCCGACGGTGCGGTTGATGTTGCGGATGCCGATCTGGGCACGCACCGGCTGGGCGCTCTCGGCGCTCTCGGCCTTCAGGGCGTCGGCGGCGAGCTTGATCAGCTCGTTGTCGAGCGCCTTGGCGAGGCCGTGGTCCTGCTCGACGACGCGGTGCCGTGCGGCGCCTTCCGGCAGGTCGGGTACGTGGAACAGCGGCTGGAGGTCGAGGCCTTGGGCCTTCCAGTGGTTCACGGCCCGCTCGGTGTCGAGCAGTTCGGCGTGGCCGACGGCCTCTTCGAGCGTACGGAAGCCCAGTTCGGCGAGGAGTTCGCGGACTTCTTCCGCGATGAACTGGAAGAAGTTGACGACGTATTCGGCCTTGCCGGAGAACCGTTCGCGCAGCACCGGGTTCTGGGTGGCGATGCCGACCGGACAGGTGTCGAGGTGACAGACGCGCATCATGACGCAGCCCGAGACGACGAGCGGCGCGGTCGCGAAACCGAACTCCTCGGCGCCGAGCAGCGCGGCGATGACGACGTCACGGCCGGTCTTGAGCTGTCCGTCGGTCTGGACGACGATGCGGTCGCGCAGCCCGTTGAGCAGCAGCGTCTGCTGGGTCTCGGCGAGGCCCAGCTCCCAGGGGCCGCCCGCGTGCTTGAGCGAGGTGAGCGGCGAGGCGCCCGTACCGCCGTCGTGTCCCGAGATCAGGACGACATCGGCGTGGGCCTTGGAGACGCCCGCGGCGACGGTGCCGACGCCGACCTCGGAGACCAGCTTCACGTGGATGCGGGCCTTCGGGTTGGCGTTCTTCAGATCGTGGATCAGCTGGGCGAGATCCTCGATGGAGTAGATGTCGTGGTGCGGCGGCGGGGAGATCAGGCCGACGCCCGGGGTGGAGTGCCGGGTCTTGGCGACCCACGGGTAGACCTTGTGGCCGGGCAGCTGGCCGCCCTCGCCGGGCTTGGCGCCCTGGGCCATCTTGATCTGGATGTCGTCGGCGTTGACGAGGTATTCGCTGGTGACGCCGAAGCGGCCGGAGGCGACCTGCTTGATCGAGGAGCGCAGCGCCGGGTCGTACAGCCTGCGCGCGTCCTCGCCGCCCTCGCCGGTGTTGGACTTGCCGCCGAGCTGGTTCATGGCGACGGCGAGCGTTTCGTGCGCTTCGAGGGAGATCGAGCCGTACGACATGGCGCCGGTGGAGAAGCGCTTGACGATCTCGGAGGCGGGCTCGACCTCGTCGATGGAGATCGGGTCGCGTCCGGAGGCGAAGTTGAACAGGCCGCGCAGCGTCATCAGGCGCTCGGACTGCTCGTTCACCCGGCTCGTGTACTTCTTGAAGATGTCGTAGCGGCGGGAGCGCGTGGCGTGCTGGAGCCGGAAGACGGTCTCCGGGTCGAAGAGGTGCGGCTCGCCCTCGCGGCGCCACTGGTACTCGCCGCCGATCTCCAGCTTGCGGTGGCTCGCGGAGATCCCGGAGGCGGGGTAGCCCTTGGCGTGCCGGGCCGCGACCTCCTGGGCGACGATGTCGAGTCCGGCGCCGCCGATCTTGGTGGCGGTGCCGCTGAAGTACTTCTCGACGAAGGCCTCGTCCAGGCCGACGGCCTCGAAGACCTGGGCGCCCCGGTAGGAGGCGACGGTGGAGATGCCCATCTTGGACATCACCTTGAGGACGCCCTTGCCGAGCGCGTAGATCAGGTTGCGGATCGCCTGCTCGGGCTCCAGGCCCTCGATGAACGTGCCCGCGCGGACCAGGTCCTCGACGGACTCCATCGCGAGGTACGGGTTGACGGCGGCGGCGCCGTAGCCGATGAGCAGTGCGACGTGGTGCACCTCGCGTACGTCGCCGGCCTCGACCAGCAGGCCCACCTGGGTGCGCTGCTTGGTGCGGATGAGGTGGTGGTGGACGGCCGCGGTGAGCAGCAGCGAGGGGATCGGGGCCTGCTCGGCGTCGGAGTGCCGGTCGGAGAGCACGATGATCCGGGCGCCGCTCTCCAGAGCGGCGTCGGTCTCGGCGCAGATCTCTTCGATCCGGGCGGCCAGCGCCTCGCCGCCGCCGCTGACACGGTAGAGGCCGGAGAGCGTGGCGGCCTTCATGCCGGGCATGTCGCCGTCCGCGTTTATGTGGACGAGCTTGGCCAGTTCATCGTTGTCGATGACCGGGAAGGGCAGGGTGACGCTGCGGCAGGACGCGGCGGTCGGCTCCAGCAGGTTGCCCTGCGGGCCGAGCGAGGAGCGCAGCGAGGTGACCAGTTCTTCCCGGATGGCGTCCAGCGGCGGGTTGGTGACCTGCGCGAACAGCTGGGTGAAGTAGTCGAAGAGCAGCCGGGGCCGGGCGGAGAGCGCGGCGATCGGGGAGTCGGTGCCCATGGAGCCGATGGGCTCCGTGCCGGCGCGGGCCATGGGCGCGAGCAGGACGCGCAGCTCTTCCTCGGTGTAGCCGAAGGTCTGCTGGCGGCGGGTGACCGAGGCGTGGGTGTGCACGATGTGCTCACGCTCGGGCAGGTCCTCCAGCTCGATCTCGCCGGTCTCCAGCCATTCCTGGTACGGCTGTTCGGCGGCGAGGGACGCCTTGATCTCGTCGTCCTCGATGATGCGGTGTTCGGCGGTGTCGACGAGGAACATCCGGCCGGGCTGGAGGCGTCCCTTGCGGACGACCTTGGCCGGGTCGATGTCGAGGACGCCGACCTCGGAGGAGAGGACGACGAGGCCGTCGTCGGTCACCCAGTAGCGGCCGGGGCGCAGGCCGTTGCGGTCGAGGACCGCGCCGACCTGGGTGCCGTCGGTGAAGGTGACGCAGGCCGGGCCGTCCCAGGGCTCCATCATCGTGGCGTGGAACTGGTAGAAGGCGCGGCGCTCCGGGTCCATCGAGTCGTGGTTCTCCCACGCCTCGGGGACCATCATCAGCACGGAGTGCGGCAGCGAGCGGCCGCCGAGGTGCAGCAGTTCGAGGACTTCGTCGAAGGACGCGGAGTCGGAGGCGTCCGGCGTGCAGAGCGGGAAGATCCGCTCCAGCTTGTCGGCGCCGAAGAGGTCGGAGCCGAGCTGGGACTCGCGGGCCTTCATCCAGTTGCGGTTGCCCTTGACCGTGTTGATCTCGCCGTTGTGCGCGACGAAGCGGTACGGGTGGGCGAGCGGCCAGCTCGGGAACGTGTTGGTGGAGAACCGCGAGTGGACCAGCGCGACGGCGGTCGCGAAACGGGGGTCGGAGAGGTCGGGGAAGAACGGCTCCAGCTGGCCGGTGGTGAGCATTCCCTTGTAGACGATCGTGCGCGCGGAGAGGGACGGGAAGTAGATCCCGGCCTCGCGCTCGGCGCGCTTGCGCAGCAAAAAGGCTTTACGGTCGAGAGCGATGCCCGTGCTCGTACCGTCCGCGACGAACAGCTGGCGGAAGGCCGGCATCGTGCCGCGCGCGGTGGCACCGAGCAGTTCGGGGGCGACGGGGACGTCGCGCCAGCCGAGAACGGTCAGGCCTTCCTCGGCGGCGATGGCCTCGATGCGCGAGACCGCGCCGGTGGCTTCCCCGGCGGGCAGGAAGCCGGTGCCGACGGCGTACGAGCCGGCTTCCGGAAGGGTGAAATCGGTGACCTCGCGGAGGAAGGCGTCCGGAACCTGGAGCAGGATCCCGGCGCCGTCGCCGGAGTCGGGCTCGGAACCGGTGGCGCCTCGGTGTTCGAGATTGCGCAGTACGGTCAGCGCCTGCTCCACCAGCGCGTGGCTGGGTACACCGGTGAGGGTGGCCACGAACCCGACACCACAGGCGTCGTGTTCGTTACGGGGGTCGTACAGCCCCTGGGGGGCGGGGCGACCGTCCATGGGCGACCAGGCGTGGATGCGCATCGGCTCTCCCGTCGTCGTCGTGGCATATGCGATAACCGAGGGACGACGTTGGCCCTCCGAAAAATTTCGAGCAGATTACATGATGGGGTGCTTCTCACAAAGCGGATAGTTCATTTCAACATGCGGACACCACTCGTACGGTGCATGCGGGTCACAGGAGGACAGATCAACGTCCGCCCGGCCGTAGAAGGTGATGCGGCGAGAGGCTTCGTTGCCGACGGCGCCTACGGCTCATGCCCGGTCGTTAAGCGCTCGAAACCGCCGGGTAACGGGGGACATGCGGCGGCGTCTTCTGAAGTCTCTCACCCTGGGTACGGAATCAGCCAGGGTGGGGCCGAAAATCGTGTTACAGCAGGTGGCGGGCGGACGGCTGCCACGTCACCGGCCGCCGGAGCGGTGTCAGCGGCCGGTCGGACCGGGGCCAGCGGGCCGTCCGCGCAGCGTCAGCGGCCCGTCAGACCGGAGTCAGCGGCCCGACCGCGCGGAGCCGGACGGCCCGCCGGAGCAAGGCCGGCGGCTCAGATCGTCGCGCCGAACAGTGCGCCCAGTCCGTAGGTGAGCGCGGCGGCGACCCCGCCGAGCACCAGCTGCCGCAGCCCGCTGTACCACCAGCTGCGGGCCGTCACCCTGGCCACCAGCGCCCCGCAGGCGAAGAGTCCGGCCAGCGCGAGCATCAGGGCGGGCCACAGCGTGGTGGCGCCGAGCAGGTAGGGCAGGACGGGCAGCAGGGCGCCCAGCGCGAAGGAGACGAACGACGATCCGGCGGCGACGGTCGGGGACGGCAGATCATCCGGGTCGATGCCCAGTTCCTCGCGCGCGTGAATCTCCAGCGCCTGCTCCGGGTCCCTCGACAACTGCATGGCCACTTCGCGGGCGAGCGCGGGCTCGACGCCGCGTGACACGTAGAGAGCGGCCAGCTCCTCCATCTCGTCCGCGGGGTGTTTACGCAGCTCAGCGCGTTCCACATCCAGCTCGGCCTCGACCAGCTCGCGCTGTGAGGCCACCGAGGTGTACTCACCGGCAGCCATCGAGAAGGCGCCCGCCGCGAGGCCGGCGAGCCCGGTGATCACGATGGTGTGCTGGGAGACCGCGCCGCCCGCGACTCCCGTCATCAGCGCGAGGTTGGAGACAAGGCCGTCCATCGCACCGAACACGGCCGGGCGCAGCCAGCCGCCGTTCACATCGCGGTGCGTGTGGTTGTCCCGGTGCGAATCGTGCAGTGTCGCTTCGGTCTCGATGATGGCCACGGTGCTCACTCCCCTTGTGCGGCAGCCGCTCCCAGCCCGTGTGCGAGCCGGCGGCCACCCTTCCCAGGACTCGAAAATACGCACGAAAAAGCGCTCCCGCCAGCAAGGCAGGCCGTACTTACCAGCGCTCTTGTACGGCGTAAGAGAGTGCTTTGGGACGTCCACCCGGGCGCCCCGGACCTCCACCCGGGTGTCCGGAGCGCCACCCCGGTGACAGGAAGGTTTCACAGGCTCCGCAGGTGTTCCGCGTGGCACAGATGGCAGGAACAGGCTCGTTGGGCACGGAAGGGCGGCCGGCCGATGGCGTTGATCGCATGCGATCCACCTCCCGAAGAGAGCGCGGTGCTGCGCGACCGCGCCTCGGGCGCGCCGCTCGGCCCCGCGGCCGGTGACGCGCTCGGAGCGCCCGCGCTGACCGGCGCACTCGGCGGCGACACCGTACCGGCCACCTGGCGGGACGCCTGCCGCGTCCTCGCGGGGTGCGCGCTGCCCCGGCTCCCCGGTACCGATCTGGTGGAACTCGCCGGGCTGCTCGCAGACACGGAACTGGCCACCCTGGGTGGACAATTCCGACATGACGACGCTCAGTGTCCCCTCGACGCCCGGCAGCCATCCGACGCCCGGCACGCCTCTGACGCCCCGTACGCCCCTGACGTCCGGCGCGCTCACGCTCGATGACCGGATCAACGGCTGTCTGATCGGCGCCGCCGTCGGTGACGCGCTCGGCGGC
This sequence comes from Streptomyces sp. NPDC088725, assembly GCF_044751305.1. Lineage (NCBI taxonomy): Bacteria > Bacillati > Actinomycetota > Actinomycetes > Kitasatosporales > Streptomycetaceae > Streptomyces > Streptomyces sp. NPDC088725. The sequence continues at coordinate 225,879 of NZ_JBIVLO010000002.1, forward strand.
CCGGTCGAGGGCTACTCCCCCGAGCAGATCGTGGAGCGGCACGGCGGCCGCGTGTCCGGCGTCGTCGGCCCGTGGCACGAGGACTGGCGCACCGCCCGCCCGCTCGCCCCGTACCACAAGGGTGACGGGCACGTCACCGACGACACCCTGATGACGCACGCGCTGATCCGGGTGTACGAAGCCGTACGCGGCCACCTCGACGCGTACGCGGTCGCCGACCACCTGGTCCCCGAGCTGATCTCGCACCCGCGCTGGATCCCCGAGCTGGAGGCCGAGGCGCTGCCGCTCCAGCGGATCTTCCTGGCGGAGAAGTGGATCGTCGCCCGGCTGCACTACGGGCATGTCGACCCGCGCGAGGCGGGCACCGGGAACATCGTCAACTGCGGCGCCGCGATGTACATGGCGCCGGTGGGGCTGGTCAACGCGGCGCATCCGCAGGCCGCTTACGCCGAGGCCATCGATGTCGCGGGCGCGCACCAGTCGTCGTACGGACGTGAGGCGGCCGGGGTGTTCGCGGCCGCGGTCGCGGCGGCGTGCCTCCCGGACGCCACGCCCGCCTCGGTGATCGAGACGTGTCTCGGCCTCGCCAAGGACGGCACGCGCGCCGCGATCAAGGCAGTGTGCGAGGTGGCGTCCCGGCACCGCGACGCGGAGTCGGCGGTACGCGGACTGCGCGAGGCGGTCGCCCCGTTCGACACGGTGGGCCCGGACTACCGCGCTCCTTCGCTCGGCGCCCGGCGCCCCTCCCGGCTGCACGCGATCGAGGAACTGCCGGTGGCGCTGGGCATGTTGCTGATCGGCGGGGGTGACTTCCGCCGTACGGTGCTCGGTTCGGTCAACTACGGCAGGGACTGCGACTCGATCGCCACGATGAGCGGCGCGCTCGCGGGAGCGCTGGGCGGCGAGGCCGCCGTGCCGGCCGAATGGGCGGACCGCGTGGCCGAGGCGAGCCGCCTCGACCTGCACGCGCCGGCGCGGGCGCTGACGCGGGTGGCGTACGAGGTCTTCGCCCGCGACACGGAACGGCGCCGCGCACACGAGAACGCGTTCGCCTCACTGATGGCGGGAGCTTCCCCGGCCGCCGGGGCTTCCCTCTCTGCCGGGGCTTCCCTCTCTGCCGGGGCTTCCACCGTGGCCACGCATTCCCCGACGGCCGAACCCGCCCCCGCAGCCAGGGCTTCCAGGGCTGCCGAAGTCTCCCCAACGCCCGGGACTTCCACCACCGCAGCCCCCACCGCAACCTCCGCCCCCTCCGCACGATGACAGCGGCGCTGCGGCTCAGCCGGGTCCAGCCCGAGGACCTGCTCGGCCACGAGCTGCGCCAGGCGTCCGAGGACGGCGGCGACGCCACGGACCTCGCCCGCCGCCGGCACGCCGCAGGCGGCCACCCGGCCCCGGCACGCGCGGGTGCATCGCCGGGCCCGGTGTGCCCGGAGCTGCGCGCGCTCGCGGAGACCCCGCTCGGCGAACTCGCCGCGCGGCCCTCCCCGTTGGCCGCGGACGAGCCGACGGACCTGCCCGCGATCGCCGCCGCGTGCGCCAACCGGCCGCCCGCCAAAGGCCCGGCGGACCCGACGCGCTCGAAAGGCCCGGCGGACCCGACCCGCTCGACGGGACTCGGCGGGCTGCCCGCTCACCGTCGATCAGCTGCACGCCGCCTCGCTCGGCCGGGCCGTCGGGTGCCTGCTCGGGAAGCCCGTCGAGAAGCTTCCGCTCGCCGGGATCGGGGCCCTCGCGCGCGCCACCGGCAACTGGCCGTTGCGCGGCTGGTTCACCGCCCGGGAACTGCCTCAGGACCTCGCCCGCGCCCACCCCTGGAACCGCCGCTCCGCGCCGGCCTCGCTCGCCGAGAACATCGACGGCATGCCCGAGGACGACGACCTCGACTACCCGCTGCTGAACCTGCTTCTGCTCCAGCGGCACGGCCGGCACTTCACCACCGCGCAGGTCGCCGGTGTCTGGCTGAACCAGCTGCCCGCGGGGCGTACGTTCACCGCCGAGCGGATCGCGTACCGCAATCTGCTGTCGGGCATCGAGCCGCCGGACACCGCCCGCCACCACAACCCGTTCCGGGAGTGGATCGGCGCGGCGATCCGCGCCGACGTGCACGGCTGGACGCACCCCGGCGACCCCGCCTGCGCCGCCCGGCAGGCGCACCGCGACGCCGGGCTCACGCACACCGCCAACGGTGTGCGGCGCGATGTTCGTCGCGGCCACCATCGCCGCGGCGGCCGGAGCGGGCACCGGCGTGCACCGCTGTCCGCGCGCCGGTCTCGCGGTCGCCCCGCCACGCTCCCGGCTGGCCGAGGCCGTCCGTACCGGCGTCAGGACCGCCCGCGCCCACGCGCGATTCGAGACCGTGGCCGATGTCCTGCACGCGTCCCCCCGGGCACCACCACTGGGTCCACGCCGTCCCCAACGCCGCGCTGCTCGCCGCCGCCCTCACCCATGCAGACGGCGACTTCAGCGGCTCCATCTGCCGTGCCGTGTCCGGAGGTTGGGACACCGACTCGAACGGCGCGAGCGCCGGTTCCGTCGCCGGACTGCTCGCCGGGCATCCGGCAAGGATCCCCGGGGAGTGGACCGCGCCGCTCAAGAACCGGCCGGCCACGTCCGTCGGCGGTTTCGACGGCGTCGGCTTCGGCACACTCGCGGAACTGACTCACAGAGAGGCGTCGCGCCCATGACAGACATCGTCGTGCTCGGCAGTACCAACATGGATCTCGTCGCCTATGTCGCACGGGCCCCGCACCGCGGGGAGACCGTCACGGGCCGGGAGTTCCGTACGGTTCCCGGCGGCAAGGGCGCCAACCAGGCCATCGCCGCCGCCCGCGCGGGAGGCACCGTGGCGATGATCGGGGCGGTCGGCTCCGACGACTTCGGGGCGCGGCTGCGGAGCACGCTCGCCGCCTCGGGGGTCGACACCGATCTGCTGCGCACGGCGGACGGCGCTTCAGGTACCGCCCATATCGTCGTCGACGACGAGGGCGGCAACGCCATCGTCGTGATTCCCGGCGCCAACGGCCAGGTCACGGACCTCGTTCCGGGCGACGAGGCCGTCATCGCGGCGGCCGACGCGCTGCTCCTTCAGCTCGAACTCCCGCTGAGCGCCGTGCTCGCCGGCGCGGAGGCGGCCCGCCGCCACGGCGTACGTACGGTACTGACCCCGGCCCCCGCCCAGCCCCTTCCGCCCGAGCTGCTCGCCGCCGTAGACCTGTTGGTACCCAACGAACACGAAGCGGCGGCCCTCTCCGGGATCGCCGACCCGTACGCGGCCGCCGAGTCCCTGCTCCGGCAGGTCCCGGAGGTCGTGATCACGCTCGGCGCCGCCGGAAGCCTCTACGCGGCCCGGGACACCAAGCCCTTCACCGTCCCCGCCCCCCGGGTCAGGGCCGTGGACACGACCGCGGCGGGCGACACCTTCGTGGGCGCGCTCGCCGTCGCGTTCGGTGAGGGCCGCCCGATGGAAGAGGCGATGAGCTGGGCATCGGCGGCGGCCTCGCTCTGTGTGCAGCGCACCGGGGCGTCCAGCTCCATGCCGTGCCGCTCCGAGATCGAGGACGCGTGAACACACCTGCCCCACCGGAACAGCCGGCCCCGGCGCTCACCGGAATGCGTCCTCGACCTCGCGGCTCTCTTCGCCGGTCCCCTCGCGGCCACCATGCTCGGTGACTTCGGCGCGGAGGTCATCAAGGTCGAGCACCCCACCCGCCCGGGTCCCTCACGCGGCCACGGCCCCGCCCAGGACGGCGTCGGCCTCTGGTGGAAGCTGCTCGGCCGCGACAAGCGCGCCATCACCCTCGATCTCTCCTCCCCCGGCGGCCGGGACGTCCTGCTCCGCCTCGCCGCGGGCGCCAATGTGATCATCGAGAACTTCCGGCCGGGCACCCTGGAGAAGTGGGGCCCCGGCTGGGACGAACTGTTTCTCGCCAATCCCGGTCTGGTCCTCACGAGGGTCACCGGCTTCGGCCAGTTCGGCCCGTACTCGCACCGTCCCGGCTTCGGCACGCTCGCCGAGGCGATGAGCGGTTTCGCCGCCGTCACGGGCGAACCGGACGGCCCGCCCACGCTCCCGCCGTTCGGCCTCGCCGACCCGATCGCCGCGCTGGCCACCGCGTACGCCGTGATGACCGCGCCGCACGGCCGCCGGGCGACGGGCCGGGGCCAGGTGGTGGACCTGGCGATCATCGAGCCGATCCTGACGGTCCTCGGGGCGCAGCCGCTCTGGTACGACCAGCTCGGTTACGTCCAGCCCCGTACCGGCAACCGGTCCAGGAACAACGCCCCGCGCCACACCTACCGCACCGCCGACGGCTCCTGGCTCGCCGTGTCCACCTCCGCGCAGTCCGTCGCCGAACGCGTGATGCGGCTGGTCGGCCGCCCCGAGCTGATCGCCGAGCCGTGGTTCGCGACCGGCGGCGGCCGGGCCTGCCACGCGGACGTGCTGGACGAGGCCGTGGGCGGCTGAAGCGACGGCACATCCCGCCGTCCGGGGCATCGCGCTCGGCGAGGCGGACCTGCGCGCCGATCTGGGGGTACGGGACGACGCGGGCCTCGACTGGCCGCGCAGCCGGGTCGTGGTGGCCGCCCGCGCGGCGGGCCTCGCACCGCCCGTCCAGTCGGTGTTCCCCGACGTGCGGGACCTGGACGGGCTCCCCGCGTCCTGTGCGCACGGCCGGTCGCTCGGATTCCTCGGCCGTACGGCGATCCACCCGCGCCAGCTGCCGGTCATCGAGACGCGTACCGGCCCACCGCGCAGGAGGTCGGGGCGGCCGAGGAGATCGTGGTGGCCGCCGCCGGGGAGGAAGGGGCGCTCGCGCTGCCCGACGGCCGCTTCGTGGACGCGGCGATCGTGGCGGCGGCCCGCCGCACGCTCGCGCTGGCGGCCCGGCGCTGAGAACGGCGGAGCCGCCGGACCCTCACAGGGATCCGGCGGCTCCACACGTCTTCGCGGGCGCGGTCAGCTCTTTCCCGCGGCCTCGGTGTCGGGCGCGGTGTCGCTCTTCTCACTCTCCGCGGACTTCCCGTCCGCGGCGCCGTCCGTGACCTTCGTCAGGCCGACGGCGGCAGTCTTCTCAGCCGTCGCCTTCTCTGCCGTCGTCCCGGCCGTCTCCGGCTCCACGATCTCCTCGCGTCCCGGCCGTACCCGCGACGAGACGACGATGTAGGTGACCGCGAGGACGAAGACGATGCCCGCCGTCCAGTCGTTCAGGCGCAGCCCCGCGATGTGGTGGGCCTCGTCGACCCGCAGGTACTCGATCCAGCCCCGGCCGACGCAGTACGCGGCGACGTACAGCGCGAAGGCGCGCCCGTGTCCGAGCTTGAAGCGGCGGTCGGCCCAGATGACGAGCAGCGCCACCAGCACGCACCACAGCGACTCGTACAGGAACGTCGGGTGGTAGAGACCAGCGGCTCTGTTCGGCCCCTCGCTGATCTTCACCGCCCACGGCAGGGTCGTCTCCTTGCCGTACAGCTCCTGGTTGAACCAGTTGCCCCAGCGGCCGATGGCCTGGGCGAAGGCGATGGCGGGCGCGAGGGCGTCCGCCCAGGCGGGCAGCGGGATCCCCCGGCGGCGGCAGCCGATCCAGGCGCCGACCGCGCCGAAGGCGATCGCACCCCAGATGCCGAGACCGCCCTGCCAGATCTTGAAGGCGTCGACCCAGTTCTCGCCGTCGCTGAAGTACAGCTGGTAGTCGGTGATCACGTGGTAGAGCCGGCCACCGACCAGGCCGAAGGGCACGGCCCAGACGGCGATGTCGGCCACGGTGCCGGCTTTGCCGCCCCGGGCGACCCAGCGCTTGCCGCCGTACCAGACGGCGACGAAGACACCGATGATGATGCAGAACGCGTAGCCGCGCAGCGGAAGTGGTCCGAGATGGAGCACTCCGGTCGACGGGCTCGGAATGTAGGCAAGTTCCATGGCAGAACCGACGCTACCGCGCCGGGCGCGGCCCGCGGCGGCCTACCCGGCAACGTGTGCGTAACGAGACTTAGCTCACAGGGGCGGTCTCGGGCGGTGCGGTGCCCGGTTTCTTACCCTTGTTCGCCTCCATGACCCACTTCTTCAGGTTCGCCGGGGTGATGTTCTCCGTGCCCTTCTGGGGCAGCACCGACTCGCCGTTGAGCAGGATCGTCGGCGTGCCGCTGAAGCCGCCCGTCTTGAACTTGTCCGCCGACTTGGCCACCCACTCGTTGTGCAGCCCGCTCTGCACGCACTGGCTGAAGCCGGGGGCCGACTTCAGCCCGGGGACCTTGTCCGCCAGCTCCAGCAGCCTGCTGTCCTTGGCGAAGGCGTCGTCGGTCTCCTGCGGCTGGTTGTCGTACAGCGCGTCGTGGTACGCGGCGAACTTGCCGACGTCCTGGGCGCAGGCCGCCGCGTTGGCCGCGTGCCGGGATCCGCTGCCGCTCATGTTGCCGTCGATGATGGTGGCCAGGTGGTACTCGACCTTGATCTGGCCGGCTTTCTCCAGCCCCTGGATGGCCGAGCGGTAGTTGCTTTCGAACAGGCCGCAGGACGGACAGCGGAAGTCCTCCCACACCGTGAGCGTGGACGGCGCGTCGGGCGCGCCGACCGGGATCGCCAGCTCGTCCTTGCCCTGCGCGCCGGACGGCGCGAGCACGGGCCCCGCCGCGTCCGCCGCCTTGTCCTTGCCGATGCCGGCGGCGATCATCCCGATGCCCGCGGCCGCGGCGAGCACGCCCGCCACCACCCCGGACACGATCAGGACGCGCTTGCGCTTCTCACGTGACTGGTGCGCTTCACGTTCTTGCTGGAGCCGCTCTCTCGCGCTCCGGTTTGCCTCACGGATCTTCTCGCTCACGCCCACAGCAACGAACCGGGGAGGCGACTGCGCACCTCCCCGGTCCCAGGTCCACCCGTACGAGTTACCTCGTGCCTCAGCGCTTACGCACGCCCGCGGCCAGCTCTCCGGCCAGCGCGCGCACGGCGTCGAGCCCCGCGGCCTCGTCCGGCGCGTCCAGCAGCCGCTGGACGAAGGCGGAGCCGACGATGACCCCGTCGGCGAACCCGGCGACCTCGGCCGCCTGCTCGGCGTTGGAGACGCCGAGCCCGACGCACACCGGCAGTTCGGTGGTCGCGCGGGTCCTGTTGACGAGGTCCTGGGCCTGGAGGCCCACCGACTGGCGCGTACCGGTCACGCCCATCAGGGAGGCCGCGTAGACGAATCCGCTGCCGGCCGCCGTGATCGTGGCCAGCCGTGCGTCCTTGCTGCTGGGCGCCACCACGAAGACGGTCGCCAGACCGTGCTTCCCGGCGTGTTCGCGCCATACGGCGGACTCCTGCACCGGCAGGTCGGGCAGGATGCACCCGGCGCCGCCCGCCTCGGCCAGTTCGGCGGTGAACCGCTCGATCCCGTAGCGGTCGATGGGGTTCCAGTACGTCATGACCAGCACCGGCTTGCCGGTCGCCTCGTACGCCTCGCGGACCGTGCGCATCACGTCGGCGATCTTCACGCCGCCCTTGAGCGCGATGTCGTCGGCGGTCTGGATGACGGGCCCGTCGAGCACCGGGTCGCTGTGCGGCAGGCCGACCTCCACCACGTCGGCGCCTCCGTCGAAGGCGGCCTTGACGGCCGCGATGCCGCCGTCGACGGTCGGGAAACCGGCGGGCAGGTACGCGATCAGCGCGGCCCGGTTCTCGCTCCTGGCGCCGGCCAGCGTGTCACTCAACAGCTGGATGTTGCCGCTCACTTGGTGCCCTCGCCGTCGTACAGCCCGAAGTAGCGGGCGGCTGTGTCCATGTCCTTGTCGCCGCGTCCTGAGAGATTGACGAGGATGAGCCCGTCCTTCCCCAGTTCCCGTCCCAGCTCCAGCGCACCGGCCAGCGCGTGCGCGCTCTCGATGGCCGGGATGATGCCCTCCGTGCGCGACAGGAGCAGCAGCGACTGCATCGCCGCGTCGTCCGTGACGGCGCGGTACTCGCCGCGTCCGCTGTCCTTGAGGTGCGCGTGCTCGGGGCCGATGCCCGGGTAGTCGAGGCCGGCCGAGATCGAGTAGGGCTCGGTGATCTGGCCCTCCTCGTCCTGGAGTACGTACGAACGAGAGCCGTGCAGGATGCCGGGTTCGCCCGCGGTCAGGGTGGCCGCGTGCTCCCCGCTCTCGATCCCGTGTCCGGCGGGCTCGCAGCCCACCAGCCGTACGCCGTCGTCGGGGATGAACGCGTGGAAGAGGCCGATCGCGTTGGACCCGCCGCCCACGCACGCGACAGCGGCGTCGGGGAGCCGTCCCGCGCGCTCCAGGATCTGCCGCCTGGCCTCGACCCCGATCACCCGGTGGAAGTCCCGGACCATGGCGGGGAAGGGGTGCGGTCCCGCGACCGTCCCGAACAGGTAGTGCGTACGGTCCACGTTGGCGACCCAGTCGCGGAACGCCTCGTTGATGGCGTCCTTGAGCGTGCGGCTGCCGGACGCGACCGGTACGACTTCGGCGCCGAGCATCCGCATCCTGGCGACGTTCAGGGCCTGGCGCTCGGTGTCGATCTCGCCCATGTAGATGGTGCATTCGAGGCCGAACAGGGCGCAGGCGGTCGCGGTCGCGACCCCGTGCTGTCCCGCGCCGGTCTCGGCGATGACGCGGGTCTTGCCCATCCGCTTGGTCAGCAGCGCCTGCCCCAGCACGTTGTTGATCTTGTGGGAACCGGTGTGGTTCAGGTCTTCCCGCTTGAGGAAGATCCGGGCACCCCCGGCATGCTCGGCGAAGCGCGGAACTTCGGTCAACGCACTCGGCCGGCCGGTGTAGTTGACCATCAGTTCGTTCAGTTCGGCGGCGAAGGCGGGATCACCCTTCGCCTTCTCGTACTCGACGGCCACCTCGTCGACCGCGGCGACGAGCGCCTCGGGGATGAACTTGCCGCCGAAGGCGCCGAAGTACCCCTCCGCGCTGGGCGAGAGGCCTTCGGGATCAGGAACAAAGAATTTCGACACGTCGGACACATCGGACACAGAAGAACGACTCCTCCGGAAGCAACGGAACAGAGAGCACCGTATGCGCCATGAACGAGGCAGCCCCGCACCCGGCGCCGTACGCGCGAACGCGCGGGCACCGCGGACGGTTCATGACGCGGTCAGGCGCGCCATCGCATTCCGTTGACCTGACCGGGCTCGTCGCCGATCACGTACCGGACCCGCCGGCCGTGCACCCGCCTCGCCGGCGCCCGGCAGCCGCGCGGCCGGCACCCGCGCGCCAGCGGCGCGTGGGGCAGCGGCAGCACACGGGTGCGGGCGGCGACGGCGAGGGTCATGGTGGGGTCAGTCCCGTCCGTGGCGCAGCGCGGGGTGGGCTCCGGCGGCCACCAGGTCCGCCACCGCGGTCCTGGGGTCCCGGCCGGTCACGAGCGTTTCGCCGACCAGCACCGCGTCGGCGCCGGCGTTGGCGTACGCGATCAGGTCGTGCGGACCGCGCACCCCCGACTCGGCGATCTTCACGATGCCCGCCGGGATCTCCGGGGCGACCCGCTCGAACGTGTCGCGGTCCACCTCCAGGGTCTTCAGGTTGCGCGCGTTGACGCCGATGATCTTCGCTCCGGCGTCCACCGCGCGCGCGACCTCGACCTCGTCGTGCACCTCGACGAGCGGCGTGAGACCGATCGACTCGGCCCGCTCGATCAGCGAGACGAGCGCGGACTGCTCCAGCGCCGAGACGATCAGCAGGACGACGTCGGCGCCGTACGCGCGGGCCTCCCACAGCTGGTACGACGTGACGATGAAGTCCTTGCGCAGCACCGGGATGTCGACGGCGGCGCGGACGGCCTCCAGGTCGGCCAGCGAGCCGCCGAAGCGCCGCTGCTCGGTCAGTACGGAGATGATGGCGGCGCCGCCCGCCTCGTAGTCGGCCGCGAGGGCGGCGGGGTCGGCGATCGTGGCGAGCGCGCCCTTCGACGGGCTGGAGCGCTTGACCTCGCAGATCACGCTGACGCCCTCGCCGCGCAGCGCGGCGAGGCCGTTCTTGGCCTCCGGCGCCCTGGCCGCGCGCTGCTTCAGCTCGTCGAGGCCGACGCGCGCCTGCCGCTCTGCGAGGTCGGCGCGTACGCCGTCGATGATCTCGTCGAGCACACTCACGCGAGCGGCCCCCTTCCGGGACATTGATGGTGCGTGCTTCGGGGTGGTACGTGGTTCATGGTGGTGCGTGGATCAGGGATGGTACTCAGATCAGGACCAGCCACATCGATGCTATCCGGAAGTGCCCGCGGGATTCGCATCCGGCCTGCCGTGCGTCCAGGGACTGGACGGCGGGTCCTGCCACGGTCCCGCTCCGGGTCCCGCCGCACGCCGTCAGGGCGCGAGCGAGCCTCCGAAAGGCAGGTTCCGCGCCACGGTGAAGGCCAGGACGAGCGCGCCGAGCGCCCACCACCACGGACGGGCCAGAGTGATGCGCCCCGGCCGTCCCTGCCAGGCCCGTAGCACCCACACCGCCCACACCACGGCGAAGAGCGCGTATCCGGCGACGGCGAGCGCGTTGGCACCGAAGGCGCCCGCCAGGTCGCCGTGGGCGACTGCGTGGGCGCTGCGCAGCCCGCCGCAGCCGGGGCAGTACACGCCGGTGATGCCGTAGAGCGGACAGACGGGGTAGTGGCCGTTTTCGTTCGGGTCGACCAGGCCCACGTAGGTGAAGGCGGCAGCGACGCCCGCGAGCGCGGTGAGCGGCGGAAGGAGCCGCCGGACGGGCGGAACCCCGGGCGCGGGCTCCCCGGGACCGTGAGGCACGGCGGGGCTGGTCCTGACCGTCTCCGTGACGACAGCACCCGGCTCGGCGGGGCTGGGTTCGGCGGTGTTCGGCCTGACGGTGTCCGGCCTGACGGTGTTCGGTTCTGCGTCCACGCGGTGATTCTCCCTGCCGCCGGGAAAGGCCGCAGCCGATGACGCGATAATACGGAAAGACGCAGCCGGCCCGAGAGCCTGGCTGCGTCTGCGATCGGAGCGGGGTCCGGTCGGTCGGAGCGGAGTCCGGTCAGGACTGCGTCTGCTTCTCCCGCACGCGCTCCTCTTCCACCTGCGTGTACGGCCGGCCCTGCGCGCGCCCGGCCTCGGCCCGCGCCAGCGCCAGCTCCGAGGACTCCTTGGGCATGCCCTTGCCCATGGCCTTCATGCCGAGGCCGACGAGACCGCCCAGCAGGACGACGCCGATACCGGCCCAGAAACCGGCCGTGTTCGCCGCCACCACAAAGACTCCGCCGATGCAGAACCCGATGAAGGCGATGGTGACACCGGTCCAGGCCGCCGGGGTGTGTCCGTGGCTGCTGCCCGCCATGAGTTGCTCCTCGTTGCTGTGGCGCCGTGTAGATGCTGGTGCGCGGTGTGCGTCCTGGTCACGCGTGAGCCGGACGCTCACTCATATTGTCCCGCATGCGAGGCAGGCGCGCGCCACGGGGTCAGACCTCACGCGTCGGATCCTCGCCGCGGTCCAGGGCCTTCCACAGATCCTCGGGACGGTTCGGGTCCACGACGGGCGCCCGCCGCGCCTGGCGTCCCCGCACCGGGCCGCGCGGGCCCTGGGCACCGGTCCGCTCGTAGCGTCCCGACATCGCGGGCCAGCGCCTGCCGTAACCGAGGGCGAGCAGCCCCGCGAGCAGGATCAGCACACTGCCCACGGCGGTCACGTACGGCCAGGCGGTGTGCGTCAGGGCGTCGACGGTGGCGGCCGCGTCGCCGGTGGTCGTCGCGGCCTTCTCGTCCAGGGCCGCGCTGTCGGCGGCACCGAGGAAGGCGGCCGCCGCCGCGCCCGCGCCGCTGAGCGCGAGCAGCAGGGAGACCAGCAGCCGGCCCGCCCTGCGGACGGCGAACACGGCGACAAGCGCGGCGAGTCCGACGACCGCGAGGGCCGCGGGCACGCCGGTGACGTCACGTCCGCCCGCTTCGAGCGGTACGGAGCCGCCGCCGACCGCGGCGGTGCCCTCGGCCCAGGTCTGGCCGGAGGCGATCAGCACCACGGCGGCGCCGACGGCGCCCAGCAGCAGGGCCGCGCCGAGGCTGCGGCGGCTGCTGGGGGCGTCCGGCGCGAGGGCGGCGGCACGGGGCTGGGGTACGGGTACGGCACTCACGTACCCCACTATCCCCTACGGCGCCACCCGGCGTTCAGGCGGTGCGCCACGCGGCGTTCAAGTGGTCCGCCCCGCGCGGCGCGGACGCGTGAGGCCGGTGCGCCGCGCGGATCCGTACCTCAGGCTTCCGCGCCGAGCCGGTTGGCGGTGTGCACGGCGCGGAGCACGGCCGCCGCCTTGTTGCGGCATTCCGTGTCCTCGGAGACCGGGTCCGAGTCGGCGACGATGCCCGCTCCCGCCTGGACGTACGCCGTGCCGCCGCGCAGCAGCGCCGTACGGATGGCGATGGCGGTGTCGGAGTCCCCCGCGAAGTCGAGGTAGCCGACGCAACCTCCGTACACACCGCGCCTGGTGGGCTCCACCTCGTCGATGATCTGGAGCGCGCGCGGCTTCGGGGCGCCGGAGAGGGTGCCCGCCGGGAAGCAGGCGGTCAGGACGTCGAAGGCGCTCCGGCCCTCGGCGACCCGTCCCGTGACGGTCGAGACGATGTGCATGACGTGGGAGTACCGCTCGACGGACATGAAGTCGACCACCTCGACACTGCCCGGTTCGCAGACCCGGCCGAGGTCGTTGCGGCCGAGGTCGACCAGCATCAGGTGCTCGGCGCGTTCCTTGGGGTCGGCGAGGAGTTCGTCGCCGAGTGTCTGGTCCTCGCGCGGGGTGGCGCCGCGCGGCCGGGTGCCCGCGATCGGGTGAACCATCGCACGCCCGTCCTCGACCTTGACCAGCGCCTCGGGGCTGGATCCGACGACGTCGAAGGGCTCGCCGTCCTCGGAGGGGAAGCGGAAGAGGTACATGTACGGGCTGGGATTGGTGGCGCGCAGCACCCGGTAGACGTCCAGGGCGCTCGCCGTGCAGGGGGTCTCGAACCGCTGGGAGGGGACCACCTGGAAGGCCTCGCCCGCCCTGATGCGCTCCTTGATGTCCTCGACCACGGCCTGGAACTCCGTACCGCCCCAGCGCGCGGTGTACTCGGGAAGCTCGGAGGCGGGCAGCGCGGTGGGTCCGGAGTCGACGGGGCGGGCGAGGTCGGCGGCCATGGTGTCGAGGCGGGCGACGGCGTCCGCATACGCCTCGTCCACGCCCGTGTCCGTGTCGTTGTGGTTGATCGCGTTGGCGATCAGCAGGACCGTGTTGTCCCAGTGGTCGAGCACGGCGAGGTCCGAGGTGAGCAGCATGGTCAGCTCGGGCAGGCGCAGGTCGTCCTCGGCGTGGTCGCCGATCTTCTCCAGGCGGCGGACGATGTCGAACCCGAGGAAGCCGACCATGCCGCCGGTGAACGGCGGCATGCGGACGGAGAGGTCCCTGGGCGTGTGCAGGGTCTCCACCGTGGCGCGCAGGGCGGCCAGCGGGTCGCCCTCGACGGGGACACCGACGGGCGGGGTGCCGAGCCAGTGGGTGGCGCCGTCCCGCTCGGTGAGCGTGGCGGCCGACCGTACGCCGATGAAGGAGTAGCGGGACCAGGAGCGGCCGTTCTCGGCGGACTCCAGCAGGAACGTCCCCGGCCGTTCGGCGGCGAGCTTGCGGTACAGGCCGACCGGGGTGTCGCCGTCCGCGAGGAGCCGCCTGCTGACGGGGATGACACGGCGGTCCACCGCCAGCTTGCGGAAGGTCTCAAGATCCATGGCCGCTGACCCTACTGGTTGGGCCGCGGCTGCCCGAGCGGCAGGACGTCGGCGTCGAAGCAGGTCCGGTCCCCGGTGTGGCAGGCGGCGCCCACCTGGTCGACCTGGACCAGCACGGTGTCGGCGTCGCAGTCGAGGGCGACGGACTTGACGTGCTGGACATGGCCGGAGGTGTCGCCCTTGACCCAGTACTCCCCGCGGCTGCGGGACCAGTACGTGCAGCGGCCGGTGGTCAGGGTGCGGTGCAGGGCCTCGTCGTCCATCCAGCCGAGCATCAGCACCTCCCCGGTGTCGTACTGCTGCGCGATGGCGGGGATCAGTCCGTCGGCGCTGCGCTTGAGGCGGGCGGCGATGGCGGTGTCGAGGCCGCCTGCCGGACCGCCGGCCGGTTCTGGGGCCGCGGGCGTGCTGGTCATACGGCCATTGTGCCGCGCCGGACCGCCCGTACGGTCCGCGAGTCCACTGGGCGGACGGCCGGGAGCGCCGTACGCTTGCGGACATGTCGACCCATGCGCAGCGTGAACGGCTTCTGCTCGCCGATCTGTTGGAAGCGGCGGGCCCCGAAGCGCCGACCCTCTGCGAGGGCTGGCTGACCAGGGACCTGGCGGCCCATGTGGTGGTGCGCGAGCGCCGCCCCGACGCCTCGGGCGGGATGATGGTGCCCGCGCTGAGGAACCGCCTGGAGCGGGTGCAGAGCGAGTACGTGGCGAAACCGTACGCGGAGCTGCTCCAGCTGATCCGTACGGGACCGCCGCGGATGTCCCCGTTCGGCATCAAACAGGTCGACGAGGCGGCGAACACCGCGGAGTTCTACATCCACTCCGAGGACGTACGGCGGGCACAGGCCGACTGGACCCCGCGCGAGCTGGACCGCGTCTTCGCCGACTCGCTGTGGTCCCGCCTGGAGAAGGGCGCACGGATGATGGGCCGCAAGTCCCCGGTGGGCCTGGTCCTGCGCCGCGCGGACGGACGCACGGCGGTGGCGCATCGCGGCATCCCGGTGGTGACGGTGACCGGCGAGCCCGGCGAGCTGATGCTGTTCCTGTCGGGCCGGCAGGGCACGGCGGACGTGGAGCTGGAGGGCGACAAGACGGCGATCGCGCAGCTGATGGAAGCGAAGCTGGGGATCTGACGCGGGCGGGCTGTTCGGCCTTTCAGCGCGACGGGCGTCCGGCCCGGCGGGGCCGGGTCGCCCCGGCCAGGGCCTGTCTGGCAAATAGCGCCGTCCGCCCGAAGGGTGAGAATTGTCAGACAGGCCCTAGCAGCCGGAACAGTGTGGGATCGGTCGTACCTGCCCTCGCGGGCCTCGATGCCGAGCACGCCGGGAAGCCGTCCGTCTGATCAGGCCGCCGCGAGACCCGCCCGCACCCATGTCCCGTCCTCCGTGAGGTACGCGGCCACACGCAGACCCGCCTCGGCGAGCGCGGCCTCGAACTGCTCCTTCGTCAGCGGCCTGTTCAGGAATGTCTGCGTCCATGTGGCATCGGGGAACTCGAACTCCGCGTGCACCGAGTTCACCCCCTCACCCGCCGGCTCCGCCGATACGATCCGCACCCGGTAACCGCTGGGGTCGACGCGCTCTCGTGGCAGGCTCGTGTACCAGCCCTGGCCCTCTCGCTCGATCAGCGCACCGCCGCCCTCCGCGAGGTGCCGGACGCAGGTGCGCGGCAGCGCGCGCCGCGCGTCGATGTCTCCGGCGTACACGAGGAACGAACCCAGCATCACCACGGGGAACTTTCTCGCCGAGGTCGAGGTCTTCGATCGGGCTGCGTACAGCGCGTGCCCCGCGAACCCGGTCGAGCATCTTCCGCGACTCGTCCACAGCGGTCACCGTGAAACCCCGTTCAACGAGCGCATGGGTCACGCGCCCCACTCCACAGCCCAGCTCCAGGATGTGCGCGCCCGACGGCACGGCCGCGGCGACGATGTCCGGCTCGGTTCCGACCGGCAGCCGCGCGTACCACGCGACCGCGCAGCCGTCCGGGGTGATCGCCCCGGGCCCGGTTCCCTGATGTCCCGCTCGCCTGTTCAGCGCCATGCCCGTCCAACGGTGCGGGCCGGACCCCCGTTCCCCTGCCCCACCGTTTCCCTCGGCTCTCTCGACCCGGAGATACGTTCGATGATGTGGCGCGGTCCAACTCCGTCTCGCCGTACGCTCCTTGACGGGCCGTATGCCGCGCGGTCCGCGGGTTCGGTGCTGGTGCGGCGGGTGGGATGATCTTGCGGCTGCCCCCACCGCCCTCGGGCGCGCGTAACGAAAGGTCCCGTCCCCATGTCCTCCACACCTCTCTCCCCACCCGGCTCAGAACCCGAGCCCCCCGAGACCGGAGGCCCGGCTCCGCACGGTTTCCTCGCCGAGCTGCGCGACGCGGTGAGTGCGCGCGCGGTGCTCATGGTTGTGGGCGTCTTCGTCCTGCAACTGGGCTTCGTGCTCTCGTACATCGGCGCGTTCCACGCGCCGACCCCGCACCGCATCCCCGTCGCCGTGGCCGCCCCCACGCCCGTCGCCGACAAGGTCGCCGCGCAGCTGAACGGTCTGGCCGGCGATCCCGTGAAGGCCCGTACCGCCACCGACGAGAAGCAGGCGCGCGCGCTGATCCTCGACCGCACGGTGGACGCGGCGATCATCGTCGATCCGCGCGGCGGCACGGACACCCTGCTGGTGGCCTCGGCGGGCGGGCCCGCCGTCTCCACCGCCGTGACGCAGATCGCGGAGAAGGTCGAGGCCACGCAGCACCGCCAGGTCAAGGTCACCGACATCCGTCCGCCCGCCGGTGGCGACGGGCGCGGGCTGTCGTCGTTCTACCTGGTCCTCGGCTGGATCGTCGGCGGTTATCTGGCCGCCGCGATACTCGGCACCGCCGGTGGAGCCAGGCCCGCCAACCAGCACCGCACCCTCATCCGGCTGGGCGCCCTCGCCGTGTACGCGGCGCTGTCCGGCATCGGCGGCGCGCTCATCGCGGGCCCGCTGCTGGGCGCGCTGCCTGGTGACGTGCCTCAACTGTGGGCGATCGGCAGTCTGGTGGTCTTCGCCGCCGGGGCCACGACCGTGGCGTTCCAGGCGCTGCTGGGCACGGTCGGTATCGGCGTGACCATCCTGGTCTTCGTCGTACTGGGCAACCCCAGTGCCGGTGGCGCCTATCCGACGTCCCTGCTGCCGCCGTTCTGGCGCACCATCGGGCCGTGGCTGCCGCCGGGCGCGGGCACCGCCGTCGTCCGCAACACAGCGTATTTCTCCGGCAACGCCACCTCGGGTCCGCTGTGGGTGCTGGGCGCCTACGCGGTCGGCGGCGCCGTGATCGCCGTCGTCGCGGGCACGGTCCGCGGCAGGCGCGCGCGGGCCGGCTTGCCCGTCCTCGCCTGAAACGCGGCCCCGGCCGCCACATCTGTGGCGGCCGGGGCCTCAGGCCGGGTCTCAAGCCGGTGTCTCAACCGGACCGCAGGGATTACCTGACCGGGTGGCCCGACTCGCGCAGCGCGTTCTTCACTTCGGAGATCCGCAGGTCGCCGAAGTGGAAGACCGAAGCGGCCAGGACCGCGTCCGCGCCCGCCCCGACGGCGGGCGGGAAGTCGGTGAGACGGCCCGCGCCGCCGGACGCGATGACCGGGACCGTGACGTGCGCGCGCACCGCCGCGATCATCCCGGTGTCGTAGCCGTCCTTCGTCCCGTCGGCGTCCATCGAGTTGAGCAGGATCTCGCCCGCGCCCAACTCGGCTGCCTCGTGCGCCCATTCGACGGCGTCGATGCCGGTGCCCCGGCGTCCGCCGTGCGTGGTGACCTCGAAGGACCCGGACTCCGTGCGCCGCGCGTCCACCGAGAGCACCAGCACCTGACGGCCGAACCGTTCGGCGATCTCGCGGATCAGCTCGGGCCTGGCGATCGCCGCCGTGTTCACGCCGACCTTGTCGGCGCCCGCCCGCAGCAGCTTGTCGACGTCCTCCGGGGTACGGACTCCGCCGCCGACCGTGAGCGGGATGAAGACCTGCTCGGCGGTGCGACGCACCACGTCGTACGTGGTCTCGCGGTCGCCGGAGGACGCGGTGATGTCGAGGAAGGTCAGCTCGTCGGCGCCCTCGGCGTCGTACAGTCTGGCCATCTCCACGGGGTCGCCCGCATCCCGCAGGTTCTGGAAGTTGACGCCCTTGACGACCCGGCCGTTGTCCACGTCCAGGCAGGGGATGACACGGACCGCCAGCGTCATTCGGGGACTCCGGCAGGGGCGGCGGGAGCGGAGGCGGCGGCGGACGCGGATGCGGCGCGGGCGGAGGCCGCGGGGTCGCGGAAGGCTTCGACCTCCACCTCCACGACCAGGCTCGGGTCGATGAAGCCGGACACGACGAGCATCGACGCGGCCGGGCGCACGGCGTGGAACAGCTCCTTGTGGGCGCGGCCGACGTCGTCGGCGTCGCGGGCGTGCGTGAGGTACATCCGCGTACGCACCACGTCCTCCGCTTCGAGCCCCAGCTCCCGCAGCGCGGCGATCGCGACACCGAAGGCGGTCTTCGTCTGCTCGTACGGGCTGCCCTCGGCGATCCTGCCGCCGATCACCGACGTGCAACCGGACACCAGGACAAGGCCGTTGGGGAGCTGAACCGCGCGCGAGTAGCCGTAGGACTCTTCCCAGGGGCCGCCGGACGTGATTTTCCGTACGCCACTCATCGGGACACCGCCTCCAGTGCTTCTTCGAGTGTGAACGCCTTGGCGTACAGCGCCTTCCCGACGATCGCGCCCTCGACACCCTCGGGCACGAGCGTCGCGAGGGCCCGCAGGTCGTCCAGCGAGGAGACTCCGCCGGAGGCGACGACCGGCTTGTCGGTCGCGGCGCAGACGTTCTTCAGCAGGTCCAGATTGGGGCCCTGGAGCGTGCCGTCCTTGGCGATGTCGGTGACGACGTAGCGCGCGCAGCCCTCGGCGTCGAGGCGGGCCAGGGTCTCGTAGAGGTCGCCGCCGTCGCGGGTCCAGCCGCGGCCGCGCAGGGTGGTGCCGCGTACGTCGAGGCCGACCGCGATCTGGTCACCGTGCTCGGCGATGATCTTCGCGACCCACTCCGGGGTCTCCAGCGCGGCCGTGCCGAGGTTGACCCGTGTGCAGCCGGTGGCGAGGGCCGCGGCGAGCGAGGCGTCGTCGCGGATACCGCCGGACAGCTCGACCTTGATGTCCATCGCGCCGGCGACCTCGGCGATCAGCGCGCGGTTGTCACCGGTGCCGAAGGCCGCGTCGAGGTCGACCAGATGCAGCCACTCGGCGCCGGAGCGCTGCCAGGCGAGGGCCGCCTCCAGGGGCGAGCCGTACGAGGTCTCCGACCCGGACTCGCCGTGGACGAGGCGTACGGCCTGGCCGTCGCGGACGTCGACGGCGGGGAGGAGTTCGAGCTTCGGCACAGAGGACATTCAGAGGGTTCCGATCCAGTTGGTCAGCAGCTGGGCGCCGGCGTCGCCGGACTTCTCGGGGTGGAACTGGGTGGCCCACAGCGCGCCGTTCTCCACGGCGGCCACGAACGGCTCGCCGTGGCTGGCCCAGGAGACCCGGGGCGCGCGGATGTGGGCGTTGGTGACTTCGAGGGTCCAGTCGTGCACGGCGTACGAGTGGACGAAGTAGTAGCGGGCATCGGCGTCCAGTCCGGCGAACAGCTCGCTGCCCTCCGGCGCCTCGACGGTGTTCCAGCCCATGTGGGGGACGACCGGGGCCTTGAGCGGCGCGACCGTGCCCGGCCACTCGTCGAGCCCTTCGGTCTCCACGCCGTGCTCGACACCGCGCTCGAAGAGGATCTGCATGCCGACGCAGATGCCCATGACCGGGCGGCCGCCCGCGAGCCTGCGGCCGACGATCCAGTCGCCGCGCGCGGCCTTGAGCCCGGCCATACAGGCGGAGAAGGCGCCGACGCCGGGGACGAGCAGTCCGTCGGCGTTCATCGCCCGGTCGAAGTCGCGGGTGATCTCTACGTCCGCCCCGGCGCGCGCGAGGGCGCGTTCCGCGGAGCGGACGTTGCCGAAGCCGTAGTCGAAGACGACGACGTTCTTGGTCATCGCGTCACGCCCACAGACCCTGGACGCGCAGCAGACCGGCGGCCAGGCAGAACAGCGAGCAGATACCGAGCAGTACGACCACGCCCATCGGCTGCTTCTGCTTGGCGAAGGAGTAGACGCCTCCGGCGAGGAACAGCCCCAGCAGGATGAGGATGGTGTTCAGCCCTGTCACAGCGCGCCCTTGGTAGAAGGAAGGATCCCGGCCGCGCGCGGGTCGCGCTCCGAGGCGTACCTCAGGGCGCGGGCGAGGGCCTTGAACTGGCACTCCACGATGTGGTGCGCGTTACGCCCGTACGGGACGTGCACGTGCAGCGCGATGCGTGCCTGTGCGACGAACGACTCCAGGATGTGCCGGGTCATCGTCGTGTCGTAGCTGCCGATCATCGGCGCCATGTTCTCGGGCTCGGTGTGCACGAGGTACGGGCGCCCCGAGAGGTCCACGGTCACCTGCGCGAGCGATTCGTCCAGCGGCACGGTGCAGTTGCCGAAGCGGTAGATGCCGACCTTGTCGCCGAGGGCCTGCCGGAAGGCGGCGCCGAGCGCGAGGGCGGTGTCCTCGATGGTGTGGTGCGAGTCGATGTGGAGGTCGCCCTCGGTCTTCACCGTGAGGTCGAACAGGCCGTGCCTGCCGAGCTGGTCGAGCATGTGGTCGTAGAAGCCGACCCCGGTCGACACGTCGACCATGCCCCTGCCGTCGAGGTCGATCTCCACGACGACGGACGTCTCTTTCGTACTGCGTTCCACGCGGCCGATGCGGCTCATGCGCTCTGCTCCTTCTTCATTTTCTCCACCGCGTCGAGGAACGCGTCGTTCTCGGACGGGGTGCCCGCGGTCACCCGCAGCCGGCCGGGTACGCCGTTGTCCCGGACCAGGACGCCCTGGTCGAGAATCCCCTGCCAGGCCGCGTGCGCGTCCTCGAAGCGGCCGAACTGTACGAAGTTCGCGTCCGAGTCGGTGACCTCGAAACCGAGTGCCCTCAGCGCGGCGACCAGGCGGTCGCGCTCGGCCTTCAGCTGTGCGACGTACCCCAGCAGCGTATCGGTGTGTTCGAGCGCGGCGAGCGCGGTGGCCTGGGTGACGGCCGACAGGTGGTACGGCAGCCGCACCAGCTGGACGGCGTCGACCACCGCGGGGTCGGCGGCGAGGTAGCCGAGGCGCAGTCCCGCCGCTCCGAAGGCCTTGGACATCGTGCGGGAGACGACGAGGTGGGGCCGGTCCTCCAGGAGCGGGAGCAGCGAGGGGCTGTGGCTGAATTCGACGTACGCCTCGTCCACCACGACCAGGGACGGTTTGGCCGCCTGGGCCGCGTCGTACAGCGCGCGGACGGTGTCGGCGCCGACCGCCGTGCCGGTCGGGTTGTTGGGCGAGGTGATGAAGACGACATCGGGGCGGTGCTCGGCGATGGCCGCGGTGGCCGCCGCGATGTCGATGGTGAAGTCGTCGGAGCGCGGGCCCGAGAGCCAGCCGGTGCCGGTGCCGCGTGCGATGAGGCCGTGCATCGAGTACGAGGGCTCGAAGCCGATGGCGGTGCGGCCGGGGCCGCCGAAGGTCTGGAGCAGCTGCTGGATGACCTCGTTGGAGCCGTTGGCCGCCCAGACGTTCGCCGTGGTCAGCGGGTGCTTTCCGGTACGGGTGAGGTAGCGGGCCAGTTCGGTGCGCAGCTGGATCGCGTCCCGGTCCGGGTACCGGTTGAGGCCGCGCGCGGCCTCCCGGACCCGTTCGGTGATCCGCTCCACCAGCTCCTCGGGCAACGGGTACGGGTTCTCGTTGGTGTTCAGCTGTACGGGGACGTCCAACTGGGGCGCGCCGTAGGGGGACTTGCCGCGCAGCTCGTCCCGTACGGGCAGGTCGTCGATGCCGGTCATGCGCGCGGGACCTTCCAGCCGAAGCGGGCCTTCAGCGCGGCGCCGTGCGCCGGCAGGTCCTCCGCCTCCGCGAGGGTCACCACGTGGTGGGCGACCTCGGCGAGCGCGTCGCGGGTGTAGTCCACGAGGTGGATGCCGCGCAGGAAGGACTGGACGGACAGGCCCGAGGAGTGGCAGGCGCAACCGCCGGTCGGCAGGACGTGGTTGGAGCCCGCGCAGTAGTCGCCGAGCGAGACGGGGGCGTACGGGCCGACGAAGATCGCGCCCGCGTTGCGGACCCGGTCGGCGACGGCGGCGGCGTCGGCGGTCTGGATCTCCAGGTGCTCGGCGCCGTAGGCGTCGACCACGCGCAGTCCGTCGTCCAGCGAGTCGACCAGCACGATCGCGGACTGATTGCCGGCCAGCGCGGGCGCGACCCGGTCCTCGATGTGCTTGGTGGCGGCGACCTGCGGTACCAGCTCCTTCTCGACCGCGTCGGCCAGCTCCGCCGAGTCGGTGACGAGGACGGCGGCGGCCAGCGGGTCGTGTTCGGCCTGGCTGATCAGGTCGGCGGCGACGTGCACGGGGTCGGCCGTCGCGTCCGCGAGGACCGCGATCTCGGTCGGGCCGGCCTCGGTGTCGATGCCGATGCGTCCGGTGAAGTAGCGCTTGGCGGCGGCCACCCAGATGTTGCCGGGGCCGGTGACCATGTTCGCCGGCGGACAGCCGTCGGGGCCCGGGACGCCGTACGCGAACATCGCGACGGCCTGGGCGCCGCCCGCCGCGTACACCTCGTCCACACCGAGCAGCGCGCAGGCGGCGAGGATCGTGGGGTGCGGCAGGCCGCCGAAGTCCTTCTGGGGCGGCGAGGCGAGGGCGATCGACCCGACGCCCGCTTCCTGCGCCGGTACCACGTTCATGATCACGGAGGAGGGGTAGACCGACCGGCCGCCCGGCGCGTACAGACCGACCCGCTCGACGGGCACCCACTTCTCGGTGACCGTGCCGCCCGGCACCACCTGGGTGGTGTGCGGGGAGCGGCGCTGCGCGCGGTGGACCAGCCTGGCGCGCCTGACCGACTCCTCCAGGGCGGCCCGTACGGCGGGGTCGAGCTGTTCCAGGGCTGCGGTCAGGGCCTCCGCGGGCACCCGGACGCGCTCCAGCCGTACTCCGTCGAACTTCTCCGCGTACTCGATCAGTGCCGCTGTGCCGCGATGGCGGACGTCCTCGCAGATGGGCCGCACCTTCTCCAGGGCGGCCGCCACGTCGAACTCGGCTCGGGGCAGCAGGTCCCGCAGGGTGGCGCCCTCGGGGAGGGTGTCACCGCGCAGATCGATTCGTGAGATCACGGGGTCAATTCTCGCAGACCGGTTCAGGCCGCCGGTCGTCCGTATCACTGGCTGATACATATCCGGTCCGTCAAACATGACCCGACGCGACCATTAGCGTTCAGCGCGTCACTGAGCGGGAAGACAAGTCCTGAGAACCGTCTGTACGGATGACCCGAGGTACGTGATCTGCGTACATCGGGTACGTACATGACGGACAGAACCACGGGGAAGCGGAGGGCGGCCGTGACCGAGCCGCAGGAAATCGATACTCCCGATTGGCTCAGCTCGGCGGAGCTGGGGATGTGGCAGGCATTTCGCAATGGCAGTACGTACGACCTGTCCACCCCGGATCTCCTCCAAAACGATCCTTTTTCGGCCCGTCCCTGGAGTCCGGATCGCAGCGTTCGCGCGCGTGTGGTCGCCCTGCTGCTGCTGGACGGGCCGCCGGCGCTGCCGGGCCGGGTCGCGGCGCTCAAGCTCAGGGGTGTGCAGATCAGCGGGACGCTCACCCTCGCGGGCGGGAATGTCGCGCCGTACGTGGAGCTGAACCACTGCCGCTTCGAGAACGAAGTGGTGCTGCCCGAGGCGCACTTCACCACGCTCCGGCTGGTGGGCTGCGCGCTGCCGCGGCTGGAGGCGGCCCGGCTGCGCACGGAAGGCGATCTGCACCTGCCGCGCTGCCGGGTGAAGCACGGCATCCGGCTGACGGACGCGCAGATCGGGACAGATCTGATGATCAACCAGCTCCATGTGGGTGCGGACCGGCTCGGCCGGGCCATCACCGCGGACGGACTGTCCGTCGGCCAGGACTTCCAGGCCGATCAGATCGAGACATACGGCGAGGTGAGTCTGCGCGGCGCGAAAATCGGTGTGTCGCTGAGCCTGCGCGGCAGCAGGCTGCACGGCACACCGGGCGCGCGACGGGCGCTCAACGCGCCGCAGCTGACGGTGGAGCGAACGCTCTACATGACGAGCGCGTGGGTCAGCGAGGACACCGGCGTGCCCGGGTCCACGCCCCCGTTCGGCGTCGGGTACGTGGCGACGCCCGCCTTCGGCACCCGGGAGGAGCCCTTCGAGTGTCACGGCGGGGTCCGGCTGGACGACGGCCGGTTCGGTGACGCGGTCGACCTCGGGCAGGCGCGGTTCCTGATGGGGCCGGAGGACGAGCTGTCGCTGCGCCGCATCGTCGCGCCCGAGCTGCGCTTCCGGTGCGAGCGTCCGGAGGAGGGCCGGGTCGTGCTGAGCGGCGCGAAGATCGTCACGCTGGTCGACATGTCGACCAGCTGGCCGGGGCCCGGCGGTCTGGCGATGGGCGGTTTCCTGTACGAGAACCTCGTCCCGTACGGGCTCTTCCCGCTCGACCGGCGGCTGGAGTGGGTGACGGCGGCGACGCCGGAGTACGCGCCGGAGCCGTACGAGCGCCTGGCGCAGGTGCTCCGCAACAGCGGCGAGGACGCGGACGCGCGCGAGGTGCTGCTCGCCAAGCAGCGCCGCCGGCGCGAGACGCTGCCGCTCGCGGGCAAGGCATGGGGGTACCTCCAGGACTGGACGGTGGCGTACGGCTACCGTCCGGGCCGCGCGGCGCTGTGGATGGCCGTGTTGTGGGCGGCGGGCGCGATCGCCTTCTCCCGCTACGCGCCGCCCGCGCTCCAGCCCGACCATCCGGCGTGGAACCCCTCGCTCTACGCCCTGGACCTGCTGGTACCGGTGATCGATCTGGGCCAGGACGGCTACTGGCGGCTCGAAGGCGGCTGGCAGTGGGGCGCGGCGGCGCTGATCGCGCTCGGCTGGATCCTCGCCACGACCGTCGCGGCAGGCGCCTCACGTCTCCTGCGGCGCAGCTGACGGCTCCCGCGCCGCGGCCGGCATCGCGGCCAACTCGCTTTCTTTACGTTCCCTTGACTCCGGGCAGAACAACCTTTCCTCCCGTACGAAAGCTTCACAGCTGTCCTCTGGCGCGGGCGCGACCTGCGGTTTTCAATGGTCCGCACCATGTCTTTGCTTCGTGCCCTGATCAGCACCGCGCGTATGGTCCTGCACACCCCGCAGCTCGCCGCGGGGCTGTCGCCGGACGACGCCGTGCTGCTCGACGCCCCTGACGAACAGCTCGGCCCCGCACTGGTCTCCGCCGCTCACGGCGGGTACGAGCCCGCGGCCAAGCTGCTCGCCACCACCCGGGGCGCGGCCGAGTGGGAGAACCGTGACCGTTATGTGACGAGGCTCGCCGCCTTCGCACACGGCCGTGACACCTGGCTCACCGACTGGCTGCGCGCCGCTCCCCGCGACCCGGACGCGCTCGTCGTCAAGGCCGAACTGGCCGTCCGCAGGGCGTGGGAGTCACCGGCCCGCGCCGAACGGCTGCGCGAGACGGGACCGCTGATCGACGCGGCGGCCGAGGCCGATCCGCGTGATCCGGTGCCCTGGCGCATCGCACTGGACCACGCGCGGGGTACGCACGCCACGCACACGGCCTTCGAATCGCTGTGGGAGCAGGCCGTACGGCGCTCCTCGCACCACTACGGCTGCCATGTGGCCGCTCTCCAGTACCTCTCCGCCCACTGGTACGGGTCGCACCGCGAATGCTTCGACTTCGCCGAGCAGGCCGCGCAGGACGCGCTGCCCGGGTCGCTGGTGCAGACGCTGCCGCTGCGTGCCGCGTTCACCCAGCTGCTGAGCGGCGAGCCCACCCCCGTACAGGCGGACCGGATCGACCGGGCGGCCGATCTCGCCGTCGCGGTCTCCGCGCGGTACGAGGCCGGGGACCCCTGGGCTTCCGAGGTGCGCAATCTGCTGGCCTGCGTGCTGGTGAGGCGCGGGCGTTGGGGCGCGGCGCTGGAACAGTTCCGGCTGATCGGCCCGTACGCCAGCTCGTTCCCCTGGACCTCTTTCGCGGACGATCCGCTCGGTCAGTTCCTCGAAACACGGGACGGTGTACGGCTCCAGGTGGCCTCCGCGATGCCTTTGCGCGTACGGGCCGACCGGAGACGCGCCCGCGGCCATTACGCTTAGGCCCTGTCCGGCCGACCCTTGCCGGACCCGGACAAGATCGACCGGACAGGACCCAGCCGCTGTGACCACCGCACGCCTGCCCCTCTTCCCGCTGAACGCGGTGCTGTTTCCCGGCCTCGTCCTGCCCCTGAACGTGTTCGAAGAGCGGTATCGCGCCATGATGCGCGAACTGCTGAAGACGGACGACTCGGAGCCGCGGCGCTTCGCCGTGGTCGCCATCCGCGACGGGCACGAGGTCGCGGCCTCGGCACCCGGGATGCCGGACCGGACGGCCCTCGCCGACCGCGGCCCCGCCGCCGGCTTCGGCGCGGAGCCGCTGGCGGCGTTCCACCCCGTGGGCTGCGTCGCCGACGCGGCGACGATCCGCGAGCGCCAGGACGGCAGCTTCGAGGTGGTGGCCACCGGCACCACCCGTGTCCGGCTGCTGTCCGTGGACACGAGCGGCCCGTATCTGACGGCGGAGCTGGAAGAGCTGCCCGAGGAGACGGGCGAGGAGGCCGGTTCCCTGGCCGAGGTAGTCCTGCGGGCCTTCCGCGGTTACCAGAAGCGGCTGGCGGGGGCGCGCGAACGCTCGCTGTCCGCGCCGGCCGACCTGCCTGACGAACCGTCCGTCGTCTCGTATCTGGTCGCCGCGGCGGCGATCCTGGACACCGCGTCCAAGCAGCGCCTCCTCGAAGCCCCGGACGCGGCGGCGCGCCTGCGGCAGGAGCTGAAGCTGCTGCGCTCGGAGACGGCGGTCATCCGCCACCTCCCGTCGGTGCCCATGGTGGAGCTGACGCACGAGCCGAACAGCCCCAACTGAGCCGCACGCCGACGGCGGCCGCCACCGACGAGAAGGACAGACTCCAGCGGTCATGGCGAAGAAGTCCAAGAAGCAGCAGTCCGGCGGCACGCCCGCGACCGTGGCCCTGACGCAGGCGGGTACTCCGTACACCCTGCACGCGTACGAGCACGACCCCGCCTCCCCGTCCTACGGCGAGGAGGCCGCGCAGGCGCTCGGCGTGTCCCCGGACCGGGTCTTCAAGACCCTGGTCGCGGACGT
Source organism: Streptomyces sp. NPDC088725 (assembly GCF_044751305.1). Lineage (NCBI taxonomy): Bacteria > Bacillati > Actinomycetota > Actinomycetes > Kitasatosporales > Streptomycetaceae > Streptomyces > Streptomyces sp. NPDC088725. Next base: position 252,812 of record NZ_JBIVLO010000002.1, read on the forward strand.
GGACGGCGAGCTGACGGTCGCGGTCGTCCCGGTGGCGGGCTCCCTGGACCTCAAGGCCCTGGCTGCTGCGGTCGGCGGCAAGCGCGCGGCGATGGCGGACCCGGCGGCGGCCGAGCGCACGACGGGGTACGTACGGGGCGGCATCTCGCCGCTGGGGCAGCGCAAACGGCTGCGTACGGTGCTGGACGCCTCGGCGCGGGCCCATGCGACCATCTGTGTCTCGGCCGGCCGCCGCGGCCTGGAGGTCGAGCTGTCCCCGGACGACCTGGCCGCGCTCACGGCGGCGACCGTCGCACCGGTCGCCCGGCCCTGACACCGGTCCGCGCGCGGCTTACTTCTCCGGTGCGCCCCAGGGCTGCTGCCCGGCGTACGGCGCTGCCTGGTCCCCGTGCCCGGGCTCCGGGTCGCGCGGGCCGAACAGGCCTGTCAGGGCCAGGTGGACCACCATCGCCGCGACCGGCCAGGCCAGCAGCGCGCCCTTCATGTTCAGTTGCAGCGGCGCGTCGAAGGTGACGCCCTTGCCGACCGCCTTCGCGTGCGCCACCACGTCGCTCGTCGGGCCGAGCCAGCCGCCGAGCTTCCAGGCCAGGACCGAACCCAGCAGTCCGCCGATCGCAAGACCCAGCACCAGCGGGACCCCGCCGCGCCTGCGGAACAGGAACACCGCCGCCGCGCTGACCAGCCCGAAGGCGAGCGCGAGCAGGACGAACGTGCCGTCCGCGCCGATCGCCTCCTCACCTTCCGTGTCCTTCAGGAAGACCGCGGACGAGTCGGAGACCAGCGGGATGCGCGGCGCCAGCCACAGCCACAGCAGCCCCAGCACCACGCCGGACACGGTGACGGCCAGCAGCACCACCAGGGCCTGGCGCAGCTCGGTGTTCCTGCCGGGGCCCGTGTCGGCGCCGGGCCGGGAGCCGGAATACGGTCCGGACCCGGAACCGGAGTACGGCGACGAGCCCCCCGGGGGCGTCTGCCAGGGGTTCTGGTCGGACGGCGGTTGGTGCGGCGGCGTCAGGGGTGCGGTCACCCCGCCATCGTGCCAGGCGGGCCCGCGAGCCGCCTCACCGGACCGCCGCCCGGCGGTACGCCCAGGTGGCGACGGCCAGCGAGGCGACGCCGACGGCCGCACAGACGCCCAGGTCGACCGCGACGGCGGCCCAGTCGGGATGTGCGTCGAACGTACGGGCGAGCGCCTCGACGCCGTATGTGGACGGCAGCAGGTCGCGCGCCCACCCGATCGGCTCCGGCAGCCGGTCCGCGGGAAGGACGCCGAGCAGCAGCGCCGCCGACATGCCGAGCTGGCCGAGCAGCGTGGCCAGTTCCTGGCGGGGCGCGAGCAGGCCCAGCGCCGCGCCGAGACCGGCCAGCGCCGCTCCGGCCAGCGGGATCACCGCGATCAGCACCCACAGATGTGTCAGCGGCAGCTGGAAGAGCACGCTGCCCGCCACCGCCGTGACCGCCGTGCCCGGCACCGTGAAGGAGGCGTACGCGCCCGCGGCGCCGAGCACCACCGAGGCGGGCGGCACCGGCAGCGTCGCGTAGTGGTCGAGGCCGCCGCCGGCCCGCAACTGGCCGAAGTACTGCGCGAGCAGGTTGAGCGCCACGAACGCGACGACCAGCACGCTGGACCCGGCGACGACCGCCCTGGCCTCGTTCCCGCCATCCACCACGCCCCGCATCAGGATCATGATCCCGACGGACTGGAAGGTCGCCACGAACAGCAGCGGGATCCGGGCGACCCGGGCCCTGGACAACTGCGCCCGGTACACGGCGGCGAGCGACGGCAGCAGCCTCGCCCGGGGCGCGAGAGGCGCGGGCTCCGGCGCGTCCGGGGACGCCCCGGTGGGAGTCTCGCGGGCCGTCCGGACTCTGCTGGTCCCGGACACGGCCTCCGCAGGCACGATGGTCACCCGGCGCTGCTCCTGTTCGCTGCGGTCCACATGATCTGCTCCCGTACGGTCGGTACGGTGCGCGTCCGCGCGACGGACGCGCGGGAGACGGCGGTCCAGCCTGTCACGGCCGGCGGGGGCGCGGGACGCGCCCCCGTACCCGTACCGCCGTTCACGCTTTCACCAGCCCCTTCGGGCCGCTCGTCCGGCCGCCGAGCGCCAGGTAGACGTCCTCCAGGCTCGGCGTCGCCAGCGAGAAGTCGTCCAGCGCGGCGAAGGCGGCGCCGCCCGTCACGGCCGCGACGGCCGCCCGCGCCTCCTCGGGGGCGAGCCTGAGCACCCAGCGGCGGCCGGACTCCTGGGCGCTGGGACGCAGGGCCGCGACCTCGGGCACGTCGAGCGGGGCGCGCTCGCGCCACACCAGCTCGACCCTGACCTCGCCCGCGATCTGCTCCTTGAGCCCGGAGGGGGTGTCGCAGGCGATGACCTTGCCGCGTTCCAGCACGGCGACGCGGTCGAGGACGGTCTCGGCCTCGATGACGTTGTGGGTGACGAGCAGGACGGTCACGCCGTGCTCGGCGCGCCTGCGGTCCACGGCCGCCCACACAGCGCGCCGGGCGACGGGGTCCATGCCGGTGGTGGGCTCGTCCAGGACCAGTACGGGCCGCTCCCCCACCAGCGCCGAGGCGAAGCAGGCCAGCCGTCGCTGCCCGCCGGACAGCTTCTTCAGGGGGCGCCCGGCGATCTCGGTGAGGCCCAGCTCCGCGAGGACGGCGTCACGCTCGGCGCGCGCGGCCCGGGCGGTGAGACCGCGCAGCCTGCCGGTGGTCTCCGCGGCGAGCGAGACGGTCAGCTCGTCGAGCGCGGTGGACTCCTGGCCGAGGTAGCCGATGAGCCGGGAGGCGCGCTCCGGATGGCGCACCAGATCGTGTCCGAGGAGTTCGACGCTGCCGGAATCGGGGCGCATCAGGCCGGTGAGCTGCCGCACGAGGGTGGACTTGCCCGCGCCGTTGGGCCCGAGCAGGCCGAAGATCTCGCCGCCCCGCACGTCGAGGGAGACACCGTCCGTGGCGCGCACCTCCGGTGTCCCCGGGGCGCCGCGCCCGCCGCGCGCGGCGGGGTACGTCTTGACCAGATCGCGCACCACGCACACCGTACTCACGAGATACGACCCTACGTGGTCGGACCGGGATGCCCTTTTTCGGGGGGCATCGCTCCGTGCTCGGCCGCAGCCCTGACGTCGATCTCGCGCCAGAATCCCGCCCGGATCGCGTACCGGTCGTGCTCGTCGATCTGGTCGTCCTTGTGCGCGAGCAGGCCGAAGCGTGCCGCGTAGCGCAGCAGCTCACCGTCGATGCGGTGCGGGATGCGCGGGTACATCACGGACAGCTTCTGGACGTGGCCCGCCTCCGGGAGCCGTTCCATCCAGCGGCGGGCGAAGACCTGCCCTACCTCGAAAGGGTCACCGCCGACCGTCGTGATGTCCTCCTCCCGGTCGGCCCAGCGCTGCTCGGCGCTGGTGAGCTGGGCCAGGGTGGGGAGCGAGGCGGTCTCGGGCGGTTCGCCGACCGCGCCGCCGCCGGGACGTTCGACCCAGCCCTTGTCGGAGGACCAGCGGAGTGTCGCGCCCGGCTGGCTCTGCCCCGGGCCCACCGGCTGCGGGGCCGGGGCCGGGGTGCCGGGACCGCGCAGGCCCGCCAGGTCCTTGGGCGTCGGGACGCCCTTGCCGGCCGCAGGGGCGGCTTCGGTCTCCGGGCCGTGCTGCGCGGGCGGGGCCGCGGAGCCGTTGCGTACGACGGTGGCCTGTGACTCGGCCGCGCGGTCCGCGGACGCGGCCAGCGCGGAATCCGGCAGCGGCGCGGAGAGGATCGCGGTGATCTCGGGACGCGGCACGGGAGGCGGCGGGCAGCCGCCGCCGAGGTCCTTGGCGCGTACGGCCTTGGTGATCCAGGCCCGGTCGAGCACCCGGCGCTCGTCGGCCTCCGCGACCAGGTCCTCCGACTGGTTGTAGTCGCCGTCGGCGGCCTGTACGGCCCAGAGGTGTACGGCGACGCCGTGCTCCTTGGCGGACATCAGGCCGGGCAGCAGGTCGCCGTCGCCGGTCACCAGGACGATGTCCGAGCAGGCGCGGTTTCTGGCCAGTTCGGTCAGCTCGGCGTGCATGGCCGCGTCGACGCCCTTCTGCGCCCAGCGGCCGTCACTGCGGGTCAGCGCGCCGAGCCTGACCGTGACACGTGACATGACGCGCAGCCGCCGGTGCTCCGGCTGGGGGACGCGGTCGGGCGCGCCGTCGAACCAGTAGATACGCAACAGCGGCTGTTCCGTATCGGCTTCCGCCCGTTCGCGCAGGCCCTGGATGAGGGCGGCGTGGTCGACGGTGATGCGGGAGCGGGCCGGTTCTCCGGCGAGGAGACTCGCGGCGGCGCCCAGCAGATAGCCGGCGTCCACCAGGACGACGCAGCGGTCCACGTGTTCCACCCTCTTTCGGGAACCTCGGGATCGGAAGTTCGGTAGTTACTGCGGGGTTTGCTTCGAGTCTGCCCGACCGAAACAGGGTTGACGTCCGGAACTCGATCATCGGCGTGGCGTATCGCCCGCCGGCCCCGTGACAAGGCACCACTACACACGGCAATGATCCAAAATGCGGAGGTATGTTCGGTATGTGAGTCTGAACGCGGCCCTGGCCCCGAGACCCTCACAGGAGGCAGCACCATGGCCAAGAACAAGAACCGAGATCGCGGTCATCAGCCGGACCGTTCGAGTTCCGCGCGCGGTAACGAGGACGCGAAGTCCTCGTCGGCGGAGGACCGTGCGGAGCAGGTGGAGTCGAGGATCGGCTCGTCTTCGGAAATCCCCCACAAGGGCAAGCAGAAGCGCTTCGGCCACAACTGAGCCGCTTGTGCGCGCACGCGCGTGAGGGGCACACCCGGTCGTACGGGTGTGCCCCTCAGGCGCGTGATTCCGCGGTGATCCCTATCCGGCCAGGCAGGACGGCCCGAGCAGCACCTTCAGGTCCCCGAACAGGGCGGGATCGGGCTGGACGCGGTGCCGGTCGAGCCGGAGCACCGTCGTCTTGCGGGCACCCTGGAGCTTGATCCGGACCTCGGAGTTGCCCCGGTGGTGACCCAGGATCTCGCCGAGCCTGGCGACCATCGGGGGCGTGACCTTCACCGTGGGGATGGTGATGGTGACGGGCGCGTTGGTACCGGAGGACGACAGGTCCGGCACGGCCAGCTCCATCGCCACCAGCCGCGGGACGTCCTCGCGCTTGTCGAGCCGCCCCTTGACGAAGACGACGGTGTCCTCGACCAGCTGCGTGGAGACCAGCTGATACGTGGCGGGGAAGAACATGCACTCGATGGAGCCCGCGAGGTCCTCCACGGTCGCGATGGCCCACGCGTTGCCCTGCTTGGTCATCTTGCGCTGGAGCCCGGAGATGATGCCGCCGATGGTGACCACCGCCCCGTCCGCGTGCTCACCGGCCGTGAGCTGCGAGATCGCCGCGTCGGACTTGTCGGACAGCACGTGTTCGATGCCGAAGAGAGGGTGGTCGGAGACGTACAGGCCGAGCATCTCCCGCTCCTGCGCGAGCAGATACGACTTCTCCCACTCGATGTCGGAGAACTCGACATCCAGACCGAAGCCCGGCTCCGAGGTCTCCTCCTCGCCCATGCCGCCGAAGAGGTCGAACTGCCCCTCGGCCTCCTTGCGCTTGACCGCGACCACGTTGTCGATCATCGGTTCGTGGTGCGCGACCAGGCCCTTGCGGGTGTGGCCCATCTCGTCGAAGGCGCCGGCCTTGATGAGCGATTCCACCGTCCGCTTGTTGCAGACGACCGCCTCGACCTTGTCGAGGAAATCGGGGAACGTGGCGTATTTCCCCTTGGACTTGCGGCAGCGGATGATCGAGTCCACGACGTTCGTCCCGACGTTCCTGACCGCCGTCAGGCCGAAGAGGATCACATCACTGCCCTGCGCGGCGAAGTTCGGCTGCGACTCGTTCACGCTGGGCGGCAGCACCTTGATGCCCATACGCCGGCACTCGTTGAGATAAACCGCCGACTTGTCCTTGTCGTCCTTGACCGACGTCAGCAGCGCCGCCATGTACTCGGCGGGGTAGTTCGCCTTGAGGTACGCCGTCCAGTACGTGACCAGGCCGTACGCGGAGGAGTGCGCCTTGTTGAACGCGTAGCCGGCGAACGGCACCAGGACGTCCCACAGGGCCTGGATCGCCTCGTCCGAGTAGCCGTTCTTCTTGGCGCCCGCCTGGAAGAGGACGAAGTTCTTCGCCAGCTCGTCGGCCTTCTTCTTGCCCATCACGCGGCGGAGGATGTCGGCCTCGCCCAGGGAGTACCCGGCGATGATCTGGGCGGCCTTCTGCACCTGCTCCTGGTACACGATCAGGCCGTGGGTGAGGCCGAGGACCTCCCTCAGAGGCTCCTCCAGCTCCGGGTGGATCGGCGTGATCTCCTGCTGGCCGTTCTTGCGCAGCGCGTAGTTCGTGTGCGAGTTCATGCCCATCGGGCCAGGCCGGTACAGGGCCGAGACGGCGGAAATGTCCTCGAAGTTGTCGGGCTTCATCAGCCGCAGCAGCGAACGCATCGGCCCGCCGTCGAACTGGAAGACGCCGAGCGTGTCACCGCGGCAGAGCAGTTCGTACGTCTTCGGGTCGTCCAGCGGCAGCGAGAGCAGTTCGAGGTCGATGCCCTTGTTGCTCTTCACCATCTTGACGGCGTCGTCCATGATCGTGAGGTTGCGCAGCCCGAGGAAGTCCATCTTCAGCAGGCCGAGCGATTCACAACTCGGATAGTCCCACTGCGTGATCGTCACATTGTCGGAGTGCCGAACCCAGACCGGGACATGGTCGGTGATCGTCTCGCTGGACATGATCACGCCGGCCGCGTGCACGCCCATCTGACGCACCAGGCCCTCGACGCCCTTCGCGGTGTCGATGACCTTCTTGACGTCCGGCTCGTTCTCGTACATCCCCCGGATCTCGCCCGCCTCGCTGTAGCGCGGGTGCTTCGGGTCGGTGATGCCGTTGAGGTCGATGCCCTTGCCGAGGACGTCCGCGGGCATGGCCTTCGTGAGGCGGTCGCCCATCGCGTACGGGTAGCCGAGCACCCGCGCGGAGTCCTTGATCGCGTTCTTGGCCTTGATCTTGCCGTACGTGCCGATCATGGCGACCTTGTCGGCGCCGTACTTCTCCGTCACGTACCTGATGACCTCGCCACGCCGGCGTTCGTCGAAGTCGATGTCGACGTCGGGCATCGAGATGCGCTCGGGGTTGAGGAACCGCTCGAAGATCAGGCCGTGCTCGATCGGGTCGAGGTCGGTGATGCCCATCGCGTACGAGACGATCGAACCGGCCGCGGAACCACGGCCCGGGCCGACCGCGATGCCGTTGTTCTTGGCCCACATGATGAAGTCGGCGACCACCAGGAAGTACCCGGGGAAGCCCATCTCGATGATGATGCCCATCTCGTACTCGACCTGCTTGAGCCGGTCGTCCGGGATGCCGTTCGGGAAGCGGCGGGCCATGCCGCGCATGGTCTCCTCGCGGAACCAGGTCACCTCGGTGAAGCCGTCGGGCACGTCGAACCTGGGCATCAGGTTCCGCTCCTGGAACATGCCCTCGGTGCTGATCTGCTCGGCGACCAGCAGCGTGTTGGCGCAGCCCTGCTGCCAGGCGTCGGAGGAGTCCACCGCGTACATCTCGTCGGTGGACTTGAGGTAGTAGCCGGTGCCGTCGAAGCGGAAGCGGTCCGGGTCCGAGAGGTTCTTGCCGGTCTGGATGCACAGGAGCGCGTCGTGGGCCGAGGCCTCGTGTGCGTACGTGTAGTGCGAGTCGTTGGTGACCAGCGGCGGGATGTCGAGCTTCCTGCCGATCTCCAGCAGCCCGTCACGGACCCGGCGCTCGATCTCGATGCCGTGGTCCATCAGCTCCAGGAAGTACTTCCCCTTGCCGAAGATGTCCTGGTACTCGGAGGCCGCCTTCAGCGCCTCGTCGAACTGGCCGAGCCGCAGCCGGGTCTGCACCTCGCCCGAGGGGCAGCCGGTGGAGGCGATCAGGCCCTCCGACCACTTGGCGATGGTCTCCTTGTCCATCCGGGGCCACTTCGTCAGCCAGCCCTCCGCGTACGCGTCGGAGGACAGCCGGAAGATGTTGTGCAGCCCCGTCTCGTTCGACGCCCAGATCGTCTTGTGCGTGTATCCGCCGGAACCGGAGACGTCGTCGCGCTTCTGGTGCGGCTGGCCCCACTGGATCTTGCGCTTGTTGCGGCGCGACTCCGGCGCCACATACGCCTCGATCCCGATGATCGGCGTCACCCCCGCCTTCTTCGCCTGATGGAAGAAGTCGTACGCCCCGTGCAGGTTGCCGTGGTCCGTCATCGCGATGTGCGACATGCCCATGTCCTTGCAGGCGTTGAACATGTCGCCGAGCCGCGCGGCACCGTCCAGCAGCGAGTACTGGGTGTGAACGTGCAGGTGCGTGAACGGCGGCTTGGCCACGGCGGGGACTCCAGCGGACGGAAAGGGCGGACGGGTGGCCCCCTGCGGTGTTGGTGGGGACAGCGTGGAAGTCTACGACTCCCCACCGACAGTCGGCGGGCACTCACGCGCGGGACCACGCGTTGCTCATGACGAGGCGCGCCTGCTCCCGCGGAGGCGCCCGACGCGCAGATCAACGTCCCGACCCAAGGCCCAGGAGGCACCCAGCGATGTCGCTCCCGCGACCCGTTGAAGCAGCTGACGAGCAGCGCGGCGAGGAGATCCTCGCCGTTTTCGACACCGCGTTCGGTCAGCTCCTCGCGGCTGATCCGGCCGCGTTCCAGGTGAAGTTCCGGAAGATGGCCGCCTCGGCCTTCGCCTTCTACCGCGGTACCGCGTGCCTGTTCTACCGCGACCTGGAGCAGGACCGCGCCGGGTCGAGAGCGGGTGGCCCGTTCCTCGACGAGCGTACGGAGCGGGTGTGGATCCACGGCGATCTGCACGCGGAGAACTTCGGCACGTACATGGACGCGAACGGCCGGCTGATCTTCAACGTCAACGACTTCGACGAGGCCTACATCGGCCCGTTCACCTGGGACCTGAAGCGTTTCGCCGCCTCCCTGGCCCTGCTCGGCTACACCAAGGCGCTCAGCGACGAGCAGATCACCGAGCTGGTCGAGATCTACGCGGGCGCCTACCGCGAGCGGATCCACGCGCTCGCCACCGGTGCGAAGAACGACGAGGTGCCGCCCTTCACCCTGGACACCGCCCAGGGCCCGCTGCTCGGCGCGCTGCGCTCGGCCCGTTCGCTGACCAGGTTCGGCCTGCTGGACTCGATGACCGAGATCCGCGAGTGGGAGCGGCGCTTCAAGCCGGGCGGCGGCTCGGTCGAGCTGGACGCGGCCACCCGCTACAAGATCCTGGCGGCGTTCGACGGCTATCTGGAGACCCTGCCCGAGTCCAGCCTGGCCCGCCCCGACTCCTACCGCGTGAAGGACGTCGTCGGCCGGCGCGGCATCGGCATCGGATCCGCCGGGCTCCCCTCGTACAACATCCTGCTGGAGGGCAACAGCGACGCCCTGGAGAACGACGTCGTGATCTACATGAAGCAGGCGCAGGTCCCCGCGGTCTCCCGGCACATCACGGACCGCGCCGTCCGGGAGTACTTCCAGCACGAGGGCCACCGTACGGTCATCTCGCAGCGCGCGCTCCAGGCACACGCCGACCCGTGGCTCGGCTGGACGGAGCTGGACGGCGCCGGCCAGCTGGTGGCGGAGATCTCGCCGTACGCGGTAGATCTCGACTGGTCGGATCTGGACGACCCGGAGGAGATCGCGGCGGTCGTCGCGGACCTCGGCAGGGCCACGGCCACGATGCACGCGGCGGCGGACGAGCAGAGCGGTCACTCCCTGGTGCCGTTCTCCACGGAGCGCGCCATCGACGCGGCCATCGCGGGTGACGAGGAGGGCTTCAGCGGACTGCTGGTCGACTTCGCTCACACGTACGGGGCACGGGCCCGCGCCGATCATCAGATCTTCGTCGACCTGTTCCGTAACGGACAGCTCGGTTAACTCCGGTACGAACGGCTCGGTCAAAGCGCTCAGCCATGGCACTCCGCACGCTCGCATCCGGGGACGTACCGGGTGCGAGCGTGCGTACTGCCCCCGTCCTTAAGACCCTCTTACGGGCCGGCATGGCACACTCGGCGATAATGGACATATCCGGGACGCGGCTCAGGGCGGCGCGGGCAGCACTCTTCACGGCGCTCGTCGTGACGCTGTCCGCGGGCTCGCACGTGCTGCTGTCCCGGTCCCCGCTGCCGCTGAGCGTGGTCCTCGCGCTCAGCGTCGCGGTGTTCGCCCTCGCCTACGCGCTGGCGGGCCGCGAGCGCGGCTTCTGGCGGATCGCCGCCTTCCTCGTGCCGCTCGAACTGGCCGCGGACACCGTCTTCACCACCGGCCAGCGGCTCTGCTACGGCCCGGCGGGCGGGCCCGTCACGGGATCGCTGCGCGCCGTCGGCTTCGATTTCCTGTGCGGGGGCGGCGTCGGCACACCGCTGCCGGGAGTCGGCTCCCCCGGGTCCGGCGCGGCCGCCCTGCTCAACTCCCCCGCCCCGGCGCTGCCCTGGCTGTTGCTCGGCGCGCATGTCTCGGTCGGACTGCTCGCTGCGCTCTGGCTGCGGCGCGGCGAGGCCGCGCTGTCCGCCCTGGTGCGGGCCGTGGCCACCTCGGCGTTCCGCCCGCTGCTGTTCGCGGTCACCGCCGCGGGGACGGTACGCCGCGCCGTACGGCGCGCGGCGCTGCCCTTCGGCCGCCCCCGCCCGGCACCCACCCGCCTTCTCGTGCACTCCGTAGGACGGCGCGGGCCACCGCTCCCGGTTCTCAGCGCTGTCTGAGCACCGGCACCGGCAGGCCCCTTTTCGTTCCTCGTCACCACCCGGAGTGATTTCCCCATGAGCACACGCAACAGCCAGTCCAACAAAGCCGCGGCCCGCGAGCGGCTGCGCGAGGAGCGCGAGCGCGACGTACGGAAGGCCAAGGTCCGCCGGCAGTTCACCGTCGCGGGAGCGGCCGTCGTGGTCCTCGCGATAGCCGGCGGTGTGAGCTACGCCGTCGTCCAGTCCAACAAGCCCTCCGAGTGGCAGGCGGCGAAGGACGCGACGACCGTCGTGGCGCCGAAGAACACCTCGGGACAGGACGGCACGACCGTGATCATCGGCAAGGCGAGCGCCAAGAAGACGCTGGTCGAGTACGAGGACTCGCGCTGCCCGGTCTGCGCCCAGTTCGAGCAGACGGTCGGCCCCACGGTCCAGAAGGACCTCGACGCCGGCACGTTCAAGCTCCAGTACGTCGGCGCCACGTTCCTCGACAACTCCGACAACGGCTCGGGCTCGAAGAACGCCCTCTCCGCGCTGGGCGCCGCGCTCAACGTGAGCCCCGAGGCGTTCCTCCAGTACAAGTCCGCGCTCTACTCGGCGCAGTTCCACCCCGAGGAGAGCGCCGACAAGTTCGCCAAGGACGATTACCTCTTCAAGGTGGCCGACTCGGTGCCCGCGCTCAAGGGCAACGCCGCGTTCCAGAAGGCCGTCAAGGACGGTACGTACGACGCCTGGGCCATGAAGATGTCCGCCGCCTTCGACAAGAGCGGCGTCCAGGGCACCCCCACGTTCAAGATGGACGGCAAGACACTCACCGCGCAGGGCAGCGAGAACCCGCCCATGACGGTGGCCGAGTTCAGCTCCGCGCTGAGCACGGCGCTGAAGGGTTAGCCCCCAGCACTCCCTGCTCGTCGCCGAACTGCCCCCGCGCGTGGTCCACGCGCGGGGGCAGTTCACGTTTTGCGCGAGCCGGGCTCAGAGCAAGCCGGGCTCACAACGGGTCGGGCTCAGAGCGAGTCGATGAAGGCGAGCCCGGTCCGCCAGGTCTGCTCGGCGGCCGACGCGTCGTAGTCCGGCAGCTCCGGGTCGGTGTAGAGATGCCCGGCCCCCTGGTAGCCGTAGACCTCCACGTCCGCGCCCACCTGCCCCATCCGCAGATACCAGGCGCTGAGCCAGTCGTGCGACTCGAAGGGGTCGGGGTCCGCCACGTGGAGCTGCACGGGCAGCTCGTCCACGGACGCGTTCTCCGCGATGTCGGACGTCCCGTGCATCAGCAGCAGCCCGCGCGCCTTCGCGTCGCCCAGCGCCAGGGTCTGCGCGATGGAGCCGCCGATCGAGAAGCCCGCGTACACCAGACCGCGCTCGGAGTGGGGCGCGGCGGCCAGGATCGCGCGGCGCAGCAGTTCGTCCTTGCCGATCTTGTCCTTGAGCGCGACGCCCTCCTCCACGCTGTCGGCGGTTTGTCCGTCGAAGAGGTCGGGAACGTGCACGTGGTGCCCGGCGGCGCGCAGCCGGTCCGCGCCCGCGTGCACGGCCGGGCGCAGACCGTACATCGAGTGGAAGAGGATGATGTCCATCCCGCCATTTTGCCAGCCGTAGCCACCCGATGATCGAGGGAGCCATGGAGAACGTACTGCGCCCAGTGTCCGTGTTCGGCGGTTCTGTGCTACTGACGCTGCTGCTCGTCTGGGGCGTCGACATCCTGCTGCGCCGCGCGGACGGCCGCCACCACGAGACCCCGCTGTGGGGACTGCTGCGCCGCTGCCGGCTGCCGCTCCAGGTGGTTCTGCTCACGGCGCTGCTGCGCGGGTCCTTCCGCGCGGTCGACTGGCCGTTCCTGGAGAACCACGAGGTCACGATCGGCCGGGTGCTCTCCCTGATCCTGATCGCGGCCGGCGCCTGGCTGGTGATCCGGATGGTGTCCGCCGCAGTGGAGTCGTCGTTCGCGCGCTACGCGAACACGACCCGCGACGCCGCCCGGGTACGCCGGGTCCGTACACAGGTGACGCTGATGATGCGGATCGTCACCGCGGTCGTCGTGGTCGTGGCCGTCGCCGCGATCCTGCTCACCTTCCCCGACATGCGCACGCTCGGCACGTCGATGCTGGCCTCGGCGGGCATCATCGGCATCGTGGCCGGTGTGGCCGCGCAGTCCACGCTCGGCAACCTCTTCGCCGGCTTCCAGATCGCCTTCGGCGACATGGTGCGTATCGGCGACACGGTCGTGGTGGACGGCGAGTGGGGTGTCGTCGAGGAGGTCACGCTGACCTTCCTCGCCGTACGGACCTGGGACGAGCGGCGCATCACGATGCCGGTGTCGTACTTCACCGGCAAGCCCTTCGAGAACTGGTCGCGCGGTGGCGTCCAGATGACCGGATCCGTCTTCTTCCAGCTGGATCACGCGGCGCCGGTCGGGCTGATGCGCGAGAAGCTGCACGCGATCCTGCTGGAGTGCTCGGCCTGGGACGGCCGCGACTGGAGCCTGGCCGTCACGGACAGCACACCGACCTCGATGGAGGTACGCGCGGTCGTCACGGCGAAGGACGCCGACGACCTCTGGACGGTGCGGTGCACCGTGCGCGAGCAGGTGATCGGCTGGCTGGCGCGGGAGCACGCGTACGCGCTGCCGCGCGTCTCGACGGCCCCGGCACCCACGTCGGGTCCGGACGGCGGCGAACAGAGCGCCCCGCCCGCCCTGACCCCGCCCCGGGTCCCGGAGGCCCGGGACGGCGAGGACGAGAGTGACGGTGACGGTGTGAGCGGGGCCGCGGGGCCTGTCGAGGAGTCCCGCGAGAACGAGAGGCTCCGCACCGGGCGCGGCCGGTCGTAGCCCTTGATCAGGACTTTCGGAGCGCGGCCCGCTCCTCACCAGGCGGCCTCCTCACCAGGCGGCCTCCTCACCGGCCGACCTCGTCACCCGGCGGTCTCCCTCACCAGGCAACAGGGCCGAACCGGTCGATGAAGCGGCCGGTGCCCGCGCCGGGACTCTCCGTCGCGAGGGTGACGATCGCGTCGGTCCCCTCGGTCACGGTCTGGGTGCCGCTGTGGCCGTTGAGGTCGGTGGCGGTGTAACCGGGGTCCGCGGCGTTCACGCGGACATCCGGCAGCGCCTTCGCGTACTGGGTGGTGAGCATCGTCACCGCGGCCTTGGACGCGGTGTACAGCGGCGAGACGACCCGCGACTCGACCCGCTCCGGGTCGTGCGTGAGGGCCTGCGACCCCATACCGCTGCTGACGTTGATCACGGCCGGGTTCGGCGAGGTGCGCAGCAGGGGCAGGAACGCCGTCGTGACGCGGACGATGCTGACCACATTGGTCTGGAAGACCTCGCCGGCCTCGGCCGCGGTGAGTTCGCCGGCGGGAGCGGCGCTTCCCAGGACCCCGGCGTTGTTGATCAGGGTGTCGATACGGCCTTCGCGGCTCCGGATGTCGGCGGCTGCCGAGGCGACGGAGGCGTCGTCGGTGACGTCGATCCGGACGAAGCGGGCGCCGATCCGGTCGGCGGACGCCTGACCGCGTTCGGGGTCACGAGCGCCGAGAATCACGGTCTGGCCCAGTTCGGCGAGGCGGCGGGCGGTCTCGTGGCCGAGACCCTTGTTGGCTCCGGTGATGAAGGTAATAGTCATGAATCCACTGTCACCGCGTCCCGTGCCGACAGCCAGAGATGGCTCTTCGGTAGGAAAAGCAGTACCACCCCCGGACGCGGTGTCCGGCGCACACTGGATCGCATGACCACAGACGAGACGGGCCTCGGAGTAACGATCCGCTCCTGGCGCGACCGGCTCACCCCGGCGGCCGTCGGACTGCCCACGGGCCGGACACGCCGGGCCGCAGGACTGCGCCGCGAGGAACTGGCCGAGCTGGCCGGGGTGTCGGTCGACTACGTCGTACGTCTGGAGCAGGGCCGGTCCACCACCCCGTCGCCGCAGGTCGCCGGCGCGCTCGCCCGGGCGCTGCGGCTGAACCGCGAAGAGCGCGACCACCTCTACCGGCTGGCCGGTCTGCGCCCGCCCGACGACCGCCTGATCAGCGATCACATCCCGCCCGGCATGCGGCGCGTCCTCCAGGGGCTCGGCGACGCCCCGGCGGGCGTGTTCGCCGCGGACTGGCGACTGCTGTGGTGGAACGCCGGCTGGGCGGCGCTCCTCGGCGACCCCGCGACGATCGCGCCGGACGAGCGGAGCCTCGTACGCTCACGCTTCCCGACCCCGGCGGGCCCCGGGTGCGTCTCCCTGTGGCGCGTCGTGCCGGAGAACCTTGACGCCTCCGACCGCGCGATCGTCGCCGACCTCCGCCAGGCGTCCGCGCGGTACCCCGCCGACCCGCGGCTGACGGAGCTGATCCGCCGCACGCTGGAAGGGAATGCACGGTTCGCCGCGCTGTGGCACGCGGGTGCCGTCGGCACGCACGCCGAGGACCGCAAGACCGTCCACCACCCCACGGCCGGTGAGATCACCGTCAACTGCGACGTACTCGCCAACAGCGACGCCGACCTCAAGATCGTCATCTACACCACGGAACCCGGCAGCGAGGACGAGACCAGGCTCGGCCTCGCGCGGGCGGCGGGTGTCACCGAGGTCTCCTCGGAGGCCGTCTGACGACTGCGCGCGGGCCCGAGGCGTTTTCGATCCTCAACCTCAGGTGGAGCCTGCCGGTTGCCGGGTCAGTGCATGCTGCGGACGTCCAGGTGCCGCAGCACCCGGTCGACCACCTCCGGGTCCGAGCCGGCCTCGTTGCGGGCCGACAGGACCTCGTGGCGGGCCGCCGACATCATTTCCCGCTGGATGCGCTGGAGGGTCTTGATCCGTTCCGTCCGCTTGGCGAACCAGTCGCGCCGCTCCTCGTCCACCACGAACGGGCTGATCCGCGCCCCGATGTCGAAGGCCCCGCGCGTCAGCCGCTCGCTGATCTCGTCCGGCAGGTCCTCGACGTCCTCGATCTCCTTGAGCCTGCGCCGCGCCGCCTTGGCCGCGCGGACCGCGAGCGAGTGTTCCAGATCCCGTTCCGCGCCCGCGTCCGCCCGCACACCGAGCTTGCGCACCAGCCAGGGCAGCGTGAGTCCCTGGAAGACCAGGGTGGTGATGATGACCGCGAAGGCGATGAAGATGATCTCCTCGCGGCCGGGGAAGGCCTCTCCGCTGTCGGTTTCGAGCGGGATGGCCAGCACCAGCGCGACCGAGGCCACCCCGCGCATCCCGGCCCACCACATCACCACGGTCTCGCGCCAGCTGACCGGGATCTCCTCCTCGATGTCGCGCAGCCTGTGCATCTTCTTGGCGAGCCAGGTGGCGGGGAGCAGATACAGCAGGCGTACGCCGACGACGACCACCACGACGGCCGCGCCCCAGCCGATCATCTCGTCGAGCCGGCCGCCGGCCGAGCCGAAGGCGTTGTGGAGTTCAAGGCCGATGAGGCCGAAGGCGACACCGGTGACGAGCATGTCGACGATCTCCCAGAAGGCGTTGCCCGCGAGCCGTCCCATGACGTCGTCCGCGTCCGCGGTGTGCTCGGCGAGGAAGAGCGCCGTGGTGAGGACCGCGAGCACGCCGGAGCCGTGCAGTTCCTCCGCGAGTACGTAGCTGACGAACGGGACCAGCAGGGTCAGGCCGATCTGCAGGGTCGCGTCCCCGAGCCGGGTCATCAGCTTGTTGGTGACCCAGCCGAGCGCGAGGCCTATCGCCACGGCCACCACCGCGGACAGCACGAGCTGTCCGGCCGCGTGCGGCCAGGAGAACGTTCCGCTGACGACCGCGGCGATCGCCACGTGGTAGAGCACGATCGCCGTGACGTCGTTGAACAGCCCCTCGCCCTCCAGGATCGACACCAGCCGGCGCGGCAGCCCGAGCGCGCCCGCGACGGCGGTCGCCGCCACCGGGTCGGGCGGGGCGACGAGCGCTCCGAGGGCGACGGCGGCGGCGATCGGCAGTCCGGGGACGACGGAGTTGGCGACGGCGGCGACCGCGGCGGTCGTCACGAAGACCAGCGCGACCGCGAGCAGGAAGATGGGACGGCGGTTGGCCGCGAACTGCCGCCACGAGGTGCGCTGCACGGCGGCGTAGAGCAGCGGGGGCAGCAGCAGCGGGAGGATGAACTCCGGCGGCACCTCGACGTTCGGTACGAACGGCAGCAGCGCGAGCACGATGCCCAGGAGCGTCATCAGCACCGGCGAGGGCAGTCCGAGCCGTGTCCCGAGCGGGACTGTGACCACTGCTCCCAACAACAGCGCGATCAGCAGTGCCAACTGGTCCACGGTGAGCCCTCCCGCGATCGAAACGTCGGCGGTCAGACAGGCCGGACGCCGGTGATCAAGGACTCAAGACTGCCACGCGGCCTTCCGGGGGCCACACAGCGCCCCTCGGCTCAACTGGTATCAATACGGCTCAGAGCGCCGCGCCCACGACTCAGAGCGCCCGCCGCATGGACCTGTGCTCGATCCCCGCGTCCAGGAACTCCGGCCCGTACGCGTCGTATCCGAGCCGCTCGTAGAAGCCCAGGGCGTGGGTCTGCGCGTGCAGGTCCACCGCCAGGAGCCCCGCCTCGCGGGCCGCTTCCTCGATGGCCCTGACCAGCGCGGCTCCGAGGCCCTGGCCGCGTGCCTCCTTGCTGACCGCGAGCCGCCCCAGCGCGCCGACGGTCGGGTCGCCGCCGGTCCTGTCCGCCGCTTCCGGTCCGTACAGCAGCCGGCCCGTGCCCAGGGGCAGGCCGTCGTCACGGACGGCGAGCACCTGGATCGCCGTCTCGTCGCGGCCGTCGTACTCCAGGTCCTCGGGCACCCGCTGTTCGACGACGAAGACCTCCTTGCGGACCGCGAAGCACGCCTCGCGGTCGGCCAGGTCCGCCACCACCCGGATCCGGTATCCGGGCCCGCCGGTCACTGCCGTGCTCATCCGTTGCTCTCCGCCCTCACGGTGTCCAGCGCGCCCTGCAGGTCGGCCGGGTACTCGCTGGAGAACTCCACCCAGCGGCCGTCCGACGGGTGTTCGAAGCCGAGGCGCATCGCGTGCAGCCACTGCCGGGTCAGGCCGAGGCGCTTGGCGAGGGTCGGGTCGGCGCCGTACGTCAGGTCACCCACACAGGGGTGGCGGTGGGCCGACATGTGCACCCGGATCTGGTGCGTACGGCCCGTCTCCAGCTTGATGTCCAGCAGCGACGCGGACCGGAACGCCTCGATCAGGTCGTAGTGGGTCACCGACGGTTTGCCCTCGGCGGTGACGGCCCACTTGTAGTCGTGGTTGGGATGACGGCCGATCGGGGCGTCGATGGTCCCGCTCATCGGGTCCGGGTGTCCCTGCACGAGCGCGTGGTAGCGCTTGTCGACGACCCGCTCCTTGAACTGCGCCTTGAGCAGGGTGTACGCGCGCTCCGACTTGGCCACGACCATCAGCCCGGACGTACCGACGTCGAGCCGGTGCACGATGCCCTGGCGCTCCGCGGCGCCGGAGGTCGAGATGCGGTAGCCGGCGGCGGCGAGACCGCCGATGACAGTGGTTCCGGTCCAGCCGGGGCTGGGGTGCGCGGCCACACCGACCGGCTTGACGATCACCACGATGTCGTCGTCGTCGTGGACGATCTCCATGCCCTCGACATGTTCGGCCACGACCTGTACGGGCACGGCGGCCGGAGGCATCTCGACCTCGAGCCAGGCCCCGCCGTTCACCCGCTCCGACTTCCCGACGACGGCGCCGTCGACCTGGACCTTCCCGGAGGCGGCGAGGTCCGCCGCCTTCGTACGGGAGAAGCCGAACATACGGGCGATGGCGGCGTCGACACGCTCGCCCTCCAGGCCGTCGGGCACGGGCAGCGTTCTGATCTCGGGAAAGCTCACCTGTCGAGTATGCCTTGTCGGTCCGGTGGACCGGTCCGCGTCCGTCCTCACGGGGACGGACGCGGAGCGGCGGAGACCAGTACGGCGGTCCTCACGGAACGGTGTGCCCGGTCAGTCCTTGTGGACCGTTCCGTCCGGGTCGAGACCGCGGAAGGACAGCAGGACGATGAGCACACCGCCGCAGCAGATCGCGGAGTCCGCGAGGTTGAACACCGCGAAGTGCGCCGGCGCGATGAAGTCGACCACAGCGCCCTGGAAGGCTCCCGGGGACCGGAAGATCCTGTCCGTGAGGTTGCCGAGCGCACCGCCGAGGAGCAGGCCGAGCGCGATCGCCCAGGGCAGGCTGTACAGCTTGCGCGCCAGCCGGGCGATCACCACGATCACGCTCGCCGCGATGATGGTGAAGATGACCGTGAAGGCCTCGCCGATGCCGAAGGCCGCCCCGGCGTTCCTGATCACCTCGAACTGCAGCGCGTCCCCGATGATCCGGATGGACTGCCGGTGCTCCAGCTGGGCCACCACGAGCAGCTTGCTGCCGAGGTCCAGCAGGTACGCCAGGACGGCGACGACGAAGAGCGCGGCGATCTTGCGCTTACCCTTGGGCCGCTCGGCGGGAGCCGCGGCCTCGCCGTCGACATCCGGCGTACCGATGATGCGTTCCGCCTCTGCCACGTGAGTCCCTCAACCTAGGTGCCTGACTGAGGACGAGAGTACGGCACACCCCCGTGCCGCGGGCCGTGACCTCAGCCTCGGCGTTCCTGTTTCTGCTTGTCCTCGACACAGAGCGTGGCCCGCGGGAACGCCTGCATACGGGCCTTGCCGATGGGCTTGCCGCAGATCTCGCAGAGTCCGTACGTACCGGCGTCCAGGCGGTGCAGCGCCCGCTCGGTCTGTTCCAGCACCTCCCTCGCGCTGGCCGAGAGCGCCATCTCGTGCTCCCGCGTGATGTTCTTCGTACCGGTGTCCGCGTCGTCGTCGCCCGCGCCGTCACCGGAGTCCCGCATCAGGCCGGCCAGCGCCTGCTCCGACGAGGCGATCTCGGCCGTCAGCCTGGCGACCTCGCCCTCCAGCTCGGCGCGTGCCTCCGCGACCTCCTCCGGGGTCCAGGGGTCCTCGCCGGGACGGACCGCCAGCTCTCCCGGCGATGTCCCGGCGGTGACGGCCGCACCCGCGTCCTCGGTTCCGCCGCCTGTGGTTGTCTTCGCTCCCACGGTCTTCGCTCCCACCGTTCTGGTTCCCGTCTGTTCCGCGGCCTGCGCCGCCCCCTCGGCCGCCGCAGCGGCCTTCTTCGCAGCTGGCTTGCTCGCCGGCGCCTTCTTCGCAGCCGCCTTCTTCGCCGGTGCGGGTGTATCGGGTGTTGCCGGCGCGTCCTCGGGCGCCCCGGATTTCGCCGTGGTCCTGGCGGCGCTCTTCGCCGCGGAGGTGTCCGCGGTCGTTTTCTTCGCGGCGGACTTCTTCGCCACCATGGCCGCGGCCCCTTCACATTTTGTGATCTTGCGCGCGAATCGTGCTGGGACGATAAATCGACATCAGCCCCGCAGCAACGGGGCACGCCGCCGTGTGGCCCTCCCGCACCGTGCGACAAGGCGGGCCAACAAGCGTTGTGCCCAGCTCCCCGCCCGGTAATCCGCCGCGCGGGCGCCGCAGGAAGCCACCGGGGACCCGCGGTGAGGCGCGGGCAGCACGATCACCCTTCGGGTCACGGGACTCGGCCGTACGGCGGCGGCCGGAAAACCGGTCGGCCGCGCGCGGTACAGGCCCGTACACTGGGCGCAGCGAGAGGCGTGGATGGGGACGAGTAGCCCCGTGAGCGGCCATGAGCGACCCGGGGACGGTGAGAGCCCGGGGGCAAGCGCGGAGCGAAGGATCACCCCGGAGCCGCCGGAAGAAAGCACCGGTGCACGCCGGCGTGAGTAGAACCGGCAGCGCGACCCCAATGAGGGGGCCGCGGGCGGAGTGCCGCCCGGGGCCAAGAAGGGTGGTACCGCGGGGGCCCAGCTCTCGTCCCTTCGACGGAGATGCCGCAGTTCCGCCGGAGGAAGCCGCCCATGACACCCGTGACACCGCCCCAGTACCACCAGGTGCCCGCCCAGGTCGACCTGCCCGCCCTCGAGCACGCCGTGCTCGACTTCTGGCGCGAGGCCAAGGTCTTCGACAAGACGCTCGCCCAGTCCGAGGGCCGTCCCGAGTGGGTCTTCTACGAGGGCCCGCCGACCGCGAACGGCATGCCGGGCGCCCACCACATCGAGGCCCGCGTCTTCAAGGACGTCTTCCCGCGCTTTCGCACCATGCGCGGTTACCACGTCGCGCGGAAGGCCGGCTGGGACTGCCACGGCCTGCCCGTCGAGCTGGCTGTCGAGAAGGAACTCGGCTTCACCGGCAAGAAGGACATCGAGGCGTACGGCATCGCCGCGTTCAACGCCAAGTGCCGCGAGTCGGTGACCAGGCACACGGACGCCTTCGCCGAGCTGACGACCCGCATGGGCTACTGGACCGATCTGGACAACGCGTACCGGACGATGGATCCGCAGTACGTCGACTCCGTCTGGTGGTCGCTGAAGGAGATCTTCGGCAAGGGCCTGCTCGTCCAGGACCACCGCGTGGCGCCCTGGTGCCCGCGCGACGAGACCGGCCTCTCGGACCACGAGCTGGCCCAGGGGTACGAGACGATCGTCGACCCCTCGGTCTTCGTGCGCTTCCCGCTGACCTCGGGCCCGCTCGCGGGCGAGGCGGCGCTGCTGGTGTGGACGACGACCCCCTGGACGCTGGTCTCCAACACCGCCGTCGCCACGCACCCGGACGTCCGCTACGTCGTCGCGACGAACGGCGAGGAGAAGCTCGTCGTCGCGGAGCCGCTGCTGGAGAAGGCGCTCGGCGAGGGCTGGGAGCCGACCGGCGCGTCGTTCACCGGCCGCGAGATGGAGCGCTGGACGTACGAACGCCCCTTCGCGCTCATCGACTTCCCCGAGGACGCCCCCGCGCACTACGTGGTCAACGCGGAGTACGTGACCACGGAGGACGGTACGGGCCTGGTCCACCAGTCCCCCGCCTTCGGTGAGGACGACCTCAGGGTGTGCCGCGCGTACGGCCTGCCCGTCGTCAACCCGGTGCGCCCCAATGGCACGTTCGAGGAGGACGTCCCGCTGGTCGGCGGCGTCTTCTTCAAGAAGGCCGACGAGGCGCTGACGGAGGATCTGCGGGAGCGCGGGCTGCTGTTCCGTCATGTCCCTTACGAGCACAGTTACCCGCACTGCTGGCGCTGCCACACCGCGCTCCTCTACTACGCGCAGCCGTCCTGGTACATCCGTACGACGGCCGTCAAGGACCGGCTGATCGAGGAGAACGAGGGGACCAACTGGTTCCCGGACTCGGTCAAGCACGGCCGGTTCGGCGACTGGCTGAACAACAACGTCGACTGGGCGCTGTCCCGCAACCGCTACTGGGGCACCCCGCTGCCCATCTGGCGCTGCGAGGACAACCACCTGACGTGCGTGGGCTCGCGCGCCGAGCTGACCGAACTGACCGGCACGGACCAGTCGTCGCTGGACCCGCACCGCCCCTACATCGACGAGGTCACCTTCGGCTGCCCGACCTGCGGGCAGACCGCGACGCGCGTGCCCGAGGTCATCGACGCCTGGTACGACTCGGGTTCGATGCCGTTCGCGCAGTGGGGCTACCCGTACCAGAACAAGGATCTCTTCGAGAAGCGCTATCCGGCGCAGTTCATCTCGGAGGCGATCGACCAGACGCGCGGCTGGTTCTACACGCTGATGGCCGTCGGCACGCTGGTCTTCGACAAGTCGAGCTACGAGAACGTCGTGTGCCTGGGCCACATCCTGGCCGAGGACGGCAGGAAGATGTCCAAGCACCTGGGCAACATCCTCCAGCCGATCCCGCTGATGGACCAGCACGGCGCGGACGCGGTGCGCTGGTTCATGGCGGCCGGCGGGTCGCCGTGGGCGGCGCGGCGGGTCGGGCACGGCACGATCCAGGAGGTCGTGCGCAAGACCCTGCTGACGTACTGGAACACGGTCGCCTTCCAGGCGCTGTACGCCCGTACGTCGGCCTGGGCCCCCAGCGAGGCCGACCCGGCGCCCGCCGACCGGCCGCTGCTCGACCGCTGGCTGCTGAGCGAACTGCACGCGCTGGTCGACCAGTCGACGCAGGCGATGGAGGCGTACGACACCCAGCGCGCCGGCAAGCTGCTCTCGGCGTTCGTCGACGACCTGTCCAACTGGTACGTGCGCCGCTCCCGCCGCCGCTTCTGGCAGGGCGACAAGGCGGCGCTGCGCACGCTGCACGAGGTGGTCGAGACCGTCACGCGGCTGATGGCCCCGCTGACACCGTTCATCACGGAGCGGGTCTGGCAGGACATGGTCGTACCGGTGACGGCGGACGCCCCGGAGTCGGTGCACCTGTCGACCTGGCCCGAGGCCGACCTGTCGGCCATCGACCCGACGCTCTCCCAGCAGATGCTGCTGGTACGGCGATTGGTGGAGCTGGGCCGCGCGACGCGCGCCGAGTCGGGTGTGAAGACCCGCCAGCCGCTGTCGCGCGCCCTGATCGCGGCGACGGGCTTCGAGGCGCTGTCGCCCGAGCTGCGCGCGCAGATCACCGAGGAGCTGAACGTCGAGGCGCTGGCGACGCTCTCGGAGGTCGGCGGCTCGCTGGTCGACACGACGGCGAAGGCCAACTTCCGCGCGCTGGGCAAGCGTTTCGGCAAGGGTGTGCAGGCGGTGGCCAAGGCGGTCGCGGAAGCGGACGCGGCGGCGCTGTCCGCCGCGCTGCGCGACGGCAAGGCGTCGGTCACCGTGGACGGTGAGACGGTCTCGCTGGCCCCCGACGAGGTGATCATCACAGAAACGCCGCGCGAGGGCTGGTCGGTCGCCTCCGACTCGGGCGCGACGGTCGCGCTGGACCTGGAGATCACCCCGGAACTGCGCCTGGCGGGCCTCGCGCGCGACGCGATCCGGCTGATCCAGGAGGCCCGCAAGAACAGCGGCCTGGACGTGGCGGACCGTATCGCGGTGCGCTGGACGTCGACGGACGCGACCACGTCGGACGCGCTGCGGGAGCACGCGGCGCTGATCGCGGACGAGGTCCTGGCCACGGACTTCGCCACGACGGACCCGGCCGCCGAACACCCCGGGTTCGGAACCCCGTTCACGGACGAGGGCCTGGCCCTCGAGTTCCGCCTCCGCAAGGCATAACGCCCCACGTCCGCGGCCCGGCCCCTTCGCCACGCGAGGGGGCCGGGCCGCTCGCTTCGGTCGGCCCCGCAGAGGGGAAGGACCGCCACGGGCCACCCACCGGACATCAGAAGTTCCACGGCGCTTCACGCGGACGAAGCCCAACAGATCGGGCCGGGCCCGCAGTCCGTCCCGCCCGCGCAGCGCAGCGGAGCCACGCGCACCGACCGGGACAGAGGCCCGAGGCCGCACGGCGCTTCACGCGGACGAAGCCCACGACCCGGTGCCGGACCACAACCCGCCCCACACACGCCAGGCGCGCCCGGCGCTTCTCGGGCTGAGGAAGCCCGTCGGCCCCGGTCCGGGCCAGCAACCCGCCCCGCCCGCGCGGCGCGTCAGGAACGGGAGCCCGGGGCCCGCTCCCGGTTTCGGGAAAGGGCGGGGAGAGGACAGGCGGGGAGGGGACAGCCCCGCGCAGCGGAACCCGCGCACCGCCACCGGGACGGAAACCCGAGGGCCCGCAGCACACATCCCGCGGGCAGAGTTCGGCTACCAGCCTCAAGGGACCTGGGACAGAGCCCCGAAGTCCGAGCCCCGACGCGGCGATGAGCGGAAGCCGGAGGGCGGGCCACTTGCTGCGGGCGAAGCCAGTCGCCCCGGTCCCGGACCACGAGCCCGCCCAGCCCGCGCAGTGCGGCGCCTCCAGGGGCCATGGCCCACGCCGCCGATTTCGGGAAAGGGCGGGGAGGGGGACAGCCCCGCGCAGCGGAACCGACGCACCCCCACCGCACGCAAAGAACCGGGCCCGGGGTTCGAAACCCCGGGCCCGGCCCTTGGACTGCCGACTGCTGCGCGCTCTTACACGCGCAGACCCGTCAGTTGTCGTCCTCGTCGATCAGGAAGCCGCGCATCGGCGAAGGCGCCTGCTGCATCGGCTGCGGAGCCTGCGGCCTCACCGGCGCCATCGGCTGGGTCATCGCCGGTGACATCTGCTGCTGCGCGCCGTACGACGGTCCCGCCGAAGGTCCGCCGTGGTTGCCCATCGGGTTGCCCATGGACGGGTTGCCCCCCATGGTGTGACCACCCATCCCGCCCGCGCCGGCCGGAGCCATCGAGGGCGACGGCGGCAGGGAGGCGGCGGAGGGGCTGCGCGGCGGCGCCAGGGAGTCGTCGGCCTGGGTCTCCAGCTGACGGAGCTGGCTCTCCAGGTAGGACTTCAGCCGCGTGCGGTACTCGCGCTCGAAGCCGCGCAGGTCCTCGACCTTGCGCTCGAGCGTCGCGCGCGCCGACTCCAGCGAGCCCATCGCCACGCGGTGCTTCTCCTGCGCGTCCCGCTCCAGGGCGTCCGCCTTGGCCCGGGCGTCGCGCTCCAGACCCTCGGCGCGGCTGCGTGCCTCACCGACGATCTTGTTCGCTTCGGAACGTGCCTCGGCGATCGCCTGGTCCGCGGTCTGCTGCGCCAGCGAGAGCACCCGGGCGGCGCTGTCGCCGCCGGGGCCCTGACCGGGCTGCGGCATCTGCGGGCCATGACCGCCCATGGGGCCGCCCATCGGTCCACCGAGGGGACCGCCCTGCATGGGACCGCCCTGGCCCATCGGACCACCCTGCATCGGGCCGCCCTGCTGCTGCTGTTGCTGCTGCTGGCCCATCGGACCACCCTGCATGGGACCGCCCTGGCCCATGGGGCCACCCTGCATCGGGCCGCCCTGCATGGGACCGTGCTGACCCTGCGGACCGGGGCCGTGCTGACCCTGCGGTCCCGGACCGTGCTGACCCTGCGGACCCGGGCCGTGCTGGCCCTGCGGTCCCTGACCGTGCTGACCCTGCTGGCCGTGGCCGCTCGGGCCCGCCGGAAGCTGCGGAGCGCCACCGGGCAGCTGGGGCGGACCCATCTGCGGGGGCTGCTGCTGCTGAGGCGGTCCGGATATGGCCGCGGGCACGGGACCCTGACGGTCCTGCTGCTCGGGCGGCTTGCGCATACCCTGCTGCTGCTGGTTCTGCGCGGCGGCACGCGTGGCGGCGGCCAGCTTGGCGCGCAGGTCCTCGTTCTCGCGGAGCAGGCGCGTCAGTTCGGCCTCGACCTCGTCGAGAAAGGCATCGACCTCGTCCTCGTCATAGCCTTCTCGGAGGCGGACGGTCGTGAACTGCTTGTTCCGCACGTCCTCGGGGGTCAACGGCATCTCTTCTTCACCTCTACGTAGTCGTCGGCAGTCGGCAAGACCGTATCGTTCACACGCTGCTCGCAAAGTGGCTCACGATGCTGATCAGGATGTAGACGATGATCATCAGAACGAAGAAGGACAGGTCGAGTGCCACGCCCCCGAGACGCAACGGCGGGATGAACCGCCGAAGAAGCTTGAGCGGTGGATCGGTGACAGTGTAGGTGGCCTCAAGAACGACCACCATCGCCTTCCCAGGTTGCCATGAACGGGCGAACTGGAAGACGTAGTCCATGACCAGCCGGAAAATCA
Organism: Streptomyces sp. NPDC088725; assembly: GCF_044751305.1. NCBI lineage: Bacteria > Bacillati > Actinomycetota > Actinomycetes > Kitasatosporales > Streptomycetaceae > Streptomyces > Streptomyces sp. NPDC088725. The sequence continues at coordinate 279,055 of NZ_JBIVLO010000002.1, forward strand.
GCACGATGAGGAAGCACACCAGCACGATGTAGACCACCTGTAGTGCTACGCCCATCCCGCGCTTCCCTCTCCCCTGGATCTCTCTGCTCCGGCCTCACGGCCGGGTCGTTCTGTTGTCGTGTTCTCAGCTTTGGTTGAAGAATCCGCCTTCTGCGATGCGAGCCTTGTCCTCCGCCGTGACATCGACGTTAGCAGGCGACAACAGGAACACCTTCTGCGTCACGCGCTCAATGCTGCCATGGAGACCGAAGACGAGTCCTGCGGCAAAGTCGACAAGTCGCTTCGCGTCGGTGTCGTCCATCTCGGTCAAGTTCATGATCACCGGAGTGCCTTCGCGGAAGTGTTCCCCGATGGTACGGGCCTCGTTGTAGGTCCGCGGGTGCAGCGTGGTGATGCGATAAGGCTCCCGCTCGGACACGACCTTAGGCATGATCACTGGTGCGTTCTTCTCCAGGCTCGGGCGTTCAGGTGTGATGGATGCCACGGGGGCGATTCGCGCCGGACGTCCGCTTTCTGCCGTTAGTGACACCGCCTCCCGCTCGCGCTGCGCGGGTGGTTGGACCATGCGCACCGGTTCTTCCCGCTCCTGGTGCGCGGGCTGGTGGCGCCGGTGTTCCCGCTCGGGTTCGGGCTCGGGTTCGAAGTCGTCATCGGGGTCAAAACCCCGGCCGTCGTACCCATCGTCCTCCACGAGGCCGAGGTAGACCGCCATCTTGCGCATCGCGCCGGCCATGCTCTGAGTCCTCCGCTCTGTGGTGGATCGGCCTCGTCACCAAGTGCCCGCGATCCACTCGGTCAGCCCGTCTCTCGGCGGAAATGACCATATTTTCTGCTGTGGTCCGACTTGCTTCGCGACGTTACCCGAGCCTGGGTCGGTCTCCGAGTACCGCCGTACCGACGCGTACATGTGTCGCTCCGGCCGTCACTGCTTCCTCGAGGTCCGCACTCATCCCTGCTGACACCATGTTCGCAGCCGGATGGTCCGCGCGCAGGCGGGATGAGAATTCCAATAGCCGCTCGAACGCCGCCTGTTGCCGCCCCGCGTACGGCCCGGCCAGCGGCGCCACGGTCATCAGACCACCGAGTCGCAGCCCCGGTGCGCCGGCCACCCGGGCGGCCAACTCCTCGATCCCGTCCGGCGCCACGCCGCCCCGCGCCCCGCGTTCGCCGGACTCGGCGTCGAGCGCGACCTGGACCAGACAGTTGAGTTCGCGCTCCGCGCTCTCCGCGGCCGCGGAGAGGGCGGAGACCAGCTTGGGCCGGTCGACAGATTGCACGACATGGGCGTAACTGACCACAGAACGCACCTTGTTCGTCTGCAATTGCCCCACGAAGTGCCACGTCAGTGACAAATCCGCGCATGCGGCGGCCTTCGGCGCCGCGTCCTGGTCGCGGTTCTCGGCGACGTGCCGCACCCCCAGTTCATGAAGGAGGCGTACATCACTCGCCGGGTAGGTCTTGGTGACCACGATCAGGGTCAGGTCCTCCCGCTCGCGGCCGGCCGCGGCGCAGGCGGAAGTGATGCGGCTCTCGACCGTGGCGAGATTCCGGGCGAGTTGGTCCCTGCGGTCCGTCATGCGGTATCAGTCCAGCCAGACATAGGCGGCGAGGCGCCCGGTGGTGCGATCGCGGCGGTACGAAAAATGATCGTCAGACTCCAAGGTGCAGACCTCGGAGGCATGCCGGTCGGTGATCCCGAGCGCGGCGAGCTGGGCGTGCACTCCCGCCGTCACGTCGACGGCCGGGGTGGCCCAACTGGTCTCGGACCAGGCCTCGGGAACGACCGCGGCGACCTCGTCGCGCATCGCGGCCGGAACCTCGTAGCAGCGCCCGCAGACGGCGGGTCCGGTACGGGCCGTGATCCTGGAGGGCTGTGCGCCGAGCGCGGTCATCGCCTCGACAGCGGCCGGCACGACGCCCGCCACCATCCCCGGGCGCCCGGCGTGCGCCGCCGCCACGACCCCGGCGACCGGATCGGCCAGCAGGACCGGGACGCAGTCCGCGGTCAGTACGGCGAGGGCGAGCCCCCCGCGTCCGGTGACGACGGCGTCCACCGCCGGGATGTCGGCCGAGCCCCAGGGACCGTCGACCACCGCCACGTCACGGCCGTGCACCTGGTTCATCCAGACCACCGAAACGGGGTCGAGCCCCAGGGACTTCGCCGCGATGTCCCGGTTGGCGAGAACGGCGGCCGGGTCGTCACCCACCGCACCGCCGAGGTTGAGCTGCCCATACGGAGCGGCGCTCACCCCGCCCCACCTGTCGGTGAAGGCGAAGTGCGCGCCGCTCGTGGAGCCCGCCGCTGCCTGCTGGACTATCACTTCAAGAAGTCCGGGACATCCAGCTCTTCGGCCTGGCTGTCCTGGTACGGACGGGCCGTCGGAACGTGCGCCGGGCTCACCGGCGGGAGCGGCTTCTCACTGGCCGCGGGGGCGGGCTCGGCCGGCGCCGGGCTCTCCTCGCGCGGGGGTACGGTGCCGAGGCCGCTGGTGGAGCGGCCGCTGTCCGAGGAGCGGGCCGCGCCCGTGTGTTCGTCCCGCTTGCCCGAAGCGCCGAGCACGGTCTCGCGGCGGGCCGGCGGCTGTCCGCCGTCGAAGCCCGCGGCGATGACGGTGACCCGCACCTCGTCGCCCAGGGCGTCGTCGATGACGGCGCCGAAGATGATGTTGGCCTCGGGGTGGGCCGCCTCGCTCACCAGCTGCGCCGCCTCGTTGATCTCGAAGAGACCGAGGTCGGAACCGCCGGAGATGGAGAGCAGCACCCCGCGGGCGCCGTCGATGGACGCTTCGAGCAGCGGCGAGGAGATCGCCATCTCGGCAGCGGCCACCGCGCGGTCGTCGCCGCGTGCCGAGCCGATGCCCATGAGTGCCGAGCCGGCCTCCGACATCACGGACTTGACGTCGGCGAAGTCGAGGTTGATCAGACCGGGGGTGGTGATGAGGTCGGTGATGCCCTGGACGCCCGAAAGCAGGACCTGGTCGGCGGACTTGAACGCGTCGAGCACGCTGACCTGGCGGTCCGAGATGGACAGCAGCCGGTCGTTGGGGATGACGATGAGGGTGTCGACCTCTTCGCGGAGTTCCGCGATGCCGTCCTCCGCCTGGTTCGCCCTGCGGCGGCCCTCGAAGGTGAACGGCCGGGTGACGACGCCGATCGTGAGCGCGCCGAGCGAGCGCGCGATGCCCGCCACGACGGGCGCGCCGCCGGTGCCGGTGCCGCCGCCCTCGCCCGCGGTGACGAAGACCATGTCGGCCCCCTTGAGGACCTCCTCGATCTCCTCGCGGTGATCCTCGGCCGCCTTGCGGCCGACCGCCGGATTGGCCCCGGCGCCGAGACCCCGGGTGAGTTCACGGCCGACGTCCAGCTTGACGTCGGCGTCGCTCATCAACAGGGCTTGCGCGTCCGTGTTGATGGCGATGAACTCGACGCCCTTGAGACCGACTTCGATCATCCGGTTGATGGCATTGACACCACCGCCGCCGACACCGATGACCTTGATGACTGCGAGGTAGTTCTGCGGTGCTGCCACGTCGAAGGCCTCTCGCCTCGAGTTACGTGTCTTCGCGGCGCTGTTGGTGCGCTGCGACGACTGATGCCGATGGGACGGTTCGAAACGCCGACCCAAACCCTAACGTTGAAGTTTAGGGTTATCAGTGTGTCCACTTCTTGGACTCTTCCGAACAGGACACTAAGTCGACAAGTGGCGCACGTTCAACGAACACGCCGAACCACCCGTTTTTCTTTTCACCCTATGTGATCACCCATAGCGCTGACCAACCAGGGTGGTGGCCAGCGGGTATGAGCGTCAACTCCCGGACGCGGCAGGAGCGGTGGGCGCGCTCACATCGAACTGATTCGCGTCAGGAACGGCCTTCATGAGCGCGGTGAGCGCACGCGCCTTGGCCGGCCCGTCCTCGGCGCTTCCCCACATGACCGTACGGCCGCCGCGCAGCTCCAGCGTGATCGAGTCGTACGAGCGGACCCGGACGGCCTTGGTGTCCTTGGCGATTCCACCAGGGAGTTCACGGCGCACCCGAACTGCTTCGAGCGCCAGACGGTCATTTCCGAAACGGCGCAGACTCGGTGAGTGATCCGCCGTCAGCTTCAGCAGCGGCACACCCCGGGGGGCATCCCCGACCGTGGCGAAACGGACCCCCTTGGAGTCCACTTCAATGAAGTCCGTGCCCTTCTCGATCAGCAGAACCGGTTTTCTTTCAGCCACTTTCAGGCCGATTCCATGCGGCCAGGAACGCACCACGTCGATCGAGTCGATACGCGGCAGCTTCCGCAGAACCCGGGCCTCAATCGCCCGGGTGTCGACGGAGATCAGCGGCGATCCGACCGGGACGGCCGCGGCCGCCTCCACCTGATCGCGGGTCAGCACGTCGGTGCCCGACGTGCTGACCCGTTTCACCCGCAGCCAGTTCGAGCCGTACAGCACCCACATGCCGGACCCGACGAACATCACCACGATGATCAATACGATCAACAGACGACCGCCAGGAAGTCGGAACCTACGAGCCGACGGACCTTCAGCACGGCCGGATTTCGCCCGCAGCCCCGCGTCACGCTCGGCGGTAGTCGGTCCGGCCATGCGCCCTGCCTCCCTGTAAAGGCCCGCCCTACGCCTGACGGCGTGCGGCGATCGCCTCGTAGACCATGCCGACAAGCAGGTCGTCGGCGTCCCTGCGGCCGAACTCGGAGGCCGCGCGGGACATCTCGTACAGCCGGTGCGGATCGGCGAGCACCGGGAGCACGTGGCTCTGCACCCACTCGGGAGTGAGTTCGGCGTCATCGACCAGCAGTCCGCCGCCCGCCTTCACCACCGGCTGGGCGTTGAGCCGCTGTTCGCCGTTGCCGATCGGCAGCGGCACGTACGCGGCGGGCAGCCCGACGGCGGAGAGTTCGGCGACGGTCATGGCGCCCGCGCGGCAGAGCATCATGTCGGCCGCGGCGTACGCGAGATCCATCCGGTCCACGTACGGTACCGGGATATAGGGCGGCATACCGGGCATGTTGTCCACGCGCGGCATTTCGTTCTTCGGTCCGACCGCGTGCAGGATCTGGATTCCGGAGCGCTGGAGCACCGGCGCGACCTGCTGGACCACCTCGTTGAGCCGGCGCGCGCCCTGCGAGCCGCCGGACACCAGCAGCGTCGGCAGGTTGGGGTCGAGACCGAAGGCGGCGCGCGCCTCGGGACGGACCTTGGCACGGTCCAGGAGGGCGATCGTGCGGCGCAGCGGGATGCCGATGTACCTGGCGTCCCGGAGCTTGCTGTCCGGGGTGGAGACGGCCACACCGGCCGCGTAGCGCGATCCGATCTTGTTGGCCAGTCCCGGCCGCGCGTTGGCCTCGTGGACGATGATCGGCACCCCGAGCCGCTTGGCCGCGAGATAGCCGGGCAGCGCCACGTAACCGCCGAAGCCGACGACGCAGTCGGCCTTCGTGCGCTCCAGGATCTGCTCGGCCGCCTTGATGGTGCCCCGAAGCCGTCCTGGGACGGTGATCAGTTCAGGTGTGGGCCTGCGCGGCAGGGGTACGGCGGGGATCAGTCCCAGCTCGTACCCGCGCTCGGGTACGAGCCTGGTCTCCAGACCGCGCTCCGTGCCGAGGGCCGTGATCCCCACGCTGGGGTCCTGCCTCCGCAGGGCGTCCGCGAGGGCGAGCGCCGGCTCGATGTGGCCGGCGGTCCCCCCGCCGGCGAGTACGACATGCACCGAAATTCACCGCTCTCCGGACGGACGCTTCTTGACGCGCCGTCTCATCGTCTTCCATCTCACCCCGGGCCTTCGCATGGCCAGGGCGCCTTTCGCCGCGGGATCCTCCCGCGCGAAAGCGATCAGCAGCCCGACAGCGAACATCGTGGGCAGCAGGGCCGACCCCCCGTAGGAGAACAGCGGGAGCGGGACTCCGGCGATCGGCAGAAGACCGAGCACCGCACCGATGTTGATCACGGCCTGCGCCGTGATCCAGGTGGTCACACCTCCCGCTGCGTACCTCACGAAGGGGTCCTCCGTGCGTCCGGCCACGCGGATACCCGCATAGCCTAGAGCCGCGAAGAGGGCGAGTACCGACAGCGTCCCCGCCAGGCCCAGTTCCTCCCCGGTGACGGCGAAAATGAAGTCGGTGTGCGGTTCGGGGAGTTGACCCCACTTTTCCACACTCGCGCCCAGCCCGGAACCGAACAGTCCGCCGGAAGCCAGAGCATAGATCCCGTGGACCGCCTGGAAGCACTCGCCGTTGGGGCCGAGTTCGATCGCCCCGACGCAGGCGAAGCGCGAGAGCCGGTTCTGGTTCGTGCTGATGAGCGTGAACCCGACCAGTCCCGCGACGGCGAGCACACCGGCGAAGAGCCGGGTGGGCGCCCCCGCCATCCAGAGGAGACCGAACAGGATCGCGGTGAGAATGATCGCCGTACCGAGGTCGCCGCCGAGCATGATCAGCCCGAGGACCATGAAGGTCACGGGGACCAGCGGCACGAGCAGATGCTTCCACTGGGCCAGCAGGCCCTTCTCCTGTTTGCGGGCGAGCAGGTCCGCGCCCCACAGGATCAGCGCCAGCTTGCCGAACTCACTGGGCTGGAGCTGGAACGGGCCGCCGAGCGAGATCCAGTTCTGGTTGCCGTTGACCGCGAGCCCTATCCCGGGAACCTGGACGAGGACCATCAGGAAGGCCGAACCCACCAGCAGGGGGTAGGCGAGCGCGCGGTGGAGCCCGATCGGCAACCGGGCGGCGAGCAGCAGCAGTCCGCCGCCGATGACGGCGGCGAGGAGCTGTTTGCGGAAGAAGTACGTGGCGGGCAGTGAGTACTGGAGCGCGTAGATGATCGAGGCGGAGTAGACCATCACCAGACCGAGCACGGTGATCAGCAGTCCGCTGCCGATGATCAGGTAGTACGCCGTGAGCGGCCGGTCCCAGGTGCGGCGCGCCTGTTCGTGGAGGCGGCGGATCCCGCCGCCTCGGGGCGCCCGCTGCCGCCCGGGCGTCCGGGCGCCGCCGCTCCCGCCGCGCCCGCGACGGGCGCCGGCGGGGCGGCGTACGGGCGAGCCCGGGGTACGGCCGCGCAGCGCCGCCCAGTGGCCGAGGCCGGGCGCGGGCGGTGTGTCCGTACCGGGTACTCCGGCGAGCGCCGAAGCTCGCGCGAAGTCTCTGTGGCGTACCGCGGGATGCGGGTCACGTCCCGCGGTGTCCTCGGCCGGCATCGTCGCTGTCCCCTCCAGTCGTGCCTGGCGCGGCTGCCGGGGCCCCTGGCGGCTGACCGCCGGTGTGTCAGGCGTGTTCGGCGGCGAGGGCGCGGACCGCGTCCGCGAACGCCTCGCCTCGCTTGTTGTAGTTGGCGAACATGTCCATCGAGGCACAGGCCGGGGCCAGCAGTACCGTATCCCCGGGCCGCGCGAGCCGCGCCGCTTCCCGGACCGCCGCCGGCATCGCCCCAGTGTCGGTCCGGTCGAGGTCCACGACCGGGACTTCGGGCGCGTGTCGCGCGAGGGCTTCCCTGATGAGCGCACGGTCAGCGCCGATCAGGACCACCCCGCGCAGCCGCTTCGCCGACCGCTCGACGAGTTCACCGAAGACCGCGCCCTTGGCCAGGCCGCCGGCGATCCAGACGATCGGGTCGTAGGCAGCCAGGGACGCCTCGGCCGCATGGGTGTTGGTGGCCTTGGAGTCGTCGATGTAACTGACGTCCGCGACATCCGCGACATGCTCGATGCGGTGGGCGTCGGGGCGGAAGGCGCGCAGTCCGTCCCGTACGGCCGCCGGTTCGACGCCGAAGGAGCGGGCCAGGGCCGCGGCGGCGAGCGCGTTGGCGATGTTGTGCGGGACGGCGGGGCTGACGTCGGAGACCTGGGCCAGCTCCTGTGCCTGTGCCTGCCGGTTCTCGACGAACGCGCGGTCGACCAGGATGCCGTCCACGACGCCGAGTTGGGACGGGCCCGGGGTGCCGAGAGTGAAGCCGATGGCCCGGCAGCCCTCTTCGACGTCGGCCTCGCGCACCAGGTCCTCGGTGGCCGGGTCGGCCGCGTTGTAGACGCAGGCGACCTGGTTGCCCTCGTAGACACGGCCCTTGTCGGCCGCGTACGCCGCCATGGAGCCGTGCCAGTCGAGGTGGTCGGGGGCGAGGTTGAGCACGGCCCCCGAGTGGGCGCGCACGCTCGGCGCCCAGTGCAGCTGGTAGCTGGAGAGTTCGACGGCGAGCACGTCGTACGTCTGCTCACCGGTAACCGCGTCGATGAGCGAGACACCGATGTTGCCGACGGCGGCCGTACGCAGCCCGGCCGCCTCCAGGATCGAGGCGAGCATCCTGACCGTCGTCGTCTTGCCGTTCGTGCCGGTGACGGCCAGCCAGGGGGCCGCGCCGGGCCCCCGCAGCCGCCACGCCAGCTCGACGTCGCCCCAGATCTCCACACCGGCCGCCCCGGCGGCCGCGAAGAGCGGCTTGCCGGGCTGCCAGCCGGGAGCGGTGACGACCAGTTCGGTGCCCTCGGGGAGGGTCGCGCCGTCGCCCAGGCGCACCGTGACGCCGAGCTGTTCCAGCTCGGCGGCCTGGGCGCGGGAGCGCTCGTCGTCCCCGTCGTTGACGACGGTCACCTCGGCGCCGAGGCCGCGCAGCACGCGGGCCGCCGGGATCCCGGAGACACCGAGACCCGCGACGGTGACCCGCTTGCCGTGCCAGTTCACTTCTGGGCCGCCCAGCCGGCGTAGAAGAGGCCGAGGCCCACGATCACGCACATGCCCTGGATGATCCAGAAGCGGACCACGACAAGGACTTCGGACCAGCCCTTGAGTTCGAAGTGGTGCTGGAGTGGCGCCATCCGGAAGACGCGCTTGCCGGTCGTCTTGAACGAACCGACCTGGATGACCACGGACATGGTGATCAGGACGAACAGACCGCCCAGCAGCGCGATCAGGAACTCGGTGCGCGAGCAGATCGCGAGACCCGCGAGCGCGCCGCCGAGCGCGAGTGATCCGGTGTCACCCATGAAGATCTTGGCGGGTGAGGTGTTCCACCACAGGAAGCCGAAGCACGAGCCCATCAGGGCCGAGGCGACGACCGCGAGATCGAGTGGATCACGCACCTCGAAACAGGCGTTGGGGTTGGTCAGGGTCGCCGCGTTGGCGCAGGACTCCTGGAACTGCCACAGCCCGATGAAGGTGTACGCGCCGAACACCATCACCGACGCGCCGGTGGCCAGACCGTCCAGACCATCCGTCAGGTTCACGCCGTTCGACATGGCGAGAATCATGAACAGCGCCCAGACCACGAACAGCACCGGGCCGATCGACCAGCCGAAGTCCATGACGAACGACAGCTTGGTGGAGGCCGGGGTGAGACCGCGGGTGTCGGCGAACTGGAGCGCGAGCACCGCGAAGGCGATGCCCACGATCAGCTGGCCCGCCATCTTCGCCTTGGCCCGCAGGCCCAGCGAACGCTGCTTCACGATCTTGATGTAGTCGTCGAGGAATCCGACGACGCCCATTCCCGTCATCAGGAACAGGACCAGCACACCCGAGAAGCGGAACTGCTCACCCGTGATCACCTTCGCCGCGACGTACGCGACGAGGGTGGCCAGGATGAAGGCGATCCCGCCCATCGTGGGCGTGCCCTTCTTGCTGCCGTGCGTACGTGGGCCATCGTCCCTGATGAACTGGCCGTATCCCTTGCGGGCCAGCAGCTTGATCAGCAGCGGGGTTCCCACGAGGGTCAGGAAGAGCCCGATGGCCCCTGCGAAGAGGATCTGCCTCATCGGCCGGAAACCTCGCCCTCGGTGGCGTTCTCGAGCAGCGCCGTGGCGATCCGCTCGAACCCTGCCGACCTGGAAGCCTTCACCAGCACGACGTCTCCCGGACGCAGTTCACTGCGCAACAGGTCGACCGCCGCCTGCGCGTCGGACACGTGCACCGACTCCTCACCCCACGAACCCTCGTTGTAAGCGCCCAGACGCAGCCAGGACGCTTCCCTGCCCCCGACTGCCACGAGCTTGCTGACGTTGAGCCGGACGGCGAGCCGTCCGACGGCGTCGTGCTCGGCGAACGAGTCGTCACCCAGCTCGGCCATCGGGCCGAGCACCGCCCACGTGCGTCCCCCCGTGGCCTGTGCGGCACTGCCCATGGCGACCAGCGCACGGAGCGCTGCTTTCATGGATTCGGGGTTCGCGTTGTAGGCGTCGTTGACGATCGTCACGCCGTCCGCGCGCTCGGTGACCTCCATACGCCAGCGGGAGAGGGTCCCCGCTTCGGAGAGCGCATCGGCGATCTCGTCGACGGACATTCCCAACTCATGGGCGACGGCGGCCGCGGCGAGCGCGTTCGACACGTGGTGCTCACCGTACAGCCGCAGTGTCACGTCCCTGCACCCGGAGGGTGTTCGAAGACCGAACGCGGCCTGTCCGGACGCCGTGAGGTGGACGTTCTCTGCCCGTACGTCTGCTTCGCCCGACTCTCCGAAGAGCAGAACGCGGGCCTTGGTGCGCGATTTCATGGCGCGGACGAGGGGGTCGTCGGCGTTGAGTACGGCCACACCGCCCTGCTCGGCCGGCGGCAGCGACTCGACCATTTCGCCCTTTGCCTGGGCGATCTGCTCACGGCCGCCGAACTCGCCGATGTGGGCGGTGCCGACGTTCAGTACGAGGCCGACCCGCGGCGGGACGAGTCCGGTGAGGTAGCGGATGTCGCCGATGTAGCGGGCGCCCATCTCCAGGACGAGGTAGCGGGTGTCCTCGACGGAGCGCAGAGCGGTGATCGGCAGCCCGATCTCGTTGTTGAGATTGCCCTCCGGCCAGATGGTGGGCCCTCTGCGTTGCAGCAGCTGGGCGATGAGGTCCTTGGTGCTGGTCTTGCCCGCGGAACCGGTGAGCGCGACGACGGTGGCGCCCAGGCGTTCCACGACGGCTTTGGCGAGGGCGCCGAGGGCCTGCACGACGTCGTCGACGACCAGGACGGGGACGCCGTCGAGGGGACGGGTGGCCAGGACGGCCACCGCGCCCCCGTCGACGGCCCGGCGCGCGTAGTCGTGGCCGTCGACGCGCTCGCCCGCGAAGGCGGCGAACAGGCTGCCCGCCTCGACCTTGCGGGAGTCGTAGACGACGGGGCCTGTGACACATACGGCCGGATCGGGTATGTCGTGGGACTGCCCGCCGACGATGGCGGCGATCTCGGCGAGGGAGAGGGCGATCACTGGGTCATCCCTGACTGTTGTTCTCGTGGGGGTGCTCGTGACGTGGCTGTGCGCTGAGAGAACGCTCGATGGCCTGGCGCAGGACACGGCGGTCGTCGAAGGGCCGTACCACTCCGGCGATGTCCTGGCCCTGCTCGTGGCCCTTCCCGGCGATCAGTACGGTGTCGTCGGCCGCGGCGCGGGAGACCACCGAGGCGATCGCGGACGCGCGGTCGGCGTCGACCAGGACGGTGCCGCGCTCGTGGATGGGGACCTCGGCCGCGCCCGCGAGCATGGCGGCGAGGATCGCGAGCGGGTCCTCGGAGCGCGGGTTGTCGGAGGTGAGTACGGCGGTGTCGGCGAGCCGGGCGGCGGCCGCGCCCATCGGTCCGCGCTTGAACTGGTCGCGGTCGCCGCCGCAGCCGAGCACGAGGTGGATCCGGCCCTTGGTGACCTTGCGCAGCGAGCGCAGCACCGACTCCACGGCGTCCGTCTTGTGCGCGTAGTCGACGACGGCGAGGTACGGCTGTCCCGCGTCCACCCGCTCCAGCCGGCCGGGCACACCCGGGACCGCGGCGACGCCGTCCGCGGCGGTCTGCGGGTCGATCCCGGCGACGGCGAGGGTGACGATCGCGGCCAGGGTGTTGGCGACGTTGAAGGGGCCGGGCAGCGGGGCCCAGGCGGTGATCCGCTCGCCCTCAGGTCCCACGGCGGTGAACGTGGAGCTGTGCGGGCCGAGTTCGACGTCCTCGGCCCGCCAGTCGGCGTCCGGGTGGCCCTCCGTGGAGAAAGTGGTGAGCGGTACGGACGCCTCGGTGATGAGCCTGCGGCCGTACTCGTCGTCGAAGTTGACGACGCCCTTCCTGCTGCGCCGCTCGGTGAACAGCTGCGCCTTGGCCTGGAAGTAGTCCTCCATGCCGGAGTGGAACTCCATGTGCTCCGGGCTGAGGTTGTTGAAGACGGCGACGTCGAACACGCAGCCGTCGACCCGGCCGAGCACCAGCGCGTGGCTGGAGACCTCCATGGCGACGGACTGGACTCCGCGCTCGCGCATGACCGCGAAGAGCGCCTGGAGGTCGGTGGCCTCCGGGGTGGTGCGCTCCGATTTGATGCGCTCGTCGTCGATCCGCATCTCGACGGTGCCGATGAGCCCGGTGCGGTGGCCGGCGCCGCGCAGCCCGCCCTCGACGAGATACGCCGTGGTGGTCTTGCCCGAGGTGCCGGTGATACCGATCTGGAGCAGGTCGCGCCCGGGGCGTCCGTAGATCCCGGCGGCGAGTTCGCCCATGACGGCGCGCGGGTCGGGAGCGAGCAGCACGGGCAGTCCGGTCGCCGCCGCGCGCTCGGCGCCCGACGGGTCCGTCAGAACGGCTGCCGCGCCCAGCTCGGCGGCCTGGTTGGCGAAGTCGGCCCCGTGGAGGCGGGCGCCGGGGAGGGCGGCGTACACGTCTCCGGGGCGTACCGCCCGTGAGTCGTGGGTGATGCCCGTCGCCTCTCCCGGGCCCGGCGCCTCGGCGCCCACCTGGGCAGCCAGCTCCGCGAGGGAGATCGGTCGGACCCGGTCCGGGCGGGGTGTCCCCGGCTGGTTCACAGGGGCGTCCTCAGGGGTGGTTCGGTACTGGTCAGCGTCTGGCACGGCGGTGAGCGTACCGGGCTCGGCGGGCGCCGGGCGAAGTGAGGGGGGCTGCTGCCCGGAGGGTTCTTCGCGGTTCCCGGAATCGGGGGTGATGGTTGTCACTGAGGCGTTCCCTGGGGGGTCACTCGCCGGGCTTGAAGGTGACCGGCAGCTTGGGGGTTTCGCTGCCGGTCGGTGCGACCTGCAGCGTCTTGAGCGCGAACTCCATGACCTTCTTGTAGATCGGTCCGCAGATGGATCCGCCGAAGTAGGAGCCCTTGGTGGGGTTCTGGATGGCGCAGTAGACGGTGAGCTGGGGATCGTCGGCGGGCGCGAAGCCGGCGAAGGAGGCCGTGTAGCCCTTGTAGCGGCCCAGTACGGGATCCACCCGGTTGGCCGTGCCGGTCTTGCCCGCGACGCGGTAGCCGGGGATCTTGGCGGCCGTGCCCGTGCCCTCCTCGTCGCCGACGACCGACTCCAGCATGGTGGCGACCGTCCTGGCCGTGCGCTCGCTGACCACGCGGGTCTTCTTGGGCGCGTCGGCCGGGGTGAAGTGGCCGTCGGGGCCGCGCGTGCCGCGGATGAGGGTGGGTGCTACGCGTACGCCGCCGTTGGCGACGGTCGAGTACACGGACGCGGCCTGCATGGCGTTGAGCGACAGCCCCTGGCCGAAGGGGATCGTGTACTGCTGCGAGGTGGACCAGTCCTGCGGTTTCGCGAGGATGCCCTGGGTCTCGCCCGGGTAGCCGAGGCCGGTGGGCCGGCCGATGCCGAATTTGTTCAGGTACGAGTAGAGCACCGTGTTGGCCTGCGGCTGGGTCTTGCCCAGCTGCCCGGTCGCCAGGATGGTGCCGATGTTGCTGGACTTGGCGAGGACGCCGTTGAGCGTCAGGTTCCAGGTCGGGTGGTCGATGTCGTCCTTGAAGAGACGGTCGCCGCGGTGCAGCCGGTTGGGGACGACGACATGGGTGGAGGGGGTGGCGGCCTTCTCCTCCAGCACGGCGGCCATGGACATGACCTTGGCGGTGGAGCCGGGTTCGTACACGTCCTGGAGCGCCGCGTTGCCCATGGCGGCCGCGTTGGCCTCGGAGAGGTCGTTGGGGTCGAAGCCGGGGGCGTTGGCCATGGCGAGGACCTCGCCGGTCCTGGTGTTCTGGACCACCACATAGCCGCGGTCGGCCTTGGACTTGGTCACCTGGTCGGCGATGGCCCGCTGGGCCGCCCACTGGATGTCCCGGTCGATGGTCAGCTCGATGTCGGAGCCGGGGACCGCGGGCTTCTCCTGGGATCCGGCGGTGGGCACTCTGCGGCCGCCGGACTGGGTGTACGTGATCTGTCCGTCCTTGCCCGCGAGTTCCTGGTCGAGCATGGATTCCACACCACCGGCGCCCCGGCCCGCCGCGTTGACGTAACCCACTATCCCGGCGGCGAGATCGCCGTTGGGATACACCCGCTTGGTGCTCGGCTCCATGAAGACGCCGGCCAGGACGTTGACGCCTTTGCCGCCGGCGCTCTTGTCGTTGCTCGCCTTTCCGGCGAGTACGCCCCTGAGGTCCTTGATCTGGTTCCAGACCTGCGGCGTCTGCCGGGTGGCCAGCACGGTGTAACGGGACTTGGGGGCCTTCAGCTTCCTGACCAGGTCGTCGGCGTCCTTGCCGATGATCGGGGCGAGGAGCCCCGCGGCCTGTTCCGGGACGTCGGCGGCCTTGGTGAAGGCGGGCGAGAACATCATGGGGTCGGCGATGATGTTGTACGCGTCGACGCTGGTGGCGAGTGCGGTGCCCGCGCGGTCGGTGATCTCGCCGCGCTCCGCCGCGATGGTCTGCGTGAAGAAGCGGTTCTTGTCCGCCTTGGCCGCGTAGGCGCTGGCGTCGACGGCCTGCACCTGGAGGAGCCGGACAACGAAGATCATCATCACGACGGTCAGACCGAGGCTCACCAGCCGCAGCCGGGGGCGCGGGCTGCCGAGTCTGATCTTCTGCACGGGACGGGCCGCCGGGCGCCCGGGGGGCCGCGAGCGGCCGTTGCCGGGGCGTGCGGGGCCCGGTACGCGGCGGCGCGGTGGTTCCTTGGAGGGCACTGCGTCACCTGCCGGGAGTCGTCGGGGCCGGGCCGCCGGACGGCTGCGCCGGGGCGGAGGTGAAGGACGCCGGGCTGTGCGCCGGTCCGGGCACGGAGCCGGGCGTCGGGCCGGGCGTGGAGCCCGGGGCCGGGACGGGCGTCGGGCCCGGGGTGGTGCCGGACGTGGCGCCGGCCGTCGGGCCCGGGGTGGCCGAGGAGGTCAGGGGCGGGGCCGCCGCCATGACGGACGGGTGCCCGGGCGGCGGCGTGGGCGCGGCTTCCGGAACTCCCTGGACTCCCCCGTCGGGCTTCAGGAAGGCGGGGCTGCCTCCGGGCACCATGCCGAGTTCCCGGGCCCGGCGCTCCAGGGCGTAGGGCGCGGAGCGGTCGTCCACGTCGCGCTGCAGCGCCTGCTGTTCGTCCGTCAGGTCGGTGGTCTGCTTCTTCAGCGCGCTGAGCTTGAACGACCCCTCGTTGAGCGAGGAGTTCAGCAGCAGCAGCGTGATCAGACCACCGCCGAGGAGCAGGACGACCAGCAGCACGAAGGGGGTGCGCGCCGCCGAGTTGGGCCCGGACGGCATCAGCTGGGCGAGCCGGGCCGCCCGCCCCTTCAGCTGCTTGGCCGGTCCGCTCACGAAGCGTCCTCCCGGATCCGCCGCGCCCCCCGCAGCCGGGCCGGAGCGGCCCGGCGGTTCTCCGCGACCTCTTCCTCCGTGGGCAGTTCCGCGCCGCGGGTGAGCAGGGCGAGGCGGGGCTGGTACCGCTCGGGGACGACCGGCAGACCGGGCGGCGCGGTGTTGGCGGCCCCGGCCGCGAAGACCTGCTTGACCAGGCGGTCTTCCAGCGAGTGGTACGAGAGGACAGCGATGCGGCCGCCGACGGCGAGGGTCTTCACCGCTGCGGGGATCGCGTGTTCCAGCACGGACAGCTCACCGTTGACCTCGATGCGCAACGCCTGGAAGGTGCGTTTCGCGGGGTTGCCGCCGGTGCGCTTGGCGGCCTGCGGGAGCGCGTCGCGGATCAGCTCGACGAGCCGGGCGCTGTGCGAGAAGGGTTCCTTCTCGCGCTCCCTGACGACGGCCGAGACGATCCGCTTGGCCTGCTTCTCCTCGCCGTAGGCGCGCAGGATCCGCACCAGTTCGCCGGGCGGATAGGTGTTCAGGACCTCGGCGGCGCTGACTCCCGCGCTCTGGTCCATCCGCATGTCGAGCGGGGAGTCCTGGGAGTAGGCGAAGCCGCGGTCGGCCTCGTCCAGCTGCATGGAGGAGACGCCGAGGTCGAAGAGCACGCCCTGGACCTTGGGGATCCCCAGCCTGGCCAGCACCTCGGGCAGTTCGTCGTAGACGGCGTGCACGAGGGTGGCCCGGTCGCCGTGGACGGCGAGGCGTTCGCCGGAGAGGCGCAGCGCCTCCTTGTCGCGGTCGAGCGCGATCAGCCGTACCGCCGGGAAGGTGGAGAGCAGCGCCTCACTGTGTCCACCGAGGCCGAGCGTGCAGTCGACGACGACCGCGCCTGGCTCGGCCAGCGCGGGGGCGAGCAGGTCCAGGCACCGCTGGAGCATCACCGGTACGTGTCGGGCCTGGTTCATGCGCCCCTCTCAGGTCCGGCACGGCTGTACGTACTGCCGGGTCCCCGCCCGCTCAGAAGGGGAGATCCGCCGGCGCCGGGAAGGGCGTCGGCCGACCGCGAGCGGGAGGAGGCCGAGCCGCACGTACGCCGCACACGCGCGGAAAATTGGGATGTGTTCAGGACGGGTCCGTGAACTTCGCGTCACTTTAGTCCACTCGTCCTTCCGGTCAATCAACCGGCCAGCGCGTCGCGCGGGTCACTCCGGACGGAGAGAAAGACACCGAGGGTCACCCGATCGGGCGAGCCGGCCTCGCTCGTGTGGGTTAGGTCACACCAGGTCACGTTGATGTTCTTTGTCCCGTCGGACCACCGGCTTCCACGGGGAGTGAGCATTACCGTTATAGGTATGTCGACATCCGCACACCTCCCCGCAGAGTCAGCAGAGACCCACGCCGGGGCGACGCCCGCCGGCGGGACCGTCACCGACCGGCTCGTCGCAGCCAACAGCCGTTACGCGTCGGAGTTCACCGATCCCGGCATGGACGCACGTCCGGTCCTGCGGGTGGCCGTGGTCGCCTGCATGGACGCCAGGCTCGATCTGCACGGCGCCCTCGGCCTCTCGCTCGGCGACTGCCACACCATCCGCAACGCGGGCGGGGTCGTCACCGACGACGTCATACGCTCACTCACCATCAGCCAGCGCGCGCTCGGCACCCGCAGCGTCGCCCTCATCCACCACACGGGCTGCGGCATGCAGACCATCACCGAGGAATTCCGGCACGACCTGGAGCTCGAGGTCGGCCAGCGCCCCGCCTGGGCGGTGGAGGCGTTCCGTGACGTCGAGCAGGACGTACGGCAGTCGATGCAGCGCGTACGGACGTCCCCGTTCCTGCCTCACACCGACGACGTCCGCGGCTTCGTCTTCGACGTGAAGACAGGGCTGTTGACCGAGGTAGACCCCGCTTCCTGACTCCCCGGTCCGGTGTCACACCCATCAAAACAGGGCCGATAAGGCCACAAAGCGCGTCATATCCCACCTACTTATCCACAGGCGAGTGACACGAAGCGTTAACGGCAACAAGAATGTGGCTGTGACAGCGGGCCGGGACCTTCCTGGAACGGTGTGTGAATTCTGGGGTGGGCCGGGCCGTCCGATGAGCTCCGGCCCGGATGGAAGGGCCGAGGAGGGCCGGGTGACGACCTATGACGATCGAGCGAGCCTCACTGATCTGACCACCACAGCGGAGCGGGTACGCGCGTCGGTGGAAGGTGTGATCGAGGGCAAGCCTGAGGTCGTACGGCTTTCGCTGACCGTGCTGCTCGCCGAGGGGCATCTGCTGATCGAAGATGTCCCCGGCGTGGGCAAGACCATGCTGGCGAAGGCGCTCGCGCGCTCCATCGACTGTTCGGTGCGGCGTATTCAGTTCACTCCCGACCTGCTGCCCTCGGACATCACCGGGGTGTCCATCTACGACCAGCAGCGCAGGGACTTCGAGTTCAAGCCGGGTGCGATCTTCGCGCAGATCGTGATCGGCGACGAGATCAACCGCGCCTCGCCCAAAACCCAGTCGGCGCTGCTGGAGTCGATGGAGGAGCGCCAGGTCACCGTCGACGGGCAGACGTATGAACTGCCCAGTCCTTTCATGGTGGTGGCCACGCAGAACCCGGTGGAGATGGAGGGCACCTATCCCCTGCCCGAGGCGCAGCGCGACCGTTTCATGGCCCGGGTGTCGATCGGTTACCCGAGCCCAGAGGCCGAGTTGCAGATGCTGGACGTGCACGGCGGGCTCTCCCCGCTGGACGACCTCCAGCCGGTGGCCCACGCGCACGACATCGTGAAGCTGATCGACGCGGTGCGTACGGTGCATGTCGCCGACGCCGTACGGCGCTACGCGGTCGAACTGGTGGGTGCGACCCGCCATCACCCCGATCTCAGGCTCGGGGCCTCCCCGCGCGCGACGCTGCATCTGCTGCGCGCGGCGAAGGCCTCCGCGGCTCTGAACGGCCGGGAGTACGTGCTTCCCGACGATGTGCAGGCCCTGGCCTCCGCGGTGCTCGCGCACCGGCTGCTGCCCACCGCCCAGGCCCAGTTGAACCGCCGTACCGCCGAGCAGGTCGTGCAGGAGATCCTTCAGCGCACCCCGGTGCCCACAGCGGACGGGAGCGCCCGCACCCTGGGCCGCCAGGGGAACGGCGGACAGCTCTACGGCCGGCAGCCGCCCGGCGCACGGCGGTTGTGATGGCCCGCGGGGGGCCGGCCGTCTCCGACGGCGGGGACGGCGACGACAGCGAGAGCAGCGGGGGCGGGGACGGACTGCGGGGCGTCCTCGAGGGTCTGACGACGCGCGGCAGATCGTTCTTCGCCGCCGGTGTCGCGGCGGCGGCCTGCGCCTATGTGCTCGGCCAGCCGGATCTGCTGCGGGTGGGGCTGCTGCTCGCCGCGCTGCCACTGGTCTGCGTGGCCGTCCTGTACCGCACGCGCTACCGGGTGGCGGCCACCAGACGTCTGGCCCCCTCCCAGGTCCCGGCGGGGTCCGAGGCCCGGGTGCGTCTGCGGCTGGACAATGTGTCGCGGCTGCCCACCGGCCTGCTGATGGTGCAGGACCACGTGCCGTACGTACTGGGCCCGCGCCCCCGGTTCGTCCTCGACCGTGTGGAGCCGGGTGGCCGCCGCGAGGTGTCCTACCGGGTCCGCTCCGACCTGCGCGGGCGCTACCCGCTCGGACCGCTGCAACTGCGGCTGAGCGACCCCTTCGGGATGTGCGAACTGACCCGCGCCTTCACCGCGTTCGACACCCTGACCGTCGTGCCGCGCACCGAGCCGCTGCCACCGGTGCGGCTCGCGGGCGACTCCTCCGGACATGGAGACGGTCGGCAGCGCTCACAGGCGCTGGCCGGCGAGGACGACACGATCCCGCGCGGTTACCGCCACGGAGACGATCTGCGCCGCGTGCACTGGCGCTCCACAGCCCGCCACGGCGAGCTGATGGTGCGCCGCGAGGAGCAGCCGCGGCGTGCCAGGTGCACGGTGCTGCTGGACACCCGGCGGGCCGCCTACCAGGGCGCCGGCCCCGGCTCCGCCTTCGAGTGGGCGGTGTCCGGCGCCGCCTCCGCGCTGCTGCACATGCTCCAGCAGGGCTTCGCCGTAAGGCTGCTGACGGACGCGGGCACCGCGGTGCCGGGCCCGGGCGAGGCGGCGGACGGCTACGCGGGAGCCGGCCAGGAGACGGCGGAGACAGCGGGACTGATGATGGACACCCTCGCGGTCGTCGGCCATTCGACGGGCACGGACCTCTCCCCCTCGTACGACGTGCTGCGTGGGGGGACCGAAGGTCTGCTGGTGGCCTTCTTCGGTGATCTCGACGAAGATCAGGCCGCCGTGGCGGCCCGTATGCGCCAACGCAGCGGCGCGGCCGTCGCGTTCGTGCTCGACAGCGCCGGCTGGGTGCGGGGAGCCGGTGGCCCCGGCCCTGTGGAGGAGCGGCTGAGGCCGCTCCGGGAAGCGGGCTGGACCGTTCTCGCGGTCCCCTCGGGAGCCTCGCTGCCCGAGCTGTGGCAGCAGGCCTCGCGGGAGCGTTCGGAGCCCGCCGTCCCCGGCGGCGCGACAGGCTTCTCCGGAGGATGGTCATGAGTGGTCGTACGAGAGTGGCCCTGTGCGCCTATACGGCCACGCTGCTGGCGGCGGCCTCCCTGCTGCCGCTGGTCGACTCGGCCGGCTGGCTGGCGGAGGCCGCTCTCCTGGTGGCGATCACCAGCGGGGCCGGCGCCCTGCTACGGCGGGTGCCGCTGCCCAGGCCCGCGACCGTCCTGGTCCAGGCCGTGCTCGCTCTGCTGCTGCTCACGGTGGCCTTCGCCGGACAGCAGGCGTTCCTCGGCGTACTGCCGTCACCGGCGGTCGTCCAGGAGTTCGGCCGGCTGCTGACGACGGGTGTCGAGGACGTCGGGCGGTACGCCATCCCCGCCCCGGCCGGCGACGGCATCAGGCTGATGCTCGTGGGCGGTGTCCTGGTCATCGGGCTCACGGTCGACGCGCTCGCGGTGACCTTCCGCAGCGCGGCCCCCGCAGGCCTTCCGCTGCTCGCGCTCTACTCGATCGCCGCCGGGCTCTCCACCGGCACGTGGGACTGGCTGTGGTTCCTGCTCGCGGCCTGCGGCTACCTGCTGCTGCTCCTGGCCGAGGGCAGGGACAGGCTCTCCCAGTGGGGGCGGGTGTTCGGCGGCCCGCCGGGGACACCGAACAGCGCGTCCGCCGGTCCTGGCGTCCCCGGCGACCGCGCACCGGCCCCGGCACGCACCGGGCGGCGGATCGGAGTGCTGACCCTCGGGATCGCGCTGGCGGTCCCGGCCGCCCTGCCCTCCCTGGGCGGCGGGCTGCTCGCGGGCACCGGCCCCGGAACCGGCTCAGGAGGCGCGGGTGGAGGCACGATCTCCGCGGTGAACCCTCTGGTCTCCCTCCAGAATGATCTCAACCAGCCGGAGAACCGCGAGGCCCTGCGGTACAAGACCAACGCGGTGACCACCGAGGATCTGTATCTGCGGATCATGTCGCTGGACAAGTTCGACGGGACGTCCTGGCGGTTCTCGCAGCGGGACGTCAAGGACGTACCCGACCGGCTTCCCGGCACCCCGGGGCTCGGCGCCGACGTGAGTACCACCGAGATCGAGACCAATCTGACGGCCGCGCAGTGGTACGGGCAGAACTACCTGCCGATGCCGTATCCCGCGACCCGGGTCGCGGTGGACGGCCGCTGGCGCTTCGAACCCGTCGGCAGAACCCTGGTGGGCGACCGCGGCCAGTCGACGCGCGGCGCCCGGTACACGGTCGACAGCCTCCTGGTGAACCCGACCCGGGATCAGCTCGCTTCGGCGCCCGAGGCCCCCTCGGCCCTGCTCCGTGAGTACACGCAGCTCCCCACGGCCCTGCCCTCGGTCGTCCGTCGAACCGCGGAAGAGGTCACCGCGGGAGCGACGAACAACTACGAGCGGGCCGTGGAACTGCAGGACTGGTTCGCGGTGGACGGCGGCTTCCGCTACGACACCAGCGTGGAAACGGGCACCGGTGTCAACGCGATCACCCGCTTCCTCCAGGACAAGGAGGGCTTCTGCGTCCACTTCTCGTTCACGATGGCCGCGATGGCCCGCACGCTCGGCATACCGGCCCGCGTCGCGGTGGGCTTCACGCCCGGTACGGCGCAGCCGGACGGCAGCGTGTCGGTCGGGCTGCGGGACGCGCACGCATGGCCCGAGCTGTACTTCGAAGGGGTCGGCTGGACCCGGTTCGAGCCCACCCCGAGCCGGGGCAGCGCCCCCGGCTACACGCGTGAGGACACCCCGTCCGGTGGCGCGGCCGATCCGCAGCAGCCGGACGCCACCGCTTCCACGGCGCCGTCGGCCGCGCCTTCCGCCCCGGCGAGCTGCGACGCCCGGGAGAAGACGCCGGCGAACTGCGGCGCGGCCGCCGCACCGGGTGAGGCAACGCCGGGCGATTCCGGGACGTCCGCCCGGGCCGTGGTGCTGATCGTGCTGAGCGCGGTGGCACTGCTGCTGCTCCTCGCGCTGCCCCTGCTGTGGCGGCTGCGGGTACGGGCACGGCGCCTCGGCTCAGGCGGCCACGCGTCCCCGCCGGCCACCAGGCCGGGCGGGGAGGACCGGTGGGAATCCGCCGGCGGGTCCGTCCTGGGCGCTGTGGACCCACACGCGGCAGAGGAGGAGGTGGCCAGGGCCCGGGCGGTGACGGCGCGGACGCTGGCGGCCTGGCGGGAGATCACCGACACGGCCTGGGATCACGGCATCACGCCGGACAACTCGCGGACGCCCCGGAAATCCGCCGCCAGGATCGTACGGCTCGGCCGGCTGGACCCGCCCGCCGCGGATGCGGTGCACCGGGTCGCCGGCTCCGTCGAGCAGGTGCTGTACGCACCCGTGCCGCTCGCCGCCGCGGATCTGACCGCTGACACCGAGCGGGTACGGGAAGGGCTGCACGCGTCGGCCGACCGGTGGACGCGGATACGCGCACTCCTCGCGCCACGTTCGGCCATTCGAGTGATCTGGGCGTTCTCGGCGCGTTGGACCGCACTTACGGGCCGCTGGGGTGTAAAGCGCTCCGGCCTCGGCGACAGGACAGCCCGGATGCGACGGTGGCCGGCACGTCAGCGGGGCTGAGCCCGGGGCGGGTCCGAGGGTCCGAGGGTCCGAGGGTCCGAGGGTCCGAGGGTCCGAGGGTCCGAGGGTCCGAGGGTCCGAGGGTCCGAGGGTCCGAGGGTCCGAGGGTCCGA